>JBDUEE010000208.1:0-12172 GCA_040002615.1 Chloroflexota bacterium | reverse complement strand
GCCAGGTCGTTTTCGATGACCTCACGGTCCTCAACTTCGGCGATCGCTGCCACGGCGCTGCGCGCCCGTTCTCGCCACTCCTCGAAGGCCTTTCGATCCCCCGCCACGCGCGACGCGCGGGCCATCGCCTCGTACGCGGAGGCAACCGCCCAGTCCTCGATCCCTTCGCCTTCTGCGAGCTCCAGGCATCGCCGGGCGTGGTGCAAGGCAGGCTCCCCGCGACCAAGGACGGAGTACACCCGCGCGCATTGCCACTCGCCGACCGCCAGGCGCTGGCGCATGTCGGGCACGCCCGTCTGAGCCCAGTGCCAACGCGACGCATGAGCGGCGTGCAGCATCTCGTCGTCCTGCTCGGCGCTGCGCTGCTCGGTCTCCAGAAGCGCCCACACGTGGTTGAACAGATGTGCTCCCATCTGGCGGTGGGTGTCGGAGTCAAGGACATCGGGCTTGGATGCGACGGTGCTCATCGGTTCCTCCTGGCTGAGCTGGTGAAGGATGCGTTGCAGTCGGTAGGTTCGAGCAGGTCCGACTCGCTCATGACACGAGCGTAGGGTCTCGGATCGGTGGAGAATCAAGGCTTTGATTCACGAGATGATCCCCGGGGTGCAGTTGGCGCGGGACTTGCGGTCTGCAGGCGCTTGCCAGCTGTTGGACCAGCTCTTTGGAGAAATGATCTGCCATGACCTTCAGACGTGGTGCCCGGCTCAATCCGGGACAGGTGCGCGACCTACGCGGCGGAGGAGCGCTGGCGCTGGGCGGCGGCCTGGGCGGCGTGATCCTGCTGGTCGTGGTGATGCTGCTCGGCGGCGACCCCTCTCAGATCCCGTCGGAGCTGCTGAACGGCACCACTGTCGGGACCGGTCAGGGCAGCGATCTCGAGCAGGAATGCAAGACCGGCGAGGACGCCAACCAGCGCGAGGACTGCCGCATCGTTGGGTTCGTGAATGCCGTCCAGGACTACTGGTCTGAGGAGCTGGGCGGGGGCTACCGGCTGGCGCCCACCACCTTCTATACCGGATCGGTAAGCACCGGATGCGGGCAGGCGACCAGCGCGGTGGGCCCCTTCTACTGTCCTGAGGATGCGAACGTCTATATCGACCTGGGCTTCTTCGATGAGCTGAAGAGCCGCTTCGGCGCCGAGGGCGGCCCGCTCGCCGAGGCCTACGTGATTGCTCACGAATACGGCCACCACATCCAGGACCTGACGGGTCAGCTGGGCGGCGGGAGTACCGGGACCGGCGCGAAGTCGCAGTCCGTTCGGATCGAGCTGCAGGCCGACTGCTATGCGGGGGTGTGGGCCAACCACGCAGAGGAGCAATACTTGGAGCCGATCACCACCACGCAGATCGGGCAGGCCATCGACGCTGCTCAAGCGGTCGGCGACGACCGCATCCAGAAGGAGACCCAGGGCCACGTCAATCCGGAGCAATGGACCCACGGCTCATCCGCGCAGAGGCAGGAATGGTTCCGCCGCGGATGGCAGACGGGCGACCCCAACCAGTGCGACACGTTCGGCGCGGAGCTCTGAATCCGTTCGGCGGTCCGGACGGATCCAGCGGCGGTCTCTGGACCGCAGTGGCATGATTCGGCCATGGCCACCGATCCGCCACCCGTAGTCGAGCTCCAGGTCAACACGGTCGACCCACAGACTGAGGCTCAGTGGCGCGCCGTGCTCAGCGGCGATCACCAGGGCAACAGCACCCTGCGCAACATGCGACGGGTGTTCAAGAATCTTCCCTCCAACTCCCGCTGCAAGCTGTGCTACGCGCCGTATGGCGCGCCGTTCGGCCCGGTGCTGAACCTGCTGGGATACGGGCCGTGGGAGAAGAATCCCACATTGTGCGGCGCGTGCATGAGGCAGCTCGAGAAGGACCTCGGCGGCGCGGAGGTGGAGCTGACCATGCTGTTTGCCGATCTGCGCGGCTCGACCGAGCTGGCAGAGCGGCTACCGGCAGCCACCTACCGCAAGATGGTCAATGCCTTCTATGCCATGGCCGCCCGCCATGTCAACGACGCCGGCGGCATGATCGACAAGTACATGGGCGATGGCATCCTCGCCCTCTTCATCCCCGGCTTCAGTGGCCTTGACCACGCCGCCAGCGCCATCGAGGCGGCGCGCCGTCTGCTGCACGACACCGTCGATGCCACTGGGCTGCCCGCCGAGGCGCGACCTCTTCCGCTGGGAATCGGGGTGCATACCGGCATTGCGTATGTCGGCGTGCTCGGAAAAGCCGGCAGTCTGCTGGACTTCACCGCCCTGGGCGACGCGGTGAATCTCACGCAGCGCCTGAGCACCGCGGCCGGCAGCCGCGAGCTGCTGATCAGCGAGGAAGCGCGGGCCGCAGCCGGGATTGCCAGTGCCGGCATGCAGGCCAGGCAGCTGGAGCTGAAGGGCATCAGCCGGCCCATCGCGGCCTGGCTGGCGACCGTCGAAGGGGCCGCTGCCTGAACCCTCAGTCCCCGACCGCGCCAGATGGTGCGATGTTGTGGTTCAGATGGAAGATGTTGTCGGGGTCGTATCGGTCCTTGACGGCGGTCAGCCGCGCGAGTGTCTCGGCGTAGTACGCGTGTCGGACACCGGCCGCGCCCTCGTCGGATAGCCCGTTGACGTACACGCCGCTGGCGAACGGCTCCATGGCCGCAGCGAAGCGGCGCGCGGCACCCATCTGGGCCTGATCCTCCGCAGGATCCTCCCAGCCTGCCATGGTGATGAACTCGAATTTCGCGTCGCGATGGCTGAAGGCGGTCTCGCCGATTCCCACCTGCCCGATCGCGCCGCCATACCCTTGCAGCATGCCGTTCGCCTTCGGCAGACCGTCGTCCGTCGGCCCGCCGCGTCCGATGAACGCCTCGATCGCCTCGTCCGGAAGCTCGCGGAGGTAGTGCCCCTTCCAGTAGCGGCGCAGCGCAAAGCGCATCGGGTCATCTGAGCCTGCCTGCAGAGCCAGGTAGGTCATCTCCTCGATCGACTCGGCTATCGGCTCCGCAACAGCACGGAAGGCAGGCAGGAGGGACCGGCCGCGCTCCGGGTCGCCAACCCACACGTAGCCCAGGTTGACGATCTCGGTTCCAATCAGCTCGTCGGGCAGATATGGAGCGGGTCGCGCATTCCCGATCCAGGCCGATACCGTTGCCTCCACCGGCGCACCGTCTGCGAGCTCGCGGAACGCGCGGACCACCCCTCGGGCGGCATCGGCCGGGTAGAAGAAGTCAACAGCCAGGACCTGGTTGGTGATCGGATGCAGGCGGAAGGTGAACTCGGTCACCACCCCGAAGTTGCCTCCCCCGCCGCGCAGGCCCCAGTACAGGTCCGGGTTCTCATTGGCCGATGCAGTGAGCTGCGAGCCATCGGCCGTGACGATCTCGTACGAGACCACGTTGTCGCAGGCCATGCCCACCTGGCGTGCCAGCCAGCCCATGCCACCACCCAGCGTCAGTCCGCCCACCCCAGTGTGCGACACATTTCCCGCAGTGGTGGCCAGGCCATGCTCCACCGTGGCCCGGTCCATGTCGCCCAGCATCGCGCCACCCTGCACGCGCGCCAGTCGCTGCTGCGGATCGACATGCACCGCATTCATGCGCGACAGGTCGATCATGAGGCCTGCCTCTGGGATCGACTGGCCCAGGACGCTATGCCCGCCGCATTTCACACCCAGCTCCAGCCCATACCGTCGTCCATGCGCGATGGCGGTGGCGACGTCATCCGCATCAAGGCATTGCGCGATCAGCAGCGGCCGCTTGTCGACCATCGCATTCCAGGCCTGGCGCGACTCGTCGTAGCCATCGTCACCTGGTGTCAGGACCGCGCCGCGGAGGGCCGCCCGCAGCTCTTGGATGGATGGTTCGTGCATCGTCGTGGTCATGCCGGACAGTGTATTCCCCGCTGATTACAGGGCCATCCGTCGGCGACTGTCGCGGCGAATGTCGATTCCCGCGCCTGTCGCGCGTCGCATGGTTGAAATAGGCCATCACATCCGAGGAGCACACCGATCATGGGCAACAAGATCATTCACGTCGAGGTGGTGGGCAAGGACGGCCCCAAGCTTCAGAAGTTCTACAGCGACGTCTTCGGCTGGGACCTCGACACCAACAATCCCGGTGGCTACGGCATGCTGCGCCAGGACGACCTGACGGCCGGCTTCGGCGCCGCCCAGGATGGCGGCGCTGGCCACGTGACCTTCTACGTCGATGCCGATGATCCCCAGGCCATCCTGGACAAGGTCAGCGCCAGCGGCGGACGCGTTATCATGCCGGTGACCGAGGTCGCCGCCGACACCAAGATCGCGCTTTTCGCCGATCCTGAGGGACACATCGTCGGCCTCATGTAGGTCGTCAGCTCTTCGTTCCGCGGTATGAGGCCGGCCCAACGTGGCCGGCCTCCTCGCTTATCCAGCTCGTCGCTTATCCAGCTCGTCGCCTATTTCAGGGTGGATATGGTACCGAGACGCTAGGCTGTTCCAGGGCCCTCAGCGACCACATTTCATGCACGGCGCGGTATGACCTGATGCCAAATGGGCCGGAAGTTCGCGACACCATATCTCCCCTGCATAACCGGTGGCCGTAGCACCTCAGGAACTCACACCGACTGGTTCGGCCCGAAAGCAGTCGGTTTCAGAACCCACAGTGCTCGAAACAGCGGATTCTGGCCCGATTTCGTCACTGTGAGCACTCCAGGTGCTATCCAGGCCTGAGCAGGCCCGACCGAGCATCCGGCAGCACTCATCGGACAGCTCTCATCGCAGGACCGATGAGTTTCTGGCGCTGCGTCGTTTCATCACCAGAACATCGGCACCTTCGACCGATGCCTGTCATGAGGAGACCAACATCGTGAACTGGACGCTTGAGCTCATCGTGGTGCCGGTGTCGGACGTCGACCGCGCCAAGGCCTTTTACTCTGGAGAGATGGGATTCCACGTCGATGTCGACCACAGCGCAGGAGAGGATTTTCGCGTGGTGCAGCTGACTCCGCCGGGCTCTGCCTGCTCTGTCACCCTCATGCGCACGCCCGAGATGGCGCCCGGAACACTGCATGGGCTGCACATCGTCGTGCCCGATATCGACGCCGCGCGGGCCGAGCTTGTCAGCCGCGGGACCGAGGTGGGCGAGCTTTTCCACTTCGGCGAGGGCGGGCAGATAGCAGGACCGGATCCGGAGCGGAGCAACTACAACACCTTCGCAGCAATCAAGGATCCGGACGGCAACACCCTGCTCCTCCAGGAGGTCAACCGATCGAAGTCGGAGGCATGAACGTGGCGAATGAGGTCATTGCCGAGATCCCCGGTGACGAGCCGGCCTTCGCGGCGCTGGCCGAGCGCCACCGCCGTGAGCTGCACGTCCACTGTTATCGGATGCTCGCCTCGTTCGACGAGGCCGAGGATGCGGTGCAGGAGACCTTCCTGCGCGCGTGGCGCAGCCGCGACACATTCGCCGGCGGCGCGGTCGGTGACGCGACCGGCGCCTCCGGATTCCGTGCCTGGCTGTACCGGATTGCAACCAACGTCTGCATTGACTCGCAGCGACGCAATGCGCGCCGCGCCCAGCACATGCAGACGTTCCGTGACCTGCCCTGGCTGCAGCCCTACCCCGACTCGCTCCTCGAGGAGATGGTGCCGGGCGACCAGCAGCCTGATGCGGTGGTGGTAGAGCGGGAGACGATCGAGCTGGTCTTCCTGGCCGCTCTTCAGGTTCTGCCGACTCGGCAGCGGGCGGCGCTGATTGCCCGCGACGTCCTGGGCTGGCCGGCCACGGACACCGCGTCGATGCTCGAAACGAGCGTGCCGGCGGCGAACAGCGCGCTCCAGCGGGCCCGCGCCACGATGCAGGAGCACCTGCCGCGACGCCGATCCGAATGGTCGTCGCCCACGCCCAGCGCGGAGGAGCAGGAGCTGCTCCAATCGTTCATCACCGCGCACGAGCAGGGCGATGCGCAGCTGGCCGTTTCGATCGCGGCACAGGACCTGCGGATCACCATGCCGCCGGCGCCGATGCTGTTCGAGGGACTTGACGTCATCGGCCCCTTGCTCGCGAATGCGCTGAGAGATGGCGAGTGGCGACTGCTGCCAACCATGGCCAACCGCATGCCAACCGCAGCCAGTTATCTTCGGCAGCCGGGCGACACCATCTTCCGCGCATTCAAGTTCGATGTGCTGCGGATCCGCGACGGCAAGATCGCCGAGATCACGACCTTCGGGTCATCGCTATTCCCGCAGTTCGGGTTGCCGCCCGCGCTGTAAGGCTCAGGCCTCCATGCGCAGCTCTTCAAGGTCGAGCTCCCGTTCAAGCGTGCGAAGCGTCGCGTCGTTGATCTCGGCGGCGTCCCGTAGCTCGATGACGACGGCTCTCTGCGCATTGATCACCGCCAGCTGAATCTGCTGGTGCTCGAAGTGTTCCTGACGCCGCCCTTCCGTCTCGACGGCATCCTCGGTCGCGAGGTGGCTCTCGCGGTCGCTCAGACCTGACTCGAGGCGATCGAAGAGAGGCTCGTGGCCCGGCCACCTGGGACGGATTGCGCGTAGCGTGTCAAGTCCGACCTGGTACATCGTCGCCCGCGCTCCGACCGCTTCATCGCCATCGGCCTCGATCCCGTCCCAACGAACCCAGCGCAGCACGAGCGGAATCGTCAGCCCCTGGCCGACCAGGGTCGCAAGGATCACCGCGAATGTCACCAGCAGGATGAGGCTGCGCTCCGGGAAGTCCGCCGGCAGCGCCAACGCGGCAGCGAGTGAAACCGCACCTCGCAGCCCCGACCAGCTGACGAGGAACGTCAGCCGCCAGGCGAGACTTGCATCGCGTGCGGCGATGGCGCGGCGGGGCGAGCGCGGGAGGAGGCTGGCCAGGAAAATCCACACGAACCGCGTCACGATCGCGACCAGGCACACCACGGCGGCCAGGCCCACAGTCTCAAGTGGCTGCCTGTTCCCGAGCTCTCGGAGAATATCGGGCAGCGCCTGGCCGATGAGAATGAAGACAAGCCCATTGAGGACGAAGCCCACCATCTTCCATGTGGTGAGCCACAGAAGGCGGCTGCTGGGCGAAAGCATGGTTCCCAATCGGCGACCGATGACGAGCCCCGCTGTCACCACCGCGAGCACGCCTGATACGCCGATTCGATCGGCAGGCAGATAGGCGGCAAACGGGATCAGAAGCGAAGCGACAACCTCCGCCGGCGGGTCGTCGAGCCACTTCAGGATGGCCGCGGCGGCTCGGCCGACGACGTAGCCGATGGCGAGCCCACCCATCGCCGCGACCGCAAAGCCACCCACCGCACTCGCGAGCACGAAGCCTCCGCCGACTGCCAGCACGGCGGCGCGGTACGCGATGAGCGCAGTAGCGTCGTTGAACAGCGCCTCGCCCTCGATGAGGGTCAGGACCACGTGCGGCACGCCCAACCGGCGGAACACGGTGGTGGCCGCCAGCGCATCCGTCGGAGCGACGATGGCCCCGAGCGCGAAGGCGGCAGGCCACCCCAGGCCGGGAATCATCGCCTGCGCGACGGCCGCGACGACCACGGTGCTGAAGATCACCAGCCCGATCGAGAGGCGGCCGATGGGCCACAGGTTTGCCCGCAGATCGCGCAGGGGCGTCTCGAAGGCGGCGCCGAACAAGAGCGGCGGCAGGAAGACGAGCAGGACCAGCTCGGGCTGGAGCGTGATGTGAGGCAGGCCCGGAACGAACCCCAGGCCCAGTCCTCCGAGTACGAAAGTGCGGGGTACGGGATGCCGGCGCGTTGCGCGATCTCGAACAGGACCGCGATAACGATGAGCCCGATCAGGAGGGCGCTCAGAACATCCACCGCGCCAATCATCGCGCGGCGCTGCGACGCGCGCCAGATGGCGCCGCGAGGGGCTACCGCCGGGTGCGTTCTCCCGGCAGGCTCTGCCAGCTGCCGCCGCGATTGCCGATCGATGCGCCGCCGGCCGGTCGACTCGGTCGGCCGCGACGCCCTTGCCGCGGCTGATGAGCGGAAGGAGGGCTGTGTGCAGGACCGCGGCGGGGTGCTTGCGAGAATCCCCGACCACGTTGTCCGCCGCCGCCCGCAGTGCGCAGGCGAATCGGCTCCGCGCGGATGGAACGGTCCGGCTCGAAGCCGGCCACCACCTCGGACGGGATGGGAGCACCCAGCAGGCGCTCGATGTCGCGCAGCATGGGCGCCTCGTCGACGCACACCAGGGAGATGGCATCGCCCAGGACGCCCGCTCGACCGGTGCGCCCGATGCGGTGCACGTAGTCGTTCGCCACCATCGGCAGCTCGTAGTTGACGACGTGGGGCAGCTGCTCGATGTCCAGGCCGCGAGCCGCGACCTCAGTCGCGATCAGCAGAGTCACCTTGCCCGCCTTGAAGTCGGCAAGGGCGCGGATGCGCTGTGGCTGCGACTTGTTGCCGTGGATGGCAGCCGTGGCGATCCCGTCCTGCCAGAGCTGCTCCGCGAGCCTGTTCGCGCCGTGCTTGGTCCGCGTGAAGACCAGCGCCTGGTCGATCGCGTGGGTGCGCACCAGGTGCGACAGCAGCTCACGCTTCCGCGACCGATCGACAGGGTGGACGACCTGGCGCACGAGATCGGTCGGTGTGTTCCGCGGGGTGACCTGGACGGATGCGGGCTGATCCAGCAGGCCCTCCGCCAGGCCACGGATCTCCTTCGAGAAAGTGGCGCTGAAGAGCAGGTTCTGCCGCCGATCGGGCAGCAGGGCCAGGATGGAGCGGATGTCGCGGATGAAGCCCATGTCGAGCATGCGATCGGCCTCGTCCAGGACGAGGATTTCGACCGCACCCAGGTCGATGGTTCGCTGGCGGGCGTGGTCGAGCAGCCGGCCCGGCGTGGCGACCACGATCTCAGGACCGCGGCGCAGTGCCGCGACCTGGCCGGGGAAGCCAACGCCACCGTAGATGATGGTCGAGCGGCGGCTGTTGGCCCCGTACACGCGGACACTCTCCTCGACCTGCATGGCCAGCTCCCGGGTGGGAGCCAGGATCAGGGCGCGGATGCGCTGCCGCTCGCCGTTGCGGGGCTGGGTGGCTGCCAGGCGCTGCAGCATCGGCAGCACGAACGCAGCCGTCTTGCCGGTGCCGGTCTGGGCGCCGGCCATGAGGTCGCGGCCGGCCAGCACCAGTGGGATCGCTTCGCGCTGGACGGGCGTGGGATCGGTGTAGCCCTGTGCCGACACGGCACGGAGCAGGTCGGGCGTCAGCCCGAGCGTAGAGAAGGACAAGGGAAAAGCTCCTGACGAGGCCCTCCCGCAGCAAGCGGGGTCCGGTCAGGGCTAGGGTTGGATCGGGATCGGGGCGGTCATGCGACCGCGGCGCGGACCGGAGCGCCAATCGAACACGTTTTCGAAAAGTGTACACCATTGAGCACGATTAGCAAGGGTGGAGTATTCTTAGGGTCCCACAAGAAGGCATCCATGAGCTCAGCCTGCAAACACGGTTTCCCCATCGAGCACTGCGCGTCCTGTCGTACCTGTCCCCACGGACTCACCACCAGCGGCTGTGGCCGCTGCCTCGCCGCATCAGCCGCGGCTTCCCGCCGCCGAGTTGTCGCCGCGCCCGTCGAGGGCACTGCTTCACATGACCATGAAGGCTTCGAGATCTTCTATGTCCCCGAGGTGAACGGCTGGCAGTTCCGTGGGCCTGAAGCGCCGATCTCCGACGAGTCATATCGTTCCGTCTTCCTCGCCCGCAAGGCGATTGATCGGCTGCCATCGCGCACGCCGGGCCGATGACCGTGTCCGTGGCCGGCAACCCGCCGATCATCGCGTCCACGTTCTCGTTGGCAGATGCCCTGGCCGCCAATGAGGTCCAGAGCGTATTCGTAGACCTCCCATCCTCCCGCGCCCGGGTCGAGGTGCCCGCCTTCGTGCGCGCCGAGACCCGATGGAAAGGCCCACTCCCCAGCACCTTCGGCAGCGTTCCGAACAAGGACGCATTCACCTTGGATGGGGCGCCCATCTACCCCGAGCTGCTGGTCGTGAAGCTTCTCGAGCGCGGTGGCTGGAATGCCGCTTGGCGCAAGAACTGGGGCGGCGTTGCGTACTGGCGGGACATCCGTGAGCCGATCACTCCCCCTGCCCTGCCCCTCACCATCCTGGAGCAGGTCAGCCGCCAGGCCGGCCACGAGGTTCCGTGGGATATCGTCGCCTGGCGCGGTCGTGAGCTGCGGCTGCTCGTGTCCCGGGTCAATGGCGGTCAGCGAGTGAGCGCATATCTTGCCAACTGGCTCGACGCGGCGCTGCGCATGGGCATCCCACTGGGCTGCTTCGCCATCGTCGAGCATCACGCCGAGCGGCTTCCGCGTCGTCGCTGACCCCCATGGCGCGGCGGATCGAGTAGCAGGCTGATCCAATAGCACAGGCTGATTGATTAGCAGCTGGTTCAGCCCGCGATCCAAATAGCCAACGGGGCGCGCGAATCCATCCCATCTTGGCGAATCGGGTCAGCCCGCGATCCAAATCGCCAATAAAGGGCCAGAAAAGCTCTCGATTCTGATCCAGGCTCGGTCATCTTGGCCGTTAGACTCGCCGGCGGAACCATCGGCCCAGGAAGGTCGCACCGCTGCGCTACACTCTCGCGCATCCTCGTCATCGGACCCTCGAGAGGGAGTCACAGGTGATCCCGACCACACCCCGTGCCCTCCGGCTGCCCGCGATCCTTGCCATTGCCGGCCTGGTCGTGGCCTGTACTTCAACAGCCACCGCCCCCACATCGGCGTCGGCATCACCCTCAGCTTCCAGCCAGCCAAGCGCGTTGGCATGCTCCGCCGAGAGCTTGCCGACGAAGACGGCGGGAGTCCTCACCGTTGGGACCGACAATCCCAATTTCCCGCCCTACTTCAGCAAGCCTAAGGCGGGCGAGGAGCTGACCGAGCCATGGCAGGGTACCGACCCCAACAATGGGCGCGGTTTCGAGAGCGCAGTGGCATATGCACTGGCTGAGCAGCTTGGGTTCACTGACGACCAGGTCGAGTGGATCCCGGTGACGTTCAACAACGCGATCGCCCCGGCACCGAAGGACTTCGACGTGTACATCTCCCAGGTCTCCTTCACCGAGGAGCGGACCCAGGTAGTCGACCTGAGCGAGGGCTACTGGTTCAGCAACCAGGCTCTGGTGACGATCGCGGACACCCCACTGGCCGATGCCACCACGATTGCTGAGGTCGCCGAATACCAGCTCGGCGTCGCCGGCAACACCACCAGCCTCACCTATGTCCAGGAGAAGATCAAGCCGACGCAGGAGCCGCGCATCTACGAGGACAACACCGGCGTCAAGTCGGGCATCGAGGCTGACCAGGTGAAGGGCGCCGTGTTCGACCTGGCGACGGCCGTCTACATCGCGAATATCGAGATGGACGACGGCGTGGTCGTTGGCCAATTCCCGTCCGATCCGGAGGACCAGGAGCACTTCAGCTTCGCGCTCGACCTGGACAGCCCGCTGACCGATTGCGTCAACGAGGCGATATTGACCATGGGCGAGAACGGCGAGCTGGACTCGATCGCCGCCAAATGGATGGCCGACTACGTGAACGCGCCTTTCATATCCGAATAGTGGCCTGAGGCCTTGAGCGGGCCGGTGAACCAGCTTTCCGGGGAGCTCGACCCGCCGCGCGAAGCTCCGCGAGTCCCGCCACGCCGGGCCGGTCGCCTGGCGGGCGGCGGTCGGTCGCTGTTGATCGCTGCCGTCTCGACGGTCGTCGTCTTCACGCTGCTTGGCCTCGTGACGGTCAACGCACCGGGCTGGGATCGGGTCAGCCGCGCATTCCTGGACAGCGAGAACTTCTGGGAGTCGGCGCCGGGCATTGTCGGCAAGTTCGGCGTCAATGCCAGCCTCTTCCTGATCGCCGAGGTCCTCATCCTTGTCCTGGGCATGGTGCTGGCCGTTCTGCGCAGCCTCCCCGGGCCCGCCCTCTTTCCGGTTCGCCTGCTGGCCACGGTCTACGTCGACGTGTTCCGAGCGCTGCCCGGGGTGCTGGTCATCTATATCCTTGGCTTCGGAATCCCGGGATTGCGCCTGCCCGGGGTGCCGAACGACCCGTTCTTCTGGGGCGTGGTGGCGCTGACGCTGCTCTATTCGGCATATGTGTCGGAGGTGTATCGGGCCGGCATCGAATCGGTCCATCTGTCGCAAATGGCGGCTGCGCGCTCGCTGGGCCTTTCGCACCTGCAGGCGCTGCGCTACGTAGTG
>JBDUEE010000207.1:0-10655 GCA_040002615.1 Chloroflexota bacterium | reverse complement strand
GCGTCGCTGCGCAGACAGCTGACGATGGCGCGGAACGGATTAACCGGGTTGGTGCCAGCGCTCGCGCCGGCGGCCAGGACCAGGCCTTCGACCTTGACGGTGAGGTGGCCGTCGGTGGTGAGCACGACCTTGCCACTCTCCAGCGTCCAGGGGATTCCACCGCCGGGGATGCCACGGATGGCGTTGGTGGCGCCGGTGAGGGCCAGCGGTACGCCGACCATGCTGTCCGCCTTCAGCATGTTCGATGTTCCTGCGCTGGCTAGGCCCGATTGGGCGAGCAGCCCGACCAGCAGGGCCAGCAGGACGGCGATCGATAGGAAGCGGGGCTTCGTCATGGTGGAGCGACCTCGTGCTGCGCCGCGGGCTCTCCTGCGGCGTTAGGGATTGGTGCCCGTTCGTACGCGGCCGGTTTCGTCCGCCGTATCGGTATCCTGTGGTCCGGGTCCCCGTAGCTCAGTGGACCAGAGCAGCCGCCTTCTAAGCGGCCGGTCGCAGGTTCGAATCCTGCCGGGGACGCCATGGCACTTCGCTCATGACGTCAAGCGCGCGGGGTCCCTATTCGTTCGCGATGGTGCGGGGTGCCATTCGCGGCCCGTGCCGCGGCGGGAAGATGCCGGATACCTCGAGCAGCCGCTGCACCCGTCCCCGCTGCCCGCGGTAGGGCTCCAAGAGCTCGAGCATGCGGGCGTCGTCGGCGCGCCGCTCACGGGCCAGCGCCCAGGCCACCACGCTCGGGATGTGGTAGTCGCCGACGCTGACCGCGTCTGGATCGCCGAATGCGACGCGAGTGACCTCAGCCATCGTCCACGGGCCGATGCCGGGCACGCCCCGCAGGATGGCCCCGACCTCGGTCGCCGAGCGCCCCTCCAGCCGTGGCGCGAGCGCTGCGCAACGCCGGATCAGCTCGGCCCGGCGCCGCTCCAGGCCGAAGCGGTGGTAGGCGAAGTAGGGCAGCCTGGCCAGGACCGATGGATCAGGCGCCAAACGCAGGCGAGCGGGTCCCGGCGCGGGCTCGCCGTACGTGCGGATGATGCCGCGGAACGCCGCGCGCGCCTCGGTGCCGGTGACCTTCTGCTCGCAGATGGCCGGCAGAAGCGCGTCGAAGGGCCGATGCGTGCGTGGCAGCCTCAGGCCCGGGAAGCGGCGAATGAGCTCGGCGATCAGCGGATGCCGGGGAGTGAGGGCCTCCGGCTGATCGGTTGCTCCGACCAGGTCGGCGGCGACGCCGATCGCCCAGTCGGCGCCCGGCCCCCAGGCCGTGACCCGGATCTCGGTCCCCGATGAGACCAGTCGGATGCTGACCGGACCCGACGGTGCGCGGGTGGCGCGCCAGATGCCATCGGCGCCGATGCGGATGGTGGGGTCGCCCGCGCCGTGGGCCAATGGCGACAGCGTGGCCCGCAGGTCGATGCGGACGCCGACCGAGATGACCGTCTCGGCGTCGGGCCTGGCCGGCGTCGGCATCGGTTCCATGCGGCGGGCATCCACCTAGCGACGCATGGACAGGACGACCGGAGCCGTGGAGCGCTGCGTCTCCTCGAATTCGGCGCGGGTGCGGATGCCGCGATAGCCCTCGATCACTACCAGCTGCCCGCAGATGCCGCCAAGGGAGTTACCCGGGCCGGGAAGCACCAGCACGTCAGGCGCGTGCTCGCGCAGCGCGACGCGCAGGCTGACGGCAAAGCGGAACGGCGTGGTCACCTGCTCGCCCAGGGTGTAATCGCGCAGGGCCCCCGGATCGGTGGACCACGGGGACCAGCATGCGCCGCGGCCGTCGATCAGCGTGACCGTCGGGCGCTGCCAGCGCAGGTTGCCCAGCCGGTCTGCCGCCAGCTCGGCCACGTGCTCCACCAGGGGCGTGTGGTACGGACCGTGGAGCGCCAGGCGCAGCGCGACGAGGCGCTCGCCGATGCGGACCGGTGGCAGCCGGTCGAGGAGGTGGGCCACGCCGCGCTCGTCGCCGGCCAGCACCACATAGCCGCCCAGGTCGATGCTCTCGAACACCCGACCTCCGGTGCCAGGGCCGTCGGTCAGCACGTCGGAGACGGCGGCGCGCAGATCCGGGACCGGCGCCCATTCCGCATCCAGCAGCGGATAGATGACCTGGCCACCCTGGCCGCCGTCGCCCAGTGCCTCCTCCTGGAAGATCGCCATCTCCTGCACCAGCCGGAAGGCATCGTCAAAGGGGAGAGCGCCGGCCACGGCGAGCGCGCTGTACCAGCCCAGCGAGTTGCCGATGACCGCCGTGATGCTGTGGTCGGCCGCTGCCTGCTCCGCATCGAGCAGGCTGGTGAGGAAGATGAGCGGCGAGGCGTTGGCAGGGCGCAGGTGACGGGCAGGATCGAACCGCGGCACCCCGTCGAGCTCCAGCAGCGGCTCCAGCCCGTATTCGGAGCGCAGCTGCTCGGCGCGCGGAACAATGGGATGATCGGCAGGCAGCGAGCCAAGCGACGCAGCCGTGTACGAGCCGCGTCCCGGACAGACGATTACGGCGCGCGGCATGCCGGTCATGAGGCTGCCGAGGCCCGCTCACCGACAGCCGCAAGCGCAGCGGCGACGACCTGCTCAGTGCCGACCAGCACGGTGGAGGTGGCAGGGCCCAGCGGCACGAAACTGTCGACCGCCCGGACCGATGTCAGCCGCTGCGTCGCACCGGACTCGGCCAAGTCAGCGATGATCGAGTCGGCCACCCCCGCGCCGGTGCGCCGGCATTCGTCCACGACCAGGACCGCCGACACCTGCCCGGTCTGCTGGCGCAGCGACTCGGTGGGGAGGGGATTCAGCCAGCGCAGGTCGAGGACGCGGGCGAGCACGCCGTGGTCGGCCGCCAGCCGCCGTTGGGCCTGCAGCGATAGGCGCAGCCCGTTGGCGTAGCTGACGATCAACAGGTCGGGGGACGGGGAGCCATCGATCTCGTAGATGCCCGGCTCGCCGGGCAGCAGGTGAGCGGGCGGAGGTGGGTAATCGGTGAGCCAGCCGCCATCGCCCTCAGCATGCAGGTCCTTCTCGTGGTAGAGCGCGATCGGCTCCAGGAAAACGACCACCCGCCCGTCTTCGGCCGCCATGGCAATGGCCCCGCGCAGCATGCGCGCCGCGTCGTCACCGCGCGCAGGGACGGCGAGCACCAGTCCCGGGATGTCGCGCAGCGCTCCCACGCTGTTGTCGTTGTGGAAATGGCCGCCGAAGCCCTTCTGGTAGGCCAGCCCGGGCACGCGCACGACCATCGGATTGCGGAACTGACCGGAGCTGAAGAACTGCAGCGTGGCTGCCTCGCCACGCAGCTGGTCGAGCGCGTTGTGGATATAGGCCAGGTACTGGATCTCGGGCAACGGCAGCAGGCCGATGTGCGCCGCTCCCTGAGCGATGCCCAGGATCGAGGTCTCGTCGAGCAGCGTGTCGAACACGCGGCCGGCACCAAACCGCTTCTGCAGGCCGTTGGTGACGTTGTAGACCCCGCCCTTGCGGGCGACGTCCTGGCCGAACAGGATGAGCTCCGGCCGCCGTGCCAGCTCGTCGGTGAGTGCCGCGTTGAGGTTGCCGGCCAGCGTTCGAGCGGTGGGCGCGGTGGCATCCTCTGGCAGGGCGCCGGAAAAGGCCATCGTGCGCTCGCCGGCCGGCAACACCGGATGGGATGCCCGCTCCGCCACGCGGGCGGGGTGGTACGGCGCCATCGGGGCGACGACCTCCTGGGTGGTCTCAAGCCGTGGTCGACGAGTTGCCTCTTCGGCCGCAGCCATGACCCGCTGCCGGGCGTCCTCGACCAGCGCGATCAGCTCGTCAGGAGTCGCGCCGCCGGTTTCGATCAGGCGCCGGGCGTTGCGCAGCAGCGGGTCGCCAGCCTCGTTCTGGGCAATCTCCGCGGCCGAGCGATACGCATGCTCTGCATCGCTGCCGGCATGGCCCCACAGGCGCACCGTGGGCAGGTGCAGAAACGCCGGCTGCCGCGCGCTGCGAACGTAGTGCACCGCCTGCGCCGCGGTGTCCCAGATCTGGTCGATCTCGCCCTCGGCCAGCATGTAGCGAAGGTGCGGCTGATTGGCGAAGGTGTCGGCGATCCAGCCCTCGGGCGTGGGCACGCTGATGCCAGTCCGGTTGTCCTCGCACACGAACAGGATCGGCATGGGCAGGCCGATGCGAACGGCGTACCGGGCGGTGTTGATCGCCGACAGGGCGGTCGCGTGGTTGGCCGAGGCATCGCCGAACGAGCAGAGCACCACCGCATCCGATGGCAGCCCGCCAGCGATGCCCAGCCGCCGCGCCCGGGCCAGGCTGAAGGCCAGGCCCATCGCCTTCGGCAGATGACTGGCGATGGTCGAGGTCTGCGGCGGCATCCACAGCGGCCGGCTGCCCCAGACCTTGTGGCGTCCCTGCGCAATCGGCTCGTCCCGGCTGGCGACGACGCCCAGCAGCGCGTCGAATGCCGGGGTCGAACCGGGCAGCTGCCGAGCGCGGGCCATGAACAGGCCGCCAGAGCGGTAGTGCAGGAACGCCGGGTCGGTGATGCGCAGCAAGGCGCCCAGCACGGCGTTGTTCTCGTGTCCGGCCGAGCTGATGGTGTAGAAGGACCGATTCGTCTTCTTCAGCTCGCGGGCCGCTACGTCCACCGCACGCGAGGTGACCTGGTCCTCGAAGAGCTCGACGGCGCGGCGCGCGGTGCTGCTGCTGCCCGCGCGCAGCGGGGCATCCGGCGAGAGACTGGCGACGCCCGGGATGGCTTGCGCCAAGTATCCGTCGAGCGCCTGCTCGACGATCGCGACACGATCGAAAGTCATGCTCGGTCAGGGCTGGTGGCGATCTGGAAGGGGTTCATGATACGCCGCCGAACGCACCTGATAAGCACCTGGTAAGCGGCCGGTAACGACCGGTCCGGTCTCCTGTTCGCAGAGCGCCATCAGGCGCCGCTGAGCCAAGGAGACGAACCCCATGCAGACCTCTTGCCTCCGCGCATGCGCGGCTTCCACCGGCGGAGGATGGCCGGCCTGAAGCCGACTGAGCAACCCACCTCAGCCAAGCGAAATCAGGACGATTCCCAGCACCGCCAGCAGGACTGCCGCCATCCCGAGCCGCGGGAGTGTCTCGTGGAGGATTACTCGCGCGAGCAGCATGGTGATGATGGGATACATGCCGGCCAGCGCGGCGGCCACGCCCACCGGCAGGGTGCCGCGCGCCACCACGAAGGCCGCGCTGCCGGCGACATCCATGGTGCCGGCGACGCCGACGATCGGCCACATCGTGCGCAGCCCACCGAATCGGCGGCGCGCCAGGGCGGCTCCGCCGATCAGCACGGTCGCACCAGCGCGGCTGGACACCAGGGACCAGATCTGCCCCTCGTCGGCCGCCAGGTCGAGGAGCAGGAACCAGAGGCCGAAGAAGAGCGCAGCCACCGCACCGAGCACCACTGCCTGTGGGTTCACGCCGCGTCGGGTGGCGCCGCTGGCGGCGCCAATGGCGGCCATCGCCAGCAGCACGCCGACCCATTGGGCCGGAGCCACCGGCGCCCGCCCGATGGCGGACCCGATCACCAGCGGCACGCTCACTGAGCCCACTCCGGATAGGGCGGTGACGATGCCCATGCTCCCCAGCGCCAGGCCGCGGTACAGGGCCACCAGTCCAACGCCGCCGAACGCGCCGGCCAACGCGGCAAGAGCGAGCGCGCCCGGCCTCGGCAGTTCCGGACGGGTGAACGCCAGCAGGATGAGCAGCAGGGCGAGGCCGACAGCCTGCGCGCCGCCCGCCACGGTCAGCCCGCTGATGCGGCGGGAAGCGAAACCGCCGCTGAAGTCGCCGCTCCCGAAGGCGGCGGCTGAGCCCAGCCCGAAGAGCACCCCTGGATCCATGACCGAGCTCCACCATCGGCGCAGCGGACGGCGATCAAATCCGCCCGAGTCGCACTCTAGCAGCCGGCCTCGCGGTTTCCGCCGACGCCGTTGGCGAACGTTGCGGAATGCGCCGGTCAGCCAGCCGGAACCACGCGGAAATCGGCTTGACACCGGGAGGCGGCGCACCGCACAGTGCGCCAATCCTCGGAATGCCTCTCGAGCGGCCGGTCAGCGCCGGCGCGGGCGCCTACCGAGGCCAGCGACGAGGAGCGCGTGGCCGTCGACGCAATGAGCCTTCCCGCCACCGCCGCGGCCGACGCCCCCGCTGAGCCGGCCGTATCCCTGGATCACGTCGTCAAGCACTACGGTGACGTCGAGGCTGTGGCCGGTATCGACCTCGAGATCGCCGATGGCGAGTTCTTCTCGATGCTCGGCCCGTCGGGATCGGGCAAGACGACGACCCTGCGCATGATCGCCGGCTTCGAGCGACCGACGGAGGGACGCGTACTGCTCCATGGCCGCGACGTCACTGACGTGCCGCCGTTCGACCGCGACGTCAACACCGTCTTCCAGGATTACGCCCTGTTCCCGCACATGACGGTTGCCGAGAACGTCGGCTATGGGTTGTTGGTGCGTCGCGTTGCGAGCGACGAGCGACGGCGCCGCGTCACGGACGCCCTGCGGCAGGTCCGCCTGGACGGATATGAGCGCCGCCGTCCTTCACAGCTTTCCGGCGGACAGCGGCAGCGGGTGGCACTTGCCCGGGCGCTGATCAACCGCCCGCGCGTGCTGCTGCTCGACGAGCCGCTCGGCGCCCTCGACCTGAAGCTGCGCGAGGAGATGCAGATTGAGCTCAAGGCCATCCAGGGTGAGGTTGGCATCACCTTCATCTACGTGACCCACGACCAGGAGGAGGCGCTCACCATGAGCAACCGCCTGGCCGTGTTCAGTGCCGGACGGATCCAGCAGATCGGCTCGCCGGTCGATGTCTACGAGCACCCAGCCACGCCGTTCGTGGCCGGCTTCGTCGGGACTTCCAACCTGATGAGCGGCGAGACGGCGCGCGCCGTCATCGGCTCAGACGGAACCTTCACCGTTCGACCGGAGAAGATCCGGCTGATGGCGGTGGACGCCGCCCTGGCCAGCGACGAGCAGTCCACCATTGGCACCATCCACGAGGTGGTGTACCTGGGCTCGGATACCCGCTACATCGTGAAACTGGACGCCGGGGCCCAGCTGGTTGTCACCCGGCAAAACCTCGAGACCTCATCGATGGAGGCGCTCGCCACCCAAGGCCGAAAGGTCCGACTGGCATGGAAGCGTCATCACGTGCTGTCGCTCGCGGCGGCCGCTGATCAAGCAATGCCAGAGTGAGGCACGGATGAACTTAAGGAGGAGCTATGAGACGACTGCGCATCACCGCATATCTGGCTGCCGGCGCCGTCGCGCTGGGAGCGTGCACCACCGCATCGAGTGCACCTACTTTTTCACCGCCGGCCTCAGTTGGTGTGGGTGAAGGAGCGCTGACCGTCCTTGGCTGGCCTGGATATGCGGAGGACGGCTCTACCGATGAGACCGTTGACTGGGTGACACCGTTCGAAGATGAGACCGGCTGCGAAGTCACGGTTACCACCTTTGGGACCTCGGACGAGGCGTATCGGCTCTTCACGGGCGGCGATGCCGACCAGTTCGACGTGATCTCCGCGTCAGGCGACGCCAGCGTGCGGCTGGTGGCCGGAGGCTACGTCGAGCCCGTCAACGTGGATCTCGTGTCGAACTATGCGGACATCTTTGCGTCACTCAAGGACCAGCCGTGGAACACGGTTGATGGCGTCCATTGGGGCATTCCCCATGGCCGCGGCGCGAACCTGCTCATGTGGCGCACGGACGTGGTGACCACCGATCCGGACAGCTGGGGCGCAGTCTTCGACCCCGATTCGCCCTATGCCGGCAAGGTGACCGCATACGACGCGCCGATCTACATTGCCGATGCTGCTGTATACCTGATGGCGACGCAATCGGACCTGGGGATCACGAATCCCTACGCACTGGACCAGGCCCAGTTTGATGCGGCGGTGGCCCTGCTCAAAGAGCAGAGAACCGTCATCGGCGAGTACTGGAGCGACTACACCAAGGAGATCGAGGCCTTCACCAATGGCGACTCGGTGATCGGGACAACCTGGCAGATCATCGCCAACCTGATGGGCGACGTGCCGGTCAAAGCGATCAAGCCCGTTGAGGGTGCGACCGGTTGGTCTGACACATGGATGATCAATTCCAAGACCACCCATCGGAATTGTGCCTACTTGTGGTTGAACCACATCGTGTCGCCGACCGTGAATGCCCAAGTGGCCGAATGGTTTGGTGAGGCCCCTGCCAACAGCAAGGCGTGCGAGGAGACGGTCGATCCCAACCACTGCACCATCTTCGAGGCAGCCGAGACCTCGTTCTGGGACGATGTCTACTACTGGACGACGCCCACCAAGGAATGCCTCGACGGACGCGGCGACATCTGCATCGGCTTCGATGAGTGGATCAACGCCTGGACGGAAATCAAGGGCTAGCGCTGAGCGCCTCTCCGCGGACTCGACTCCGATGGCCGGTCCACCGCCGGCCATCGGGGTCTGCTGCTGCGCCGCCCTGAATTAAGCCATGACGGCCCCCATCGCGTCTGACCCTGTCTCGAGGCCGTCGGTTGGCCGCCGCCTGGCGGCGTTCTTCCATCGGCGCCCGCGAGCGGCGTTGGCCGTGCTGCTGGCACCACCGCTTGGCTGGCTACTGATTGCGTACATCGGGTCCTTGGCCCTGCTGCTGGTGAACGCCTTCTTCCGCATCGACCCGTTCACCACCGACATCGTTCCCGAGCCCGGCCTGCAGAACTTCGAGCGGATGCTGGACCAGGAGGTCTACCGGGTCATCGCCGTCCGAACCGTGCTCACCGCCGTAGCGGTCACCGTCTCGACGGCGATCCTGGCCTTTCCCATCGCTTACTACATGGCGCGCAAGGCGACCCCCCGCATTCGTGGGCTGATGGTGGTCGCCATCTTGCTGCCGCTGTGGGCGAGCTACCTCGTCAAGGTCTACGCCTGGCGCGTGATCCTCGCCGAGGACGGCATCTTGAACTGGGCGCTCGCTCCCCTTGGGCTGAGGGGCCCGGGCTTCGGCGATGTCGCCGTCTGGCTCGTCTTCACCTACCTGTGGCTGCCGTACATGATCCTGCCGATCTATGCCGGACTCGAGCGCATCCCCGACTCTCTGCTCGAGGCATCGTCCGACCTGGGCGCGCGAGGCTCGACGACCATTCGACGCGTCATTCTGCCGCTCGCCTTCCCGGCGGTGGTGGCCGGCTCGATCTTCACGTTCAGCCTCACCCTTGGCGATTACATCGCGCCACAGCTGGTGTCATCGACCCAGTTCATTGGCAGCGTGATCTACTCGCAGGTCGGGAGCTCCGGCAATATCCCGTTCGCCGCGGCTTACGCGACGGTCCCGATCCTGATCATGGTCGTCTACCTGCTCCTCGCTCGGCGCTTGGGTGCCTTCGAGGCGCTGTGATGGAAGGGCTGGGTGCCTGGCTGGGCCGTATCGGTCTGCGACTCATGACCGCACTGGTGTTGGCGTTCATCTATGTCCCGTTGCTCCTGGTCATCGTCTACGCCTTTAACGACAACCTGGTGGCGACCTGGCCACCCCGTGGTTTCACCCTCGAGTGGTGGTCGCGCGCGATCAATAATCCGGGATTCCGCGGCGCACTTGCCTCGTCGCTGATCGCCGGGCTCGCGGCGACCGCGACCGCCCTCGTGCTCGGCAGCCTGGCCGCGTTGGCCGTTCATCGTTTTCGTTTCTTCGGCCGCGATGCGATCTCGTTCCTGGTCATCCTGCCCATCGCGTTGCCCGGCGTAGTGACCGGGATCGCCATCAACTCGGCGGTTTCGACGATCGGCATCCCGTTCGGAATGTTGACCGTCATCATCGGCCACGCCACCTTCTGCGTCGTGCTCGTCTACAACAACCTGATTGCTCGCCTGCGGCGAACGGCGCCATCTGTCGAGGAGGCTTCGCAGGACCTGGGCGCCGACACCTGGCAGACGTTCCGGTACGTGACCCTGCCCCTGGTGCGCACCGCGCTGCTTGCCGGCGGGCTGCTCGCTTTCGCCCTGAGCTTTGACGAGATCATTGTCACCACCTTCACACGCGGCGGCGTCCAGACCCTGCCGATCTGGATCTTCAACAACTATCGGCTAGCGAACCAGGCGCCGATCGTGAACGTCGTCGCGGTCATCGCGATTCTGCTTTCCGTGCTCCCCGTCTACCTCGCGTCCCGTCTGACCAGCGACACGGCGGCAGCTGCCGGAGGACGCACCTGATATGAAGATGGAGCCGCCGCCGCCGTTGCGGCCCCTTCCGTGGGATCGACCCGAGCCGCCGGGTACCGGGAGCGTCGCTCAGCGGCTCCGCGACGAGGGTGTGGAGCCGAGCGCATGGTCGAACGGCGCGGGCGATCGCTATGCGGTGCACCAGCACGGCTATACCAAGCTGCTCATGTGTGCGGCCGGTTCGATCACCTTCCTGATCGGGTCCGACGCCAGCCCAGTCGAGCTCGGTCCCGGCGAGGGCTTCGTGCTCCCGCCGGGCACGGCACATTCCGCGGTGGTCGGGCCGGCAGGCTGCACATGCCTGGAGGGCCACCGCCCGGAGGGCTAGGCCGGGCCGGGACTCTTGGCCGGTGGCGGTTGTGCCGCTCTCTCCCTATGCTGCGCTCAGCCTGACCCCGGTTCCCAATCGGGACGGCACGGAGGGGAGTCGCATGATCATCGAGCAGGTCGTTCCCGAGGG
>JBDUEE010000206.1:0-4035 GCA_040002615.1 Chloroflexota bacterium | reverse complement strand
GGCTGCTCAAGGAGACGGGCCACGACTTCGCGGCGCGTCGCCAGTTCAACCGCGCGCGCGGCACATATGCCACCTTCCCCTCCTACGTGACGTGGGCGATCATCGCCATCAATGTCGCCGTTTTCCTGGCGGACGCGGCGTCTACTGGCTTCACCAGCATCGACCTGATGGGATCGGGTGGAGAACTGGTCAACGCCGGCGCCGTCAGCCTCAGGGCCATCAACCAGGGCGACTGGTGGGTGGTCATCACCAGCGCCTTCCTGCATCTGGGTGTGCTGCACATCGCCTTCAACATGTACATCCTGTGGGTGTTCGGCCCGGTCATCGAGCAGCTGTACGGCCACCTCGAATACCTGGTCCTGTACCTCCTCTGTGCCCTCGGCGGAAGCGTGCTGACCATCCTGGTTGCGCCGGACTCTTCAGCGGTTGGTGCCTCGGGCGCCATCTTCGGACTGTTCGGACTCGCGTTTGTCGTGTCGCGCCGCAGACATCTACTGCTAGGCCCGCAGGCGCGCGGCATCCTGTCGCAGGCCGGCGGCCTGCTGATGCTCAACCTGATCATCACGTTCGTCGTGCCCGGCATCAGCTGGACCGGCCACGTCGGCGGCCTGCTCGTGGGAGCGCTGATCGGGCTGATGCTGGTCCCCTCCAACGCGCCGACCATGGGTGGCATGTGGCGAGCGCCAGACGGCAGGGCGCTGGCCGGGGCCAGCTCCGCGGCCCTCCGCGCCGCTGCATACCTGCTGGTCGCGGCCATCCTGGGAGCTGGGTACTTCTTCGCCGTCAACGTGGGCTGACGCCCGTGTGCTACGACGCTGACGCCCGCCCCCCGCTGCCTCCGGTTCGTGGTGGCGCGGCCGACGCAGCCGAGGTGACGCTGACTTCCGCCGATGGGACGCGAGTCGCGGCCTACCAGGCGCGCGCCGCGCGGCCCGGGGGGCCGGGCATCGTCGTCCTGCCTGATGTGCGAGGGCTGCACCCGTTCTTCGAGGAGCTGGCGCTGCGCTTCGCGGAGGCGGGCGTGCACGCCGTGGCGATCGACTACTTCAGTCGGACGGCCGGCACCGACCGCCGCGACGAGGCGTTCGACTACAAGGCACATGTGCCACAGACGGGGCCCGAATCGCTCAACGCGGACATCGCCGCCGCAGTGCGCTTTCTGCGGTCTGAGGAGGGCGGCCAGGCCGAGCACCTGTTCACGGTGGGCTTCTGCTTCGGCGGCCGGGTCAGCTACCTGCAGGCGGCCGCCGGGTTGGGCCTGGCGGGGGTCATCGGCTTCTACGGACCGCCCGTTGGAGAACACCCGACCGGCCTGCCGGCACCCGCCGACGTCGCGGCCGAGTTCACTTGTCCGGTCCTCGCCATCTGGGGCGGGGCAGACCAGGGGATCGGCCCGGACAAGGTCGCCGCGTTTGAGAATGCGCTGCAGGCCGCCGGCGTGGAGCACCGCAGCGTCGTGTACCCCGGTGCTCCGCATTCCTTCTTCGACCGCCGGGCAACCGACTTCGCCGATGCATCGGAGGACGCGTGGCGGCAGGTCCTGGACTTCCTGGGAGCGCCTGTCTAGGCACCCACCGCCGGCTGGCTGCCCGTGATCGGCCTTGGCTGTGCCGGCTTGGCGGGGCGCAGATAGAGCGCCAGCACCGTTACCACGTATGCCAGCCAGGTGAGCAGCGTCGCCCATTCCGGGGTGCTGGTGTAGCCGAACAGGGCGGCCAGCAATTGACCAAGTACGCCGATTGCGTTCTCTCCCTCGTGTGGGAGCACGCTGCTGATGTCGAACGCCGTGGCCGTCCCGAAGCCGATCATCCCCACCTCCACGAACTCGTGAACGGCATGGCTCAGCAGGCCGGCGGCGATGAAGATGAGGGCGACGCCCGTCCAGCGGAAGAACGTCTGCAGGTTGAGCACCCGCGCCCCGCGATAGAAGCCATAGCCCAGGCCAATCGCGATCAGCAGCCCGATCAGGGCGCCGAGCAGCGTTCCGCCTGCCCCGGCGTTCGCTTCGCTGGCTGCAGTGGCCTGGCCAAGCAGGAAGAGCGATGTTTCGATGCCCTCGCGGATGACCGCGGTGAAGGCCAGGATTGAGAGCGCCCACACGCCGCCCTCGGTCAGTGCACGGTCGATTCCGGCGAGGAGGGTGCCCTTGATGTTCGCCGCGGTGCGTCGCATCCAGAACAGCATCCAGGTGACCACGGCCGCCGCCAGCAGCATGGTCAGGCCCTCGAAGATCTGCTCGGCCGGCGCGGCGAAGCCGCGAACGGTGACCCACAGGATGGTCCCGACGATCGCGCTCACCGCAGCCGCCGCGGCAGTACCTGCCCAGATGCGGCCGAAGTAGCGTTGGTTGCCGGTCTTGGCAAGGTAGGCGAGCACGATGCTCACGATGAGGGCCGCTTCCACGCCCTCGCGCAGTCCGGTCAGCAGGCCCGTCGTCAGATAGCCAAAGTCCAAGAAATCGATCTCCACTTCCCCATGTGGCGGCCCACGCAATGGGCACACGGCAACGGAGTTAGGCTAGCCTTACCCCGGAGGTTCGTCAATACGAACCACTGGCGGGCGGGTCGGAATTGACCGGTTGCCCGACCGGATCGCCCGGTCGCTCGGATAGAATCGTCGCCGTCCCCGAGCCGACCTCCCTGGAGCCTGCATGATCGACTTCTCACTGACCGATGCGCAGCGTGAGCTGCAGCGCACCGCGCGGACCTTTGCCGAGCGCGAGATCCTGCCGCGCATCCACGACTTGGATGCGACCGCCACCTACGACCGCTCGCTGTACGAGAAGATGGGCGCGGAGGGATTCCTGGGCCTGCCGATCCCGGAGCGCTATGGCGGGGGAGGCTTCGACTACATCGCCTTCGCGCTGCTTTGCGAGGAGATGGAGCGGGCTGACACCGCCTTCCGGGTCATCCTGTCGGTTCACACGGGGCTGAACTCGCTGACCCTGCTGCAGTGGGGCACCGAGGAGCAGAAGGAGCGCTACCTGATCCCGCAGGCGCGCGGCGAGAAGCTGGCGACCTTCGGCCTGACCGAGCCGGGCGTCGGATCAGATGCCGCCAACCTGGCCACCACCGCGCGCCGGGACGGCGATCGCTACGTCCTCAACGGAAGCAAGATCTGGATCAGCCTGGCCGATACGGCCGATCACTTCCTGGTCTTCGCCACCGTCGACCGATCGGCTGGCCACAAGGGCATCACCGCCTTCATCGTCGAGCGATCCTTCCCGGGCTTCAGCTCCGACTCCCTGCATGGCAAGCTGGGCGTGCGCGCCGGCAACACCGGCATCCTGTACTTCAATGACTGCGAAGTCCCGGCTGCCAACCGGGTCGGCAAGGAGGGCGAGGGCTTCACCATCGCCATGAGCGCGATCGACCAGGGTCGCTACACCGTGGCGGCGGGCTCGGTCGGGCTGGCGCAGGCATGCCTGGACGCATCGGTCAAGTACGCGCACGAGCGGAAGGCGTTCGGCTCGGAGATCGGCGAGCATCAGCTGGTGAAGCAGATGATCTCGAAGATGTACGCCGGCATCGAGGCGGGGCGCCTGCTGGTCTGGAAGGCCGGCTGGAAGAAGAACGCCGGCGAGCGAAACACCCGCGAGACGGGCCTGGCCAAGTGGTTCACCACCGATCACGCGGTCGCGTCCGCGCTCGACGCCATCCAGATCCACGGCGCCTACGGCTATTCCAACGAATATCCGGTCGAGCGCTACCTGCGCAACAGCAAGGGATCGGTCATTTACGAGGGAACGTCGCAGATCCATACGCTGATTCAGGCCGATTACCTCCTCGGCTACCGCAAGGACCGCCCGCTGCGGATGCCGCAGCCCGCCTTCGAAGGCGAGATGTAGCGAGGGAGCACGCCCGGCACCCGACCCGGTCCCGCACCCCGACCCGGTCGCGCTCGGGCGCCACATGCTGCGGTGGTTTGCGTTATCGGCGTTGAGGCTCGCGCGAAGCCCCAAATGCAGTCCTGGATACGCATTTGGGGCTTTCCGGGCTGATTCCGCTTGCTAATGCGCCCTGGTTTGCGTATGGG
>JBDUEE010000205.1:0-7568 GCA_040002615.1 Chloroflexota bacterium | reverse complement strand
CCAGCGACGAGTCCACGCCCAGCGACGAGTCAACGCCCAGCGACGAGTCCACGCCGAGCGACGAGTCCACGCCGAGCGACGAGTCCACGCCGAGCGACGAGGAAGTTGCCAACCCAACCGACGAAGAGCCCGGCGATCCCGGCGCCTCGGGCCAGGAGCCCGAGGGTGATGTCAAGGCCGGGAACCCGGAGCCTGGCGTTGGGGCTGGCGAGTCTGAGGTTGATGAGGCTCCAGCGGGTGGCGGATCATCGCATCTTCCAGACACCGCGATTCCAGTCAGCCAGGGTGGCGTTCTCGCGACGATCGGTGTTCTGCTGATCATCGCCGCCCATGCGGGCACCAGGCGCGAGCGGCAGCTGCCCTCCGCGTAACGCCACCGGGCGCATCCGGCGGTGCCTTCCAGCCTCCTCGGCCCTCGGGCCGGGGAGGCTTTCTCATGTCAGCCGATCGGCAGCGGATCAAGGCGCAGGGTCAGGGCCTGCTCCGCGGCGATCTCAACGAATCGGCATAGCGCGTTGGCCAGGTGCATCTGGAATGGGGTATGGACTTGAACGCGCAGCAGATCTGGCGAGCACACAATTGCGGCCAGGCAGCGTCCGCGAGAGGTTGCAACGTTCAGCCGATTCAGGGAATAGAGGAATTCCAAGGTGCGTGGCATCTCGTCCTGGGACGAAGTCGCCATCGAATAGATCACGACAGCCGCCTGCTGGCCCTGGATCTTGTCGACCGTCCCAACTCTCGGCATTCCGGGTTGATCAGCGTCACGCGCAGTATCGGCAAGGTTCTCTGCCAGCAGTTCCACTTGGGCGTTATATGGCGCGACCACAAGCACCCGTGCCGGGCTCAGCGGTGAGGTTATCCCGCGCTGGTCCGTCCATTCGCCCTTCAGCAGGTCCCGGTAGAGCGCACCTACGATCTTCGCCTCCTCCTCGGACGCGTTCCTATTGCCTGAATGCAGTACCGGGATATAGCGAATCCCCGTTCCGCTCAAGGCGCCTGGCGCAAGCAATTCCTGCCCGTTTGCCTCGTCTGCGGACTTCAGCTCTCCAGCGTAGAAGACCTCACTCGTGAATGCGTTCACGTCACGGTGTAAGCGGTGCGTCCTGGGAAGGAAGATGCCGACCTGCGGCTCTATCACGGGCTGGCCCTGGAGGACCTGCTCCAGCGCCGACAGGTCGACGCCAGGCGGGTGCGCCCCCTTCTTTACCTGTGACAGCTGCTGGGGATCGCCGAGGAGCACGATGTTTCGTGCCGCACCGGATACGGCAACCACGTTGGCCATCGACATCTGGCCCGCCTCGTCGACGAACAGGGTGTCGACGATTGCCGCGAATTCGGGTCGCGCCCACATCCACGTCGTGCCCGCCGCGACCTGCGTGCCATCGCGGAGCGCCTCGAACACCACGTCGTTACCGGTGGTGTACTCGTAACGCCAGGTCTCCTGGATGGTCTCGTCCGCGTCCACCTTGCGGATTGCCGAGACCATCAGTTGCTGTTCGAACGCGTGGTCAAGGACTTCGTCGAGCAGGTTCGTCAACGCACGGTGCGTTGATGCGACGATCCCGACCTTCCGTCCAGCCCGGACGAGTGAAAGGATCATCTCGGCGCCCGTAAAGGTTTTTCCCGAACCCGGCGGACCCTGCACGGGGAGCACTGTCTCGTCCAGCTCAAGGACGATCTTCCGCGCGGCTGTCTCGACGGCTTCGTCTGCAGGAATCAGACGATCGCCCGGCGCCTGGCCGGCCCTTGGGGCCTCGCCGAGCAGGAAGTCCCTAGCCGCCCGCCATGGCCCAGGCGCTCGCATCGAGTTGGCCACCACCCAATTGCCGAGCCGTTCGAGCGCGCCCTTCTGTGCATCGGTCTTGAAGGGTCCCCTGGGAATCAACGACCTCGGGTGCGGGCGGTTCGAGGCCACGCTCGACTTGAGGTCCAGCGTGCCGTTGAGCGCATCCAGCGCGACGATCTCGCCGGCGGACTCCGTCGTCGCAGGGTCGACAGGACTGTCACCGACCTTGAGCCGATACGACTGCTCCGGGTCGAACCGATACCGATGCACGACTGATTTCTTGGGCGGGTCGACTTCGCGCTCCCACGTCAGCTGTCCGATCGCCTCCTCGTCGTTCGAAGCCAGCTCCTCGTCCGAGCGGCTGCAGCGGTCGAAGAAGGCCCACCACTCGACCTTCTCCTCGCGGCGGTGCCACTCCAGCAGGTTGGCCAGCAGCCAGCGACCCTGGAGCTCGGGGTCCTGCCCTCGTTTGGCTGAGTCCCCGGGCACGCCGCGCATCAGTTCGGCCACGAGTGATTCGATCCGTACGTCCCGCTCACTCGGCGGCCGATCCAGCTCCTGCGTCGGCGTCCTGCGGTCCAATTCGGGCAATCCGAGCTGCCCAGCCAGGACGATTCGCTGGAGCTCCAGCCAGTCGCGCAACTCGGCATTGGAGCGGCAATCATCCTGGTTGTAGAGCTCGATGCCGTCCAGGATGGCCTGGTCGGGCGAGCCCCGGCCGACGGACTGGATGTAGCGCTCGTACGCGACGATCGAGGAGCCCGCTTCCTTCAGCTCAGCATCGCGGTCGAGCGCATAGAGCGGCTCCAGCTTCTTGATCGAATAGCTTTCCAGGCCGATGCGCAGGCCCTGCCGCACCACCTTGTAGAGGTCCACGAACAGCTCGCCGCGCAGCATGCGGTCGACATCGGCCTCGCGCGTGGCGTGGCGCGTCGATAGCATTCCCATCCGACCCCGCTCGTAGGCAGCGTAGTGGTAGACGTGCATCTCGGGCTCCGCCAGCCAGCGCGCCATGACGAAGTCGATGAAGTCCTCGAACGCGGCCTTCTCCTCCGCTCGACTATGCGCCCACCAGGCATGGAAGGTGGGCTGCCCATCGTCATTGCGCTGCGACGGATCCCAGACGCCAAAGAGGTATTCGAGGCCATCCTCTTCAGCGAAGGGGTCGCCCTCCATGTCGAAGAAGAGATCACCCGGCGATGGCTTCGGCAGCCACGTCAGTCCACGATTCGGCTCCAGTTGCAGGAACTCGTGCCTCGGCACCTCCAGGCCGCGTGACTCGTATTGGAGTCTGGCCTGCTGCTGCAGGGCTGCCATCGTCGCATCGCCCAGCTTTTCGACCTGCGGCAGTGGCTCTCCGAGCGTCGCCAGGGTCGTCAGCTTGTCGACGCCCGCATCGGTCAGGCGTCGAACCTGGTCGGAGCGCATGGAGGCCACGAAGCTGAGGTGGTCCGCATTCCGTCGAAGGCCGTCGCAGGTCGGCGCCCAGCGGCACACCTCGCAGTGGCTGACTGGCTCCGGCGTCACTGGCAGGGGATAGGCAAGTGGCCGATCCGGCGCCGCAGCCTCCTCGAAACGCCGCTTCACGCTGCGGTAGTAGGCGAGGTAGTCGTCGAGGCGATGGCTGTCGACGTTGTGACCGCTCCCACCCAGCGCGATATGCATCTCTGCCGGCATGCGGCCCTGCACGGCTGCCACCAGGTCCGAATAGACGCACATCTGCAGCAGCGCGCCGCCCTTGGTTTTGCGCGCCAGCTTCGTGTCGGCCACCTCATAGTGGTGCTCGCCAAGGGCCGATGGACCGGGTACCCGAAGCAGAAAATCGGCATAGCCGCGCCATATCCCGTCGAATAGGGTGGCCTGGTAGATGACATCGGCTCCTGCATACATGAGCCGGCGGGTCAGCTCTGCATCCGCCTCCAGTCGCTGGCGTTTGGTCAGCCCGACGCCCTTCTCCTTGGGATATCGGCCCTCTTCGACGACGCGACCTTGCGCTTGCAGGTACGCCAGAAAGCGACGCTCGTGCTCCTGGCCGCGCTCGCGGAGAACGTCCAGCTCCTCGTCGACGCGCTCCTGCGCACTGACGAGGTCTCGTAGAGACGCCCGGTCGAGCGTCGTCAGGTGCTCACAGGCCAGGAACCCGACCAGGTCGGTGGCGCTGTAGACGGTGACGCCGTCCAGGTTCTGCATGGCTCAGGTGATCCCCCGCATAAGCCAGAAGCCTAAGGGACCGATGCGACAGCTTGCCGGTCGCGATTGCGCCCGTTTGCGTGGCGCCGTTGGCAGATTCAGGCCACAGCCGCACCGAATCCTTCCGTGTGCGTCCTGATTGTCAGGTGCGGCTGTCAGCCGGCGCCACGGCCGATTTTGACAAGAGCCGCTCTCCCGGTGCGGCCTCCATCTGAATCTGCCGGTTTCTCCAACAGAACCAGGCACCGCTATCGCGAGGACCGCGCTGGCCGCCCCTGGACGAAGGTGAGCGCCCACGAACAGTCGGACTTGACCGAAACGAAGACGTCCCTTCCGATCAGCCGCGGATGTCCGGCGAAGAAGTCGCTGAACAGCTCGCCGGGTGCCGGAACGCCCCCGACCGTGGCGCGGATGGCGCTCACCGGCTCCCCGGAGCCTGCCGTGAGGTTGACGAAGAACGAGCAACCGTTCGTCGTGGGCGGGGCCGCGATCCAGCGGATGGATGCGTCGCGATTGGGCAGCAGCACGGGGCCGAATTCACCGTCCGCGTCGTGCGCGAAGCCCGCAATGTATGGATTGCGCCCCACGTCAAAGCTGGCCGGGATCAGGTAGGGATCCGGCTCGAAGCCGGCCGCCACCCACCCCTCGCCGAACTGCGGGTCATCCGCGTCGGCGTCACGGACCAGGTACCAGCCCAAGCCGTCGACCCACACCGGGCCCAGCCCGATCAACAGGTCGGCGTCCTGGCCCAGGCTGGTGATGACGCGCTGATCGACGCCTGGCCGCGATCGCACGCGTAGCCCGGGCGCGTTGGTCGCCGCCTGCCCACCCGCGCGGAACTGCGGGACGTCGTTCGGGCCTGGTGCGGGGGAGGGGCTGGCGGTAGGACGCGATGTTGGCGATGCGCCGGGCAGGCTGGGCGACGGACTTGACGTGGGCACGCGAGTCGCCACCGGCATTGTCACCAGGCAGCCTGCCAGCATCGGCAGCGCGACAATCAGGCTTGCAGCTCGGCGCATGGGTCTCAATCCCGTTGACGGAACAGTGCGAGGAAGTATCGCAGCGGGCAGCGCCTTCATCGGTCCTTCACGATTTCGTCGTACGATCCTGCCATGACAAGCAAGATCCAGAAGAGCGAGGCCGATTGGCGCGCCGAGCTCACCCCCGAGCAGTACCACGTCCTTCGCGAGAAGGGCACCGAGCGGGCGTTCACCGGTGCCTACTGGGATGAGCACACCCCAGGCGTGTACCGATGCGCCGCCTGCGGCACCGAGCTCTTCCGGTCCGATACGAAGTTCGAGTCCGGCACCGGCTGGCCGTCGTTCTTCCAGCCGGCCGATGCGTCCGCGGTCGGCACCGAGAGCGATCGGACCTTCTTCATGCGTCGCACGGAGGCGATCTGCGGGACCTGCGGCGGGCACCTGGGCCACGTCTTCGACGATGGGCCGGATCCGACCGGGCTGCGCTACTGCATCAACTCGGCAGCGCTGAAGCTGGATCCCGAGGAGAAGTAGCGACCGCCAGGCCGCCCGCGAGATCGAGCTCTTGCCACGTTCAGGCCACCGCCGCACCGAATCGATCCCGGCGCGTCCTGGTAGTCAGATGCGGCAGTCAGCCGGCACCACGGCCGGTTTTGGCAAAAGCCGCCTTCCCGCTGCGGCTGCCACCTGAATCTGCCAATTTCGGCCGCTGGGGGACCACGCGGCCGGAGATCTCGGCGGCTAGGCTGGAGGCATGACGCGACGGATCCTGGCGATTGACGGTGGCGGCGTGCGCGGGGTGATTCCGGCGGTCGCTCTGGCGGCGCTCGAGCGTTCCCTGCCCGGCAGGGTGCGTGACCATTTCGACTTCGTGGCGGGCACGTCTACCGGCGCGCTGATCGTTGCCGCGGTGGCGGCCGGCGTGCCGGCCGAACGCATCGTGCAGATGTACGTGGAGCGCGCCCCGCAGCTGTTCAGCAAGGTGCCGGTCATCTCCACCCTCCGCCGAATCCTGTTCGGCCACATGTATGACGTGGAGCAGCTGCATCGGTTCATCCGCGAAGAGCTCAACAGCGAGGGGGCGGCCGACTGGCAGCTGAATGAGGTGCCGTGCGACATCATGATCACGGCCAAGGGATTGACCGATGGGCACCAGTGGTACTTCGTCAAGGATCGCCCGAGCAACGCGGGACGCACCGGAGGCCTGGGGTTGGCGTCCTGCCTGACCGCATCGGCGGCCGCGCCGACCTTCTTCGCACCGTGGACGATCGCCGATCTGACGGGGAAGGGGCCGATGGTCGACGGCGGCACCGGCGTGGCCGGCAACCCGGTGTACCAGGCCTGTGTGGAAGCCTTCAGCTACACGGACCGATACGACCCGGTCAACACCGTGATCGTCTCATTGGGAACTGGTCAGTTCCTGAAACGTCCCAGGCCGACGTGGATCTACAGCTGGCTCGGTTGGCTGCTGGCCGAGCTGCTGCGATCGCCCGGCGAGCAGCAGACGGAGCTGGTCGATCGGCATTACCCGGAGTCCGCCTTCTATCGGCTGGACGTCAAGCTGGAACGCGATTTCTCGCTCGATAATGCCCGGGAGATGGCCGCGCTGCGTGATGTCGGGGAGCGGTTCGCGGCGCTGATCGACTGGCCGGCGGTGCTCGACGGCAGCGACTCGGAGTGGCGGGTCACCCGCCGCCGGCGACAGCCGCAGGGGTACGCCCAAGCCGTCTGATCCGCATTTCGACCGTGGCGTGCGAAAAGTGGTGGCAGCGAGTCGCCATTTGACCGATCCTGCGCCCGATGACGGCGCAGGATTCCGTGCGTGCTCGCCCTGCCCCCAGCAACGCAATGGTCTGGGTTGCTGTCGCGGCAACCGCGGCCCTGTGCCTCTATGTGTTCCCGGCCGGGTCGACCGTGGCGGCGCCCGCCAACCAGTTGCTCAACGGGAACGTGAACCCGAATTCCGGCACAACCACCACCACGTTCGACTTCTTCGTCCGCTACCACAGCGGCCAGGACAACAAGCCGACCAGCGTGACGGCGGTTGCCGGCAACGTGATCATTCCGCTGAGGCTAATCTCCGGGACTGCGGCCGACGGGCGGTACCGTGGGACCGCCAAGCTGTCGGCGGGCCGCTGGCGGATCATGTTCCAGGCGACGGCGCACGGGAACGACCCCAGCCTGGACGGGCCGACCGTTATGGTCACTAGGTCGCCGAAGCCTTCTGCCACGCCGCGGCCGACCCCGCGCCCGACCGCGCGACCAACACCCGTCCCGACTCCAGTCCCGACGGTTGCTCCCCGTCCATCCGCCGCGCCGCAGACCACCGCGCCGACAACACCGGCTCCCGCCACCAGCTCACCCACCCGCCGACCACGCAGTGCGGGGCCGCGGGCGACCCCTCGTGAGACCGGCCTGGCGGGCGGTGGTTTGACCACCCCAACGCCGAAGGCGACGGCCGATCCGGCTGCGGGTGGTGGTACCGACGCCGAACGCCAGCTGGTGACGATCCTGACCGGCGGCCTGATCGCGATCGGGGCGCTCGCGCTGATCGGCATCGTCGCCCTGCTGCGCGATCGGCGACGCCGCTCACGCGACGCTCGCCTGGAGCT
>JBDUEE010000204.1:0-18244 GCA_040002615.1 Chloroflexota bacterium | reverse complement strand
GGCGGCCGGCGGCCTGTTCATCATGGCGGGCGCCACACCGGCGGCGCTGGGTCTGCTGGCCGACATCACCGAGAGCCACCCCGCGGATCGTGGCGCGATCATGGGCCTCTATTCGGTCTTCCTGGGGGTCGGCCAGATCGTCGGCGCCCTGGCAAGCGGACCCGCAGGGGATTGGGCGGGCGTCGACGGCCTGCTGGGCGCCAGCGCCCTGCTGATCGTGATCGCCATGCTGCCGATCCAGCGATTGCGCAGCTCGGAGCACCTGGTCGGAACGCGCTGAGCTCCGGTAGCCAGCCCTGCCCGCGGGCACATCGGTCCCGCTATCCTTCACGCCCCATGCGCCTGTCACACCTCTTCTTCGCAAGTCTGCGCGATGACCCGGCCGACGCCGAGATGGCCAGCCATCGGCTCCTGGTGCGTGCCGGCTACGTACGCCAGCTGGGCGCCGGGATCTACACCCTGCTGCCTTTGGGCCTCCGCGTGCAGCGCCGGATCGAGCAGGTGATCCGCGAGGAGATCGACGCGATCGGCGGGCAGGAGATGGAGATGCCGGTCGTCCATCCCGCCGACCTGTGGAAGGAATCGGGACGCTATCAGAAAATCGGTCCCGAGCTGGTGCGCTTCAAGGACCGCGGTGGACGGGAAATGGTGCTGGCCATGACCCACGAGGAGGTGGTGGCCGACCTGCTGCGCGACCTGGTCAAGAGCTATCGGCAGCTGCCAGCCATCGTCTACCACTTTCAGACGAAGTTCCGCGACGAGCCGCGTTCACGCGGCGGCCTCATTCGGGTGCGCGAGTTCGTGATGAAGGATTCCTACTCGCTGGACGCCGATGCGGCCGGCCTTGACCGCGCCTACCAGGCCCACCACGCCGCCTACCAGCGCATCTTCGATCGGCTGGGCCTGGCGACCGTGGCGGTCGGCGCCGATGTGGGCATCATGGGCGGCAGCCTTGCCCACGAGTTCATGGTCCTCAACCCACATGGCGAGGACACGCTGGTGATCTGCGAGTCGTGTGGCTACGCGGCCAACCAGCAGATCGCGCTGGTCCGCAAGCCGGAGCCTGCGAGCGAGGAGCCGATGCCGACCGAGGAAGTCGCCACCCCCGGCACGGATACCATCGCCTCGCTGGCCGAGTACCTCGGCATCGGAACCGATCGCACTGCCAAGGCCACCTTCTTCGTGACAGGCGATGGACGGCTGATCACCGCCATCGTGCGCGGCGACTTCGAGGTCAACGAGACGAAGCTGGTGAACACGGTGAAGGCCATCGGCGGGCTGCGGCCGGCGACGGCCGACGAGATCCGCGCCGCCGGGATGGAACCCGGCTACGCCTCGCCGATCGGCGCCTCCGGCACGACGGTGGTGGTCGATGAGCTTGCAGCCCGCTCACCGAACCTGGTTGCCGGCGGCAACCGGCATGGATACCACCTGCGCAACGTGAATGTCGGGCGCGACTTCACGCCCGACCTGGTGGCAGAGATCACCAACGCCCGCGAAGGCGACCCCTGCCCGGAGTGCGGCACGCCGGTGTCGCTGCGCAAGGGCATCGAGGTCGGCAACATCTTCAAGCTCGGCACCGACTTCACCGAGAAACTGGGCGCCACCTTCCTGGCCGAGGACGGCAGCCGTCACCACGTGGTCATGGGCAGCTATGGAATCGGGCTGGGGCGCAGCCTGGCCTGCATCGTCGAGGAGCATCACGATCAGAAGGGCATCATCTGGCCCGCGTCGGTGTCGCCCTATGCCGCCCACCTGGTGGCGCTGAGCGCTGCCAGGGATCCTGCCGTCGGCGAGGCGGCCGAGGGCCTCTACCAGCGCCTGACCGATGCCGGCGTGGAAGTGCTGTACGACGACCGCGACGAATCGCCAGGAGTGAAGCTGACCGATGCAGAGCTGCTTGGCATGCCCTGGATCGTGACCGTCTCACCGCGTTCGCTGGCAGCAGGCGGGGCAGAGGTTACCGAGCGGGCAACCAGCGAGCGAAGGGTGCGGCCCATCCCGGAGGTCGAGGAGATGCTCGCCGGCAGCTGAGCGGTCACGCTATAGTCCCGGCCCATGCCCCGCGACCCCAACATCCCCGACGCGTTCGACGTCTACACGCTCGTACTGCTCCGTCGCCCGGCGGACGCGCCGGACATGCCCGAGGCTGAGCTCGATGCGCTGCAGGCGCAGCACCTCGCCTATCGTGCGCGGTTGCGGCGCGAGGGCCTGCTCGTCGTCAACGGACCACTCGGCGAGCAATCCGACATCGCGATGCGGGGGCTCTCGATCTTCGCCTGCCAGGCCGACGAAGCGCGGCGCCTGACCGATGGCGATCCATCGGTCGAGGCCGGGCGCCTCACGTACGACGTCATGGAATGGTGGGTCGCCGCAGGCACCCTGGCCTTCCCGGAGGCCGACCGCCCGGTTGGCCGCAGGCGGGCAATGCCCGACGACTGAGGGTCCCACCGCCACCTCAGCACAGCTGCGGCCGAGCGCGGTGTCCGCCCCATCGCCGAGGTTGAGGCCCAGCTGACCCGCGCCTAGCTCACCGTGAAGTGGATGTGCATGCCGGAGCCGTAGTGACCAACCACATTGCAGATGCCGACATAGGTACCCGGCGTGAGCGTTGCGGTGAACGACTTCGAGGCGCCGACCTCGACGTCCTCTACCTCTCCCATTGACTCGAGCGCGGCGTCAGCCTCGTTGACCTCCGCTGCGTCACTTGCCTCAGGGAGCGCGTCCTCAGCCAGGTCGGTCCTGAGGACGACGAACTCATGGAGCACGGTGCCGTCGTTCTTGACGTTGAAGATCACCTCGCCGGCTGGCACGGTCATGCTATTAACTCCACCTTGAACTCGGTCAGCGTGACGTTCACGGTTGTGCCGGTCTCGCCAGTCGAGGCGCCGGCGGATGACGTGCCTGGGCTGCTGCAGGCCACCAGGCTGACCGCGACCACCACGACTCCGCTGAGCCGCAGCAGGGCGGACAGGGCAGGGTTGCGCATGGATCTCCTCCTCCTTGTGGCGAGGGCGCACAATCGCGCCAACAGGCCTCAGCAGCGTGAGGCGTAGGAAGCGGCGGGCCTATAGTCACCAATGACCATTTGGAGGTCTGGCCGATGACCACAACCCACGGTCCTGCCAGCACCGCCGCCCGCGATCGCGGCGCCCTGGAGGCCTTCGCGCTGCGCGACCTACGCACTCGTCTGCTGCACATCGGCGCCACGCGCCTGCTCGTCCTGTTGGACCTCGCCGCCCTGCTGCTGGTCGCCGCCACGTACCTTCAGCTCGGTGCGCCCGAGTTCCTGTTCCATGGAGTCTTCGTCGTTCTCATCGTCGATGCCTTCCTGTACGGCCGGCGCGTGTGCCTGACCCGCATCGCCGTCACGACGGTCTTCCTGTTGGCCTATGCGGCGCTGCCGGCGCTCGGCATGGCGGTAGATGCCCTCGATCTCACCGAGTGGCCCCTCATGTTCGCCATCGCGATCCTGGTGGCATGGATGGCCGACCGTGAACGCACTGCCGTACGCCGCTACGCTCGGCTGTATCGCAGCGCCCGAGACCGGCTGGTGACGGCCCAGGAAGAGGAGCGGCGACGCCTGTCGCGTGACCTGCATGACGGGATCGGGCAGACCCTCACCGCCCTGACACTGGCGCTCGACGCCACCGCGGCCGCGCGGCCCGATGATGAGCCGCGTCATCTCGCACGAGCCCGTCACCTCGCCACGGAGGCGCTGGCCGAGGTCCGCTCGGTCGCGGAGCGGGTGCGGCCACCACGCCTCGAAGCCCGCGGGCTGACCAGCGCGCTTCATGAGATGGCCCGGTCCACCGGATCGCTGGTGGCGATCGAGGTCGATCCGGCCGCCTCCGAGGCGCTGCCGCCGCCCCATGTCCTTGAGGTGTATCGAATCGCCCAGGAGGCGTTGGGCAACGCCGTGCGCCATGCGCACGCGGTCCACATCGTGATCAGCGTGGATCGTGTGCATGACCGGCTCCGGCTGCGCATCGTGGATGACGGCGGCGGCTTCGACCCGCGCCACACGGATAGCCGCCGGTTGGGCCTGACGGGGATGCGCGAGCGGGCTGTACTGATGGGGGCTCGCCTGCGGGTGACCAGCAGCCCGGGCAATGGCACGGCCGTCACGCTGCTTGTCCCGCTGGCCCGCAGCACGAGCGAGGCAGTCTCCGCCGCGTCAGTCGAGTCTTCCGTACACAGTGGCAGCTGAATGAGCGCCACCCGCGTGCTGATTGTCGACGATCACGTCGTCGTTCGCGACGGGCTGCGGCTTCTGCTGGAGCAGCAGCCCGACCTCCAGGTGGTCGGCGAGGCAGGGACAGCGTCGGAGGCGATCGAGCAGGCCGCCAGCCTCCTGCCGCAGGTGATCCTGATGGACATCGGCCTCGGTGCCGAGGACGGAGTGCCGGTGATCGCGGCGCTCCGCTCGAGGGTGCCTTCGGCGCGAGTCCTCGTTCTGTCGATGTTCGCCGACGGCGAGACGGTCCGTCAGGCCCTGCTAGCCGGCGCCGCGGGCTATGTCGTGAAGGGTGCGGGGGCAGGCGAGCTGGTGGCGGCGATCCGCGCGGTCGCGGACGGCAGCACGTTCCTCCACAGCTCCATCGCGGGCGTAGTGCTCGACGACGGGCTGCGCTGGCTGCGCGACGGGGCAACCCTCACGCCCCGCGAGCGCGAGGTGCTGAGCCTGCTGGCCGCGGGTCGCTCTGCCGAGATCATCGGTCGAGGGCTAGGAATCAGCACCCACACGGTGCGCCGCCACCTTGCCAATACCGCCCAGAAACTGGGCCTGCACGGCAGCCGCGCCCTGGTCCATTACGCAGAGCAGCACGGCTTCGCCAGGCCGATGTCGTTCCTGTCCCCTGTGCGCGGCGCCGGGGATGGGTCGTGAGCGATGAAGGGCTCAGCGGAGCTGCGGAAGAACCTGTGCGCCCAGCGTTTCAAGCTTCGTGGTGTCGTTCACGCCGCGCAGGCTGAAGATGATGTGCTGGGCGCCCGCTTCGCCAAGGGCCCCGAAGCGCTCGACGATCTGGTCCGGCGACTCGTGCTCGAGGTCGACCGACTGCAGGTTCGAGCGCTCGATCTCCTCGTAGGGACGACCCAGCCGCTGGCAATGCTCCCGCAGCACGGCGTACTTGTGCGCGATGCGATCCGCTCCGCCGAACACGTTGCAGGCGTCCGCGTACTGCGCCACCAGGCGCAGGGTCTTCCGCTCTCCGCCACCGCCGATCATGATCGGCACTCGCGGCCGGCTGATCGCCTGCGGTGAGTTGAGCAGGCGACCCGCGGTGACGTGCTTGCCCTCGAACCGCTCCCCGCTGCCGCTGCCGCCGGTCCACATGGCGTGGGCCATCCTCAGCGTGTCCTCCAGCCACTCGAATCGCTCGCCGAGTGGTGGCATCGGGAAGCCCAGGCCGGCCGACTCCTCCTCGTTCCATGCCGCCCCGATACCGAACCAAGCGCGACCGCCCGAGAGGACGTCGAGCGCGGTGACGCCCTTGATCCAGAGCGCCGGCGCCCGGTAGTGAATGCCACCGACCATCAGGCCGAGCCGCGCTCGCTCAGAGTGGGCCGCCATGAAGCCGAGGGCGGTGGTGCCCTCCAGCATCGGCGCCTCAGGCGGGCCCAGGCCGCGGATCTGGAAGAAGTGGTCCATCACCCAGATCGAATCGAAGCCGGCGTCATCGGCCGACCGCGTGACTCGCGCCAGGGTTGGACCGATGCTTGCCTCCCCGCCCGGCCAGGTGAAGTTGTTGATCTGGAGGCCGAACTTCACTGCTCGACGGTCACGCCGTGCCAGAAGGCAACCCAGCCCTCGACGTGCTTCGCCTCGTCCTTGGTGCTGGGGTAGTACCAGGCCGCGTCGCGGTTGACGTGCCCGTCGACCACCACGTCGTAGTAGCTGGCCGTTCCTTTCCAGCCGCAGACCGTGCGCTTGTCCGAGGGACGAAGGTGCTCGTTGTGCACCGCGTCGGGCGGAAAGTAGACGTTGCCTTCGACGATCTCGATGTTCGTGACCGGGGCATCCGCCAGCAGGGTGCCCTTCCAGCTTGCGCGCGCCATGACCCAACTCCGTGCCGTCGGTGCCGAGGCGATCTGGGCTCGCCATGCCGCCGAGCGCAGATGGTACCCCCGGAAGGCCTCAGACGCTGGGGGCCGGGCTGAAGGCCGGGCTGGCGGAGTCGTCGACCGCCACGCGATTGCGGCCGGCGCGCTTTGCCTGGTACAGCGCAGCATCGGCCCGCCGCAGGAGTCCCAGCGGGTTGCTGGCGCTGAACCGATCGGCGACGGCTACGCCCAGGCTCACGGTCAGGCCCCACGGCCCGACCTGCGGATCCTCCTCGACGGCGCGTCGCACCCGTTCCGCCAGCCTGGAGGCGGCGTCGCCGTCGCTCCCCGGCAGCAGGATCAGGAACTCCTCGCCGCCGTAGCGGAAGACGAGGTCCTCGCGGCGCACGGCGTCGCGAAGGATGCGCCCCACGCGCGACAACGCCTCGTCACCAGCCAGGTGTCCGTTCCGGTCGTTGAATGACTTGAAATGGTCGAGGTCGAGCAACACCGCTGCCAGGCGAGTCCCAGCCAGGGCCAGCATCGCCTCGTCCAGGGCGCGGCGGTTGCCGATGCCCGTTACGGTGTCGAGACGTGCCGTGCGCACCAGCTCGCGGTTCAGCTCCTCGACCGCCAGGTCCTGGCGCTGCGCAGCGCGGGACAGCCGCCGCAGCTCGAACTGCTGCTCCAGCATGCGCTGCACGCGGTAATGGGCCATCAGTTGTCCGACAGCACTGAGCGCCGATGCGGTCACGGCCACCACCAGCTGCGCCGCAGCCGCTCCGGCAATAGTGGCTGGAGCAGTGAAAAGCTGGACGATGCTGAGCAGCACCGCCAGCGTGAGCCAGGCCAGGTGCCAACGCGGCGACCAGACCAGGAAGAGCGCCGATCCCAAAAGGATCACGGCGACGTCGCCGGCGGAGGTCGGCATCATGTCGGGGGTCAGGCGTGCATTCAGCAGGGTCGCGCCATACACCACCGCCAGAACGCCGAAGGCGGCTGGCTCCGGACGTCGCAACAAACGTGTGCCGAGGATGGAAAGGGCCACGGTTGCCGCGATCGTCGTGACGGCCAGCGTGGCCGCGGCGCTTCCCGCCTCTCCGAAGCGCAGCAGCACCTGGACGGTGTTGGCCGCGATCCCGAGCGCCAGCAGCGGGCCACCGATGCGTATGACGCGGCGAATCGCCCGCCGCATTGCCTCGTCGACGCGGCGACGCACGGACTCCGTGGGCAGGGTTCGCCGGCCGCGGCCAGGCACGGCCGGCCAGGAGGCCATGACCATGCCTGCATCGTCCCCCGCTGGGGCGGGCCCGGATATCGGCCGATGGTCCTGTGGCGGTCCTCATTGTGGGAGGCTCGAGGCGGCGCCGGGGAGGGGCCTCCGGCGCCGCCGTCGGTCCAGGCGGCTAAACGGCCATGGCCTCCCGTTCCGGCTCCGGCTCGACGTCGGTCAGCTCGCCGGCCAGGTACTGGTCGTAGGCCGTCATGTCGAAGAAGCCGTGCCCGGACAGGTTGAAGACGATCACCCGCTCCTCGCGCGCATCACGAGCGGCAAGCGCCTCGTCGATAGCCGCCCGGATGGCGTGCGATGACTCCGGCGCCGGGATGAGCCCCTCGGTGCGGGCGAACTGCACCGCCGCCTCGAAGCATGGGTTCTGGGCATAGGCACGCGCCTCGATCAGGCCCAGGTCGTACAGGTGGCTGACCAGCGGCGCCATGCCGTGGTAGCGCAGCCCGCCGGCGTGGATCGGTGCCGGCATGAAGTCGTTGCCCAGGGTGTACATCTTCAGCAAGGGCGTCGTGCCGGCCGTGTCGCCGAAGTCGTAGCGGTACTCGCCCTTGGTCAGGCTGGGGCACGAAGCCGGCTCGACGGCCAGGAAGCGGGTCTTCGAGCTGCCGTTGATCCGGTCTCGGAGGAACGGGAAGGCAATGCCCGCGAAGTTCGAGCCGCCACCGGCACAGCCAATGACGATATCGGGCTCCTCGCCGGCCATGGCCAGCTGCTTCTGCGTCTCCTGCCCGATGACCGTCTGGTGCAACAGCACGTGGTTGAGGACGCTGCCCAGCGAGTACTTGGTGTCCTCGCGAGTGGCTGCCTCTTCGATCGCCTCGCTGATGGCGATGCCCAGGCTGCCGGTCGAATCCGGATCGGCTGCCAGGACGCTGCGACCAGCATTGGTCTCCATGGACGGCGACGGTACGACCGTGCCACCCATGGTCTGGATGAAGGAGCGCCGGTACGGCTTCTGGTCGTAGCTGACCTTGACCATGAAGACCTTGGTCTCGATCCCGAACAGCGCCCCTGCGAACGCCAGGGCGCTGCCCCACTGCCCGGCACCTGTCTCGGTCACCAGGCGGCGCACGCCCTCCTCGCGGTTGTAGAAGGCCTGGGCCAGGGCGGTGTTCGGCTTGTGCGAGCCGGCCGGGCTGACGCCCTCGTACTTGTAGTAGATGCGTGCGGGAGTATCGAGCGCCCGCTCCAGGCCCAGGGCACGCATCAGCGGGGAGGGCCGATAGATGCGATATGCCTCGCGCACCGGCTCCGGGATGGGGATGTAGCGCTCGGCGCTGACTTCCTGCTTGATGAGCTCCATCGGGAAGAGCGACGCCAGGGCCTCCGGGCCGATCGGCTCGCGGGTCGCCGGGTGGAGCGGCGGGGGCAGCGGCTCGGGCAGGTCCGCTGCGATGTTGTAGAAGTGCGTCGGCAGCTCCTCGTCCGGGAGGATGTAGCGGCGCTGGCTCGGCTGGGACATCGATGGCCTCCTTGGACCGTATCGGTCCAGAGAACAACACGACCCCTCCGTCCCAAAGGACGAGGGGGTCTTCTCGTGGTGCCACCTTTGTTCCCCGGTGTTCTCTCCCGGGCTCGTTCGACCACGGCTGCCGCGCTGCTGCGCTTGGCGATGGCCTCGGCTTCGCTATCGGTGCCTCTCCGCCGGGGGCTACTGATGGACCGATGCGTCCGCGTTCGCCTCCGGAGCTCTCGGGTCCATTCCCTGGTCGCTCTGCCGCCGGGGTCCCACTGCTCCCGGCTCCCTGTGGGCTCGCCTGACCCAGGTACTCGTCCCGATCGTTGCCGTCTTCAGATGTGCCGCGGAAGGTACGCCGGCGAGGTCTCTGATGTCAACGCCCGCTCATGTTGATGCGTGCCCTTATGACTCCGCAGTCTTAGAAATGACCCGGCCGCCACGATTCCGGTGCCTGTTATGACTGCCTGGTCATTGGAGCGTCGTACTTCGTGACTAATCAGTCATTGGTATGACAACCGCGTCATAGACGGCTCAGCCATCACTGACGCCTGACTTGATCCATACGGTGAGATAGCCCGGGCACACGTCCCGGGCTCTTTCGCGTGCTAGCCGCTTGGCGGAGCCTCGGCAGCTTCGGGTTCGGGCTGGGGCACGGCCACGGTGGGTGGCAGGGTGACGATGAAGCATGTCCCCTTGCCGGGTTGAGACTCGACCTCGATCCGGCCGCCATGGCGCGACACCGCAGCATGGGTGATGTGCAGGCCCAGTCCGGTGCCGACACCCGGCGCCTTGGTGGTGAAGAACGGCTCGAACAGGCGTGGCAGCACCTCCGGCGGAATGCCGGGACCCGTGTCGCAGATGCGCACCTGCACGCCACTCTCCTCGGTCGGATCGGCGTGGATGTCGATTGCCCCGCGGCCGTCCATGGCGTCGACCGCGTTGTCGATCAGGTTGGTCCACACCTGGTTCAGCTCCGAGCCGTAGCCCTCGATCTGAGGAAGATCTGGGGCGTAGTAGCGGGTCACGTCGACGCCGCCGCGGAGCTTCGACCGCAGGATGACCAGCGTGTCGTCCAGCCCCTTCCGCACGTCGACGCGCTGCACCGGAGCCTGATCGAGGTAGGTGTAGCTCTTGACGGCGCCCACGATCTCGCTGATCCGCTCCCCGGCCATGCTGACTTCACGCAGCAGCGCCTCGATATCGGCCGATGCCGCCAGCCAGGCGGCGCTGTCGCGGGCCGTTTCAGGATCCATGCCGGCAAAGGCATCGCGCAGCTCGGCAGCGCTCCACCCGGCATCCACCAGCGCCGCGGCAGCCTCCGAGTCGCCGACCAGCTCGAGCAGCTCGTCTACGGCATCGGCTCGAGCCAGCGGGTCCGTTGGCGCACGGTCCGAATTCGGCTGGATGCCTATCAGGTCATGCGGCGGGTGCAGCTTGTCGCGGGCCTTGATCGCCTCGCCCAGTGCATGCACCGATCGACTGATGGCCGCGGCCGGGTTGTTGAGCTCGTGGGCGAGTCCAGCAGCCAGCGTCCCCAGGCCGGCCAGCTTCTCCCGCTGGCGCACGAACAGCTCCAGTGAGCGCAGGCGCTCGAGCACCGTTCGCACCAGCGCCAATGCCGCATCCGGTCCTGCGTCCAGCAGCGCGAGCAGGCCTTCGCGCGGGATGCGCAGCACGACCACGTCGGTCAGCGCACGAACCGATGCCGCGCGCTCGGTCCCCTGCAGCGCCGCGATCTCGCCCTGGATCGCGCCTGGCCCGACCCGGGCCAGCGGCTGCTCGGTGGCGCCTGCGCGCTTGGTGACCTCCAGCTCGCCCGAGACGACCACGAACATCGCGTCACCTGGGTCGCCCTCGCGGATCAGCAGCTCTCCGGCAGCCACGTTCTGGACCTCGACGGTCTCGGCCAGGCGTTCCAGATCGGCGTCGTTGAGGCCGGTGAAGAGCGGGGCTGCACGGAGGGCGTCCATCGTCATCGGTCTACAGCCCCGCCAGGTACTGGTGCACGAATGCGACGGCCATGGCTCCCTCGCCGACCGCGCTGGCGATGCGCTTCACGGACCGTTGCCGCACGTCGCCCGCGCAGAACACCCCGGGCATGCTCGACTCGAGCAGGAACGGCTCTCGATTGAGGCCCCAGCCTACAGGTGACTTGCCGTCCTCCAGGAGGCTCTGGCCGGTCAACACGAAGCCCCCCTGGTCGCGCAGCACGCTCCCCTCCAGCCACTCCGTGCGCGGCTGCTGCCCGATGAAGATGAAGAGCGCGGCGACATCCACCTCCTCGTCACCCTCCGGACCCCTGATCGTGGCGCCGGCGAGGTGCGTCTCGCCGCGCACCTCGCTGATCGATGAGCCGAGCCTCACCTCGATATTCGGGACGGCCGCGATCTGGTCGATCAGGTACTGGCTCATGCCCGACAGCGCCCCGCCACGCACGATCAGCAGCACGCGCGTGGCATAGCGCGAAAGGTGGACCGCCGCCTGCCCGGCGGAGTTGCCCCCACCGACAACGCCCACTTCGGCGTCGCGATAGAGGACCGCCTCGGTGGTGGCGGCTCCGTAATAGATGCCGGCGCCTGCCAGCTCGGCGGCACGGGGCAGCTCCAGCTGGCGGTAGCTCACGCCGGTCGCAACGACCACCGTCTGGCAGCTGATCTCCGATTCGCCGGCGATGGCAACCACGCGGTACGGATCGTCGCGCCGGATCCCGGTCACGTCCTGTGGTGACAGGATCTCGGCGCCCAGGCGCCGAGCCTGCGCCAGCGCGCGGCGGGCGAGGTCGCCCCCGGTCAGGCCGGCCGGAAAGCCCAGGTAGTTCTCGATGCGGCTGGTAGTGCCGGCCTGGCCGCCAGGAGCCTCGCGTTCGACCAGCAGTGTCTTGAGACCCTCGCTGGCGCCGTACACCGCCGCCGCCAGGCCGGCCGGCCCGCCACCAACGATGACCAAGTCGTAAAACGGCAGCGCGGCGCGTGTCTGCAGTCCCAGCCGCTCGGCGATTTCCCGCGTGGCCGGGTCGCGCAGCACGCTGCCGTCCGGGAAGAGGACGATCGGCACGGACGCGTCGATCGGCGCCACCTCGGGGTGGGTCTCGACCAGGCCGGATGCCAATCGGCGACCCTCTTCGTCCTGCTCGGGATCCACCCAGGCATAGGGCACCTGGTTGCGGGTGAGGTAATCGCGGATGACGTGCCCGCCCGGGGCCCAGCGGCCGGCAAGCAGGCGCAGGCCGTCGAACGGTGGGCGGAAGTTGGCGCTCCAATCGGCCAGCAGGTCGTCAGTGATCGGGTAGAGGCGCTCCTCCGGCGGGTCCCACGGCTTCAGGATGTAGTGGTCGAGCTGGATCTCGTTGATGGCCTGGATGGCGACATCGGTATCGGCGTACGCCGTCAGCAGCACGCGCTTGGCGTCCGGCTGGAACACGATGGCCTGCGACAGGAATTCGATGCCGGTCATGACCGGCATGCGCTGGTCGACGATGAACAGGCCGATGGCGCTGCCGCGCACGGTCAGCTGCCGCACCGCCTCGAGCGCATCAGTGCCCGATGCGGCGGCCACGACGCGGTAGTCCTTGCCGTACCGCGCACGCAGGTCGCGTTCGATGGCACGCAGGACAGGGACGTCGTCGTCGACGGTCAGGATGACGGGCTTCGGGCCGGCCATGATGAGGGAGTCTAGGGCCTGACCGCCACACCGCGGACGACGGGTGCCGCAGGCGCGGGCTTGGTGGCGCTAGCATCGGCGCGTGGAGGGATCCGAGCGGGCCGACGTCGTGATCGTGGGGGGTGCGATCGTGGGCAGCTCCGTGGCCACGTTCCTCGCCGCGCGCCCGGATTGGTCAGGCAGGATCGTGGTGGTGGAGCGCGATCTGACCTACCGCACCTCCTCCACGACCCTGTCGGCCGCCTCCATCCGCCAGCAGTTCAGCACGCCGCTCAACATCAAGATCAGCCGGTTCGGGATCGCGCTCATCAAGGACCTGGACCGATGGTTGGGGGTGCCCGGCAGCCCGTCGCCCGAAGTCGATTTCGTGGAAGGCGGCTACCTGTTCCTGGCCACGCCGCCCGGCCTGCCGATCCTGCGACAGAACCACGCGATCCAACGCGCACACGATGTGCAGGTGGTGCTGCTCGATCCGCACGAGCTCCACGCCCGGTTCCCCTGGATGCGGACCGATGATCTGGGCGGCGGCTCGCTTGGCCTGGCCAACGAGGGCTGGTTCGATGCGTATGCCCTGCTTCAGGCGTTTCGCCGCAAGGCGCGCTCGCTGGGCGCTGAATATCTGCAGGGCAGCGTCACCGCCATCGATCGCGACGCGGGGACGTTGAGCGGCGTGCAGCTGGCGGACGGCCGGCGTATCGCTGCCGATTGGGTGGTGAACGCCGCCGGGCCACGGGCGGCCGAGGTGGCCGCCATGGCGGGCCTGCAGCTGCCGGTTCACCCCCGCAAGCGGCACGTCTACCACTTCGAATGTCGGCAGCAGCTCCGGCCTGCGCCGCTCACCATCATGCCGTCGGGCGTGTATTTCCGGCCGGAGGGTGAGGCCTGGATCGCCGGCTACTCACCCCGCGAGGGCGAGGCCGATCCTGACACGCTCGACCTTGATGCGGATCGCTCGCAGTTCGACGATTTCATCTGGCCACAGCTCGCCAGCCGGGTCCCGGCCTTCGAATCGGTGCGCCTGCTCGATACATGGGCCGGGCACTACGAGGTCAACACGCTGGACCACAACGCCGTCATCGGCCCGCATCCCGAGCTGCCAGGCTTCCTGTTCGCCAACGGCTTCTCGGGCCACGGCCTGCAGCAGGCACCGGCGGTCGGCCGTGGCCTGGCCGAGTGGATCGCGACCGGAGGCTTCGAGACGCTGGACCTGTCGCCGCTCGGCTACGGGCGCATCCAGCGCAACGAACCGATCCTCGAGCTCAACGTGGTCTGAGGCGGTTCACCGCTCGGAGCAGGTCGCCTCCCACGGGTGCGGGTCGACGAAGGAGAGAGCGTCAGGGCCGCGGTTCGGCTCACCGCGGGTGATCTGGCTGGTGTCGACCACGATGACGCCGTCCGCCTCCATGCGCACCGCGAAATGATCGAGGCCGCGCTCAGCAGGGCCTTCGTGCATCTTCTCGCCAAGGATGTTGTAGGTGCTGCGATGGCAACGGCACTGGTAGCGCGTGACCGATTCGCACGGGGCGGGCACCAGGCAGCCGAGATGCGGGCACTTGCGCCACAGCGCCAGCAGGTCGCCGACCGCCAGATCCGTGATCGACACGTCGTGGCCGAGCGCCAGCTCCTTGGCTGCCGGCACGTTGACCAGGAACATGCGTGCCGGGTTGTAGGCGTACGGCCAGCCGTTGGCAAACCGCGCCTCGGCGGCCAGCACGGTCGCGATCGTGCCGATCCGGAACTGGCCGCCCAGGCCCTCGCGGATCTGCGGCCAAAGGAAATTGGCGGTGCCGGCCAGGAACTCGAGGGTGAGCAGCCCGGCGCCGATTCCGAGCATCCGTCGCATGAAGCCACGCCGCGTCATGTCGCCTATCGGCGGTTTGGAGGCCACCACGCCGTATCCCCGAGGCGTCAAATGTGCAGGAAGCTGACTGAACTCGCCGGCGGGTGCCGACGGCAGCGGAACGCCTCCCGTCGCCAGCACCCGGTCGGCCGGCCGCAGCCGCAGGTGCAGCCGCGCGTCGAGTGCGCCGGCCAGGATGTTCGGCAGGTCGCGCCAGCCAGCGCGCCGATCGGCCAGCACGAGGAGCAGCTCTGCGCCGTATCGCTGGCGCCAGGCCGCCGGGTAGCAGCCCAGCATCAGCCGGTGCATGAATGGGGCTCGGCTCATGCCTCGCCTCGATTCGGCGCGCGCAGGCGCGAGCGGCCGACCCGCACGACGCGGCCGAGGTCGACGAGCCGCGTGTCCAGCGCCGTGGCACCGGCCGGCGTGATGCGGTAAGGCCGGCGGCGGTCCTGGCTGGGGATCGGCTCCACCAGGCCCGCCCGCTCCAGCCGGGCGAGCACCGCATAGAGGGTGCCGGGGCCCATGCCGGTGCCACTGAAACCCTCGACGTCGGTCATGATCGCGTAGCCGTGCTTCGGTCCGTCTGAAAGGCTGACCAGCACCAGGATGGCAGGCTCCGCGAACCTCCCGAGCTCCAGCGGAGCGTCATTACTGGGCATCACGCCTCTCGCTATATCGGCCTACGATATATCTGGCACCGATATACGCCTGCATGCGCACCTGCGTCAAGGGACATGCGCCCTGCACATCCGGGACATATGCGGGCGGTTAGCATGGGCGGGTGGAGAGGCCGCGCATCGTCGTGACCCTGACGAACCCCGAGCGCGCAGCTGACCGCTCGACCGCCGAGCTGAAGAACCGCCGCTACCTCGAGTCGGTGGAACGCGCGGGTGGCGTCGCGGTGCCGCTCGACGACGCCACCTCCACCGCTGAACGAACATCGGCCCTGGCGTCGATGGACGGGCTGGTCATCAGTGGCGGCGCCGACGTCGATCCGGCCCTGTACCACGAGCGCATGGCGGGTGCCCGCGACCTCGATCCTGACCGCGATCGACTCGACGGGGACGCCTTCCGGGCTGCGCAGGATCGGTCGCTGCCGGTGCTGGGCGTCTGCCGCGGCCTGCAGGCGATCAACGTGCTCAGTGGCGGCTCGCTGCTGCAGCACGTCGACGGCCACGAGAGCCGGCCGTATCCCTCCGTCCCGGCCGATCAGCATTCCATTCAGATCGTTGGCGGCACCCGACTGGCCTCGATCGTCGGCGGCGCCGATGCCCTGCTGGTCAACACCTATCACCACCAGGCGGTCACCGCCGACCGGCTGGCACCGTCGTTGATCGCCAGCGCCAGCGCGGCAGATCCCGCCGGTGAGCTGGTCGAGGCGCTCGAGTCGCGCGACCCCGACCGGTGGCTGGTCGGCATCCAAAGCCATCCGGAGCGAACCGAGTCATCGCCGATCGTCTTGGAGCGCCTATGGGCAGCGTTCGTGGCGGCGGCCCTGGATCGCCGCAGTCGCGCCGCAGTCGACCGCCGGTAGGGTCCGGCCATGACAGGCAGCCGATCACTCCTGTACGTCGGCGGCGAGAAGCTTCTCTAGGAGATCCGATGCAGACCGTCCGGCGCCTGTACATGTACCTGATGTCCGGCATCACCCTGGGCGTGCTGCTGGTCGGCATGAACATGCTCTTCACCGTGGTGTTCCACGCGCTGGGCATCAGCCGCGGCATCTTCGCCGGCGGCTCTTCCAATGATCGCGAACAGCTCAGCCTGGCCATTGCCCTGATCGTGGTCGGCCTGCTGGTGTGGACCGTGCATTGGCTCTTCGTCGAGCGTAGCCTGCGCCCGGAGAACCCGACGCACGACGAGGAGCGGGCCTCCGGGGCGCGAGCTTTCTATCTGACGATCGCGCTTGCCGGCGTGCTGCTGTTCGGGGTGCTGGCTGGGATTCAGGTGCTCCAGCAGATCGCGCGGTCCATCCTCGGCGTGACTGCCAACGACGAATTCGGGTTCGGAAGCTCCGACGTCGGCGCGACGCTGGCCACCGTGCTGGTGACCGGTCTGGCCTGGACGTATCACGCCGCCATTCGACGCCGCGACCTGGCGTCCGGTCCGTTGGAGGGGGCGGGGGCCTGGATTCCGCGCGTATACCTGTACGGCGCCACGCTGCTTGGTCTCGTCATGTTGGCCATCAGCATCGGCAGCCTGCTCACGACTGGGCTACAGGCCATGGTCGGTGACGTGCCTGACTTTGGCGATGTTGATTTCACGCCCCGTACCACCGCCGATGCGATCGCGGGCATCGTCGGCTGGGGCGTCGTGTTCCTCGGCCACTGGTGGTATGCCACAAGCCTCATCCATGACACGCGCTGGCGAGGCGTCAGCGAGCGCCGCGCCCGCCTGCGATTGGCCTATTTCGTGGCAGGCATCGCCGCCTCTGCGATCGGTGTGGTGGTCTTCGCCTTCCAGGCGCTGAATGCTGGGATCGGTATGGCACTCGGTGTCAGCGACGTCGTGAACGCTGATGCGGTGGTGCTCGCGGTCGGCGGGCCGATCCTCGCCCTGCTGCCCTGGGCCGGCGCCTGGTTGCTGCATTGGCGGTGGATGCGCGCTGAATCGATGGAGGCTGACGGACCCGGCTGGATCGCGACCGTCGATCGCCTGGATGCCGGCGTGGTGGCACTGGTTGGCCTGGTGGCTGCATCGGTCGGCGTGGGCGGGCTGATGGGGCTGCTGATCGATGTGCTGCTGGGCGGCAACCGAGCCGACGCCGAATTGTGGCGGCGCGAGGCGGCAGGCTACCTGGCTATCGCCTTCCCCGGCGCGGTCATGTGGCTGTGGAACTGGGCGCGGCTGCAGGGCCGACATTCGGCCGCACCGGGTGCGGAAGCCGGTTCGACCGTGCGACGATCGTACTTGCTCATCATCGTGGCGGCGGCCCTCATCGTCAGCCTGGCCAGCCTGGCGTACCTGCTTTACCGCCTGTTCGGTGCGATCCTGCAGGTTGAGCTTTCCGATAACGCGGTGTCCGCGATCTCGGCTCCGCTCGGAGCGCTGCTGGTTGCCGGCGCGGTGGCCATCTACCACGGAGTGGCAGTGCGCCGCGACCAGGCCCTGCGCGGCGCAGCCTCCGCGGCGGCGCCGGAGATCGCGCCGGCGGCGGACGTGACGGCACCGCCAGCTCGGCGTGTGCTGGTGCTGAGCGGCCCACCCGGGGCCGACCTGGAGACCACCGTGGCGGCCCTTCGGGCGGCACTGGCACCCGAGCTTAAGCTCGAGGACGGGAGCGCGGCGGACTAGCGGCGCTCGCCCTCGGCCTCGGCCTGGGCGATGCGCTCGAGCAGCCGGCGGCCGGTGCCCCGCGCCGCCACGTTGAGCAGCAGCTGATCGGCCGTGGCGCCGACTGCGCCGCCGGGCGGCGCATATAAGCCGTCCAACCTCAGCTCGCCATCCTGCCAGGACAGCGTGCCGGCGAACACCGGGAAGAGGGGGTCAGTCCGGCGGCGCGCCAGGCGATCTCGACGACCAGCGGACCGCTGATCGGCATGTCAAGCGGTCCCACGTCGACATAGGCTGCCCTGCGGAAGCTGACCGGGGGAGCCAGATCGCTGACGCGCAGCTCCAGGTCGAGGAGGTAGCGAGCCCGGCCAGCCTGGTCGGCGCGCTCGTCGACGAGCTCAGCCAGCCATGCGCTCCGCTCGACGCCCAGCACGGCCGCCGCCAGCGGGCGACTCACCGCTGCCGGGATGACGACCTCCAACCGGCTGGTGCCGATGGGCTCATCCAGGGGCGTGCGCGACGCTGCCGGGGCCATCAGATCACGCTCCCCTGGACGTTGCATGTATCTCCTCGCTGAGGGGCGGGCAGCCCCACGCCGACTGGATGTGCGAGACATATCGTCAGAGATGAGGCCCGCGCCGGCACAGGGCCGAATGGCCCAGATTCAGCGGGC
>JBDUEE010000203.1:0-2790 GCA_040002615.1 Chloroflexota bacterium | reverse complement strand
ACAGGCCGAGAGGCTTGGAAGGCTGACGCTCTGCCAACTGAGCTACTCCCGCACCGGATCGTGCTCGGGCACAGAGCATAACTGACGCCTGGGCCGTCCTTCGGCGGTGAATCCCGTAGCACAGCGCACGGGAAGTGCGATAACGCGTGCTGCCGGCTGCTGTTGGGGATACGACCGCTGATCCAGCGCGCAATCGCCGATGGGGCAGGCTAATGGCCGCCGACTCATGTGATTGTCTCGTTTCTTGATTACGCGCCTTCAACGTGACCCGCGAGCGGATTCGGCAGATCGGGCCAAGGTGCGGCGCAAGCTTCGCCACCCAAGCCGCAGCCGGAAGCTCAGGACCACCTCGAGTAACCAGACTTGGACCGATGCGAGCCGAGGGCCGAGCCGCGGGTCGTTTTGCGTCCGGACCCACCGCGCTCAGCCCACGGGTGATGCGCTAAGGCACATCACCCGTATCCCCTCCGAATCCTGCCGCCGGCGCCAAGCCGCCGACCACCCCGTACCGGAGGGAAGAGGCCTATCGGTCGTGTCATACGCGCCTGCCCGTCGCGCCGTCCCGGCGCATTCCACCCCTGACAGAACTGGAGCAGAACGACCCATGCGCACTCACGCCCTGCGCGCCGTCGCCATCCCAATTGTCGTGGTCATGGCCGCCGCCGCGCTCATCATCGGCTCGAACGCCCTGCGCGTCGGTGCCGCCGATCACCTCGATGCGCCGACGGTCAAGACCGACGGCCGCATCGACATCAATGACGTCTATGTCTTCCAGGGCCAGAACGCCTCGAACACCGCCCTGGTCATGACCGTCAATCCCGCCGCCGGCGTCCTGTCGCCCACGACCTTTCGGCCTGGCGCCCTGTATGAGTTCAAGGTTGACACCGGCACCGACACCATCGAGGACATTGCCCTGCGGGTGAAGTTCGGCGGCGTGCGGGCCGATGGCAGCCAGCACGTCAGCGTGTTCCGCGCCAACGGCAGCCAGGCCACCAGCGGCGCCGGTGGGACGCTCGTCGGCAAGGGCTCGACCAACCAGTCGATCGCCCTCACCGGGGGCGGCCACGCGTGGGCCGGCCTCGCCGACGACCCGTTCTTCTTTGACCTGCCGCGCTTCCAGACATTCAAGGCCACCCTGTTGGCCGGCGGTGGGCTGGCTGACCTGGGCGGGCTGGTGGATTGCAGTCGCACCAATCCTGCACCAACGGACTTCTTCCTGGGGTTCAACGGATCGGCCATCGTGATCGAGCTGCCGGACTCGGCACTCGGCAGCAGGATCCGGGTCTGGGGCGAAACTTCGATCGAGGAGAACGGCGTCCGCACCCAGGTGGAGCGGATGGGCCTGCCCACCATCAACACGGTCTTCAACCACACCAACGCCGCCAAGGAGGCGTACAACCGCGCTGAGCCGCGCAATGACGTCGCGAACTACAGCGACCAAGTATCGGGAGTGGTCGAGTTGATCACGTCGCTGGCCGGCACCGCCGCCGACCCGGAGGCGTATGGCGACGCTGTCGCCAGCGTGCTTTTGCCCGATGTGATCACCTACAACACGTCACAGCCGGCGAACTTCGCTGCGCTGAATGGACGCGCCTTGAGGGACGACGTCATCCGGGTGGCACTCACCGTTGTGGCCAACACGCCACTCGATGATTGCGTCACCTTCGACAGTGTTCTCCGAGACCCGTTCGCCTTCCCGTACGTCGGATTGCCGAACTGACGGGACCTTTTGGACCGATGCCTGCCGGCCATGGCGGCCGGCGGGATCGGTCAATTCCTCCGAGAGTCATTGATTGACCACACGATGGGAATGATGAGCGCCTTATACCGATCGTCGGCGTCGCGCCCCACGCGCCCTACTCGCCGCACCCTTGGCCGCCTGGCCGGTTTCGGCCTGGCTCTGGGCGTGGCCTGGATGCTGGCAGGCGGTGGCACTCCGGCTCCTGCGGCCGGCCAGCTGCCAGCTCCGGCGGTGCTGGATGCCCCGGTCAGGCTCGACGCATCGGGCTCGCTCGGCCTCCTGCCACCGTCGGAGCGCGTTGCATTCTGGGAGAAGCGAGTGGCGGCCGGTGGCTCGTTCCTGGACCTGATCCACCTCGCCGACGCGTACCTGGATCGTTCGCGGGCCAGCGGCGGGCTGGACGACCTCGATCGTGCCGTTGTCGCCCTCGACCGGGCGGCGAAGACCGCCCCCTACCCGGAGCAGGTGACCGTGCGGCGGGCATTGGTCGCCTTCGCGCTGCACGACTTCCACGGCGCCATCCAGCGCGCGGACGGCGTCCTGGCGGACACGCCAGAGGACCTGGCCGCCCTGGGCGTGGCCGCAGACGCTCGCCTTGAGACTGGCGACGTCGCCGGTGCGCGCCAGCGGTACCAGCAGCTCGCCAGGCTGGCTCCTTCGCCCGCCGCCTGGAGCCGCCTCGGCCGGCTCGCCTTCCTGACGGGCGATGTCGCCGGCGCGATGCGCCTCGTTGCGCGGGCGGCCGCCGTGTCGCGCGAGGCCGGGGCGCCGGACGCGGTGGCCTTCTACCAGTTCCAGCTCGGCGACCTGTGCCGGGCCGGCGGCGACCTGGTAAGGGCAGAGGCGGCCTACTCGGCATCCCTCGACGCGCTGCCCGAGTATGTGCCCGCAATGGCCGGCCTGGCGGCGGTGCTGGAGGCGACCGGTCGCCGGAGCGAAGCCATCAGCCTGCTCGAGCGAGCCACCGCGCGGCTGCCCCAGCCCGACCTGATCGCCGCCCTGGGCGACCTCTACTCTCTCGCGGGACGGCCGGCCATTGCCAGCAAACA
>JBDUEE010000202.1:0-7750 GCA_040002615.1 Chloroflexota bacterium | reverse complement strand
GCCTTGACGCGGGCGTCCTACGGGCCCTGTCGCCCGGGGGGAGCATCTGGCTGGTTGCCATCGCCGATCCGCAGGGAGAGGTCGGCAGTTTCACGCCGCTTGCCGACGGCCGCGTGACAGAGCTCGAACGATTCGTGGTGGCAGACCATGGCGCGAGTGGCCTCATCCTTCGGCTGCGTCCCAGCAATTAGGCGTCAACGCCAGGCGAGCCGGTCGAGTGGCTCGGTTGAGGCGGTTGCGTGGCGGCCGTGCCACGCGTACCGTGCCGTCACGATGGATCGCGCCCTGCTGGACTGGTATCGCCGCTTCCCGGAGGGATGGTGGGGCTACCACTGGTCGCTGCCCCAGCCGATGAGCGCGGTCGAGATCGTGGAATCCGGCAGCATCGACGCGCGGCTGATGGCCACCCTGTGGGCGGTCATCGCTCGCCGCCGGGGCGTAATGCTGGCCAGCGAGGCGCCGCAGGCTGGCAAGACCACCACGCTATCGGCGCTGGTTGACTTCCTTCCCGATCAGACGATGGGCGTGTTCCTGCGTGGCTGGGGCCAGGACATGGGATGGACCGATGACATCGGTCCCGATCGCGGCTTCATGCTGATCAATGAGATGAGCGACCACCTGCCCATCTACGTGTGGGGTCCAAACGCGCGCGCAGCGCTGCGGCTGGCGGGTTCCGGCTACGGCTTCGGGGGCACCATGCACGCCGATTCGCTCGATGAAGCGCTCAACTGCCTGCGCGACGAAGTTGGCGCCAGCGATCCCGACCTGGCCGGCCTGACCATCTACCTGCAGTACTCCGCTTATCGCACGCCGTCGGGCATGTACCGCCGGGTCGAGGAAGCCTGGCACCTGCGGACCGATGCCTCCGGCTCGCTGGCCCCTGTCCGCCTGGCGGCGCTCGACGGGGAACGCTCCCCGAGGCTGACCGGCGCGCAGCGCATGCCGGTGCCGCCGACCCTGGCCGGCGATGGCGGACGGAGCGGCCGCGCGCTGCTCCACGACACGGCCGCGTATGCCGTGCTGGCCGCGACGCTGGGCATGTCCGCCGACACACTGGAGGCCGAGGTTGCCGAGCGCTCCGAGTTCCTTGCCGGCCTTGCCGAGCGCGGCGTGTGCGAGCCCCCGGCGGTGGCCCGCGCGCTGATCGACTATCCGAACCTGCCAAGCCTCGCGTCCGAAGGAGCCAGCGCATGACCGATCGTCCGAGCCTCAGCACCCTGGGCGAGCTGCGCGCCAGCGGCTATCGGCCGCGCAGCGTCAAGGAGGAGATGCGCGCCAACCTGCTGCAAAGGCTGCGCGACGGGACTCCGTTCCTGCCCGGCATCCTGGGCTACGACGAGACAGTGCTGCCGCAGATCGAGAACGCGTTGCTGGCCGGGCAGGACATGATCCTGCTGGGAGAGCGCGGCCAGGCCAAGAGCCGGATCGCACGATCGTTGATCGGCCTGCTGGACGAGTGGGTGCCGGAGGTGGCCGGCGCCGAGCTGCACGATGACCCGCTGCGTCCGGTGAGCCCTTACGCTCGCGCCGTGGTGCGCGAGCAGGGTGACGACGCGCCGATCGCCTGGCTGCACCGCGATCATCGCTATGGCGAGAAGCTGGCAACGCCGGACATCACGATCGCCGACCTGGTGGGCGAAGTGGACCCGGTCAAGGTGGCCGAGGGGCGCTACCTGAGCGATGAGCTGACCATCCACTACGGCCTGTTGCCGCGTACCAACCGCGGCATCTTCGCGCTCAACGAGCTGCCCGACCTGGCCGAGCGGATCCAGGTCGGCCTGCTCAACCTGATGGAGGAGCGCGACGTCCAGATCCGCGGCTACAAGGTCCGGCTGGAGCTCGACCTGTTCGTCATCGCATCGGCAAACCCGGAGGATTACACGTCGCGAGGACGGATCATCACCCCGCTGAAGGACCGCTTCGGCGCGCAGATCCGGACCCATTACCCGGAGGACCCGGAGGTGGAGATCGCGATCGTCGAGGCGGAGCACACCGCCTTCGACGACGACGAGGCAGCATCGGTCCCGGTGCACATGCCGGGCTTCATGAGCGAGGTGGTGGCCGAGCTGTCGCAGCTCGCCCGCCGCTCGTCCGAAGTCAGCCAGCGCTCCGGAGTGAGCGTGCGGGTCACCATCTCGAACCACGAGACGCTCCTGGCGGCCGCGTTGAAGCGTGCGGTGCGCCTGAATGAACCGATCGCTGCGCCGCGCGTCAGCGACCTGCCGGCGGTCATCGCCTCCACCGCTGGGAAGATCGAGCTCGAAACGTTGGGCGACGAGACGCGCGAGGACAAGGTCATCGAGAAGCTGGTGCAGCGCGCGGTGGTCAACGTGTTCAACCGACACTTCGTCCTTTCCGAGCTGGTCCCGCTCGTGGAGCAGTTCGAGGCCGGCGCCGACGCCGAGGTGGGCGAGAGCGTGGGATCGGCCGCGCACGAGCGGCTCGTCGACGAGATCCCCGAGCTGCGGCGTGCCGTGACGCGCCTGGACGTTGGCGAATCGCCCGCCGGCGTGGCCAGCGGCGTGGAGTTCGTGCTGGAGGGGCTGCACCTTAACCGTCGCCTGAACAAGGAGCGGCGCGGCGGCGGCGTCCGCTACGCGCGCTAGGCGCATGGGCCTGTACCGCTACTCGCGCTGGGACGGCAGACAGGTCCTGCCACCGTTCGATGCCGACGATGTCCTCGACGCGCTGTCGGAGGACATCCTGGCTGAGGGCGACGTGCGCCGTGCGCTGCAGCGCCTGATGCAGCGCGGCATGCGCGGCACGCGCGGCGGCGACGTGCCGGGCCTGCGGCGGATCGTGGATCGGCTGCGACAGCGAAGGCAGCAGGAGCTTCAGCGCAACCACCTCGACGGGGTGTTGGATGAGCTCGCACAGCGGCTGGACAAGGTCGTCGAGCGAGAGCGCGCCGGCATCGAGGAGCGCGTGCACGCCGCCGAAAGCGCCGCCATGGACGCCCCGCCGGGGGACGAACAGGACCAGGCCCGGATGGCCGAGCAGGTGCTCGGGCGCGCTGCGCAGCAGAAACGTGACCGGCTCGACGCACTCCCGCCGGACCTGGCCGGTCGACTGCACGCCATGCGCGACTACGAGTTCATGGACCCGGCCGCGCGTGACGCGTTCAACGCGCTGACCGATGAGCTGCGGCAGCACCTGCTGCAGACCTATTTCCAGGGGCTGAAGGAGGGCGTCAGCGGCATGACGCCGGAGGACCTGGACGGCGTGCGGCAGATGGTTCGTGATCTAAATTCGCTGCTCGAGAAGCACGCGTCGGGCGCCGATACGCGCGCCGACTTCGATGCCTTCATGGCCCAGCACGGGCAATATTTCCCGCCCGGCATCGCGAACAGCGACGAGCTGATCGAGCACCTGCACCGGCAGGCGTCGCAGATGGCCTCGCTGCTCTCCAGCATGAGCCCACAGATGCGGGAGGAGCTGCAGCAGATGATGGACGACCTGCTGCGCGACGACCGGCTGCGCTGGGACATGGCGAGGCTGGCCGGCACCCTCCAATCGCTCCGTCCCGACCAACCCTTTGGCGAGCCATATCCCTTCTCGGGCGATGAACCGATGGGCCTGGTCGACGCCCTGGCCGCCGTCGACCGGCAGCAGCAATACGACTCCTTGGAGAAAGAGCTGCTGGGTGCTCGGGACCCCGATTCGCTCGAACGGCTGGACACCGACCTGCTCAAGAACCTCGCCGGCGAGGGGGCCGAGGAAGATCTGGAGCGCCTGCGGGAGCTGACCCGGGCGCTGGAGGAGGCCGGCTACCTGGAGCGCGACGGTGGGCGGCTGGAGCTGACCCCGCGCGCCGCCCGCAAGCTGGGCATGCGAGCGTTGACCGACATCTTCAGCCGCCTGCGACGCGAGTCTTTGGGAGGTCATCCCCTGCCGGCAGCTGGCGGCGGTGGGGAGCAGACCGACGAGACGAAGGCTTTCGAGCACGGTGACGCGTTCGCCGTCGACCTCAATCGGACCCTCTTCAATGCCATGGCGCGTGGCGGTCCGGGCACGCCGGTGCGCCTGTCGGTCGACGATTTCGAGGTGTACCGCACCGAGGAGACGACCGTTTCGTCGACGGTCCTGCTGCTCGACATGAGCCGATCCATGCTGCTGCGCGGCTGCTCGACCGCGGCCAAGCGCGTGGCGATGGCGCTGCACACCCTGATCCACACCAAGTACCCGCGCGATCGGCTCTACGTGGTGGGCTTCGCCTACTACGCCCGCCAGATCAAGCCGGAGGCGATCGCCACCCTTTCGCCGTACGAGTTCGAGTACGGCACGAACCTGCAGCACGCGTTGATGATCGCCAGGCAGCTGCTGGGCCGGCGCAGCGGTGGCAACAAGGAGATCGTGGTCATCACCGACGGCGAGCCGACAGCGCATATCTCCAACGGCCAGGTCGAGTTCGCATACCCGCCCACCATTCGGACCATGCAGTCGACGCTGCGCGAAGTCGGCCGGGCGACGAAGGAGGGGATTGTGATCAACACCTTCATGCTGGAGCGGTCGCGCTACCTGTCCGAGTTCGTGGACCTGATGAGTCGCATCAACCGCGGCCGTGCCTTCTACGTCGAGCCCGAGCACCTGGGCGAGTACGTGCTGGTCGACTATGTCAGCAAGAAGCGCAAGCGGGTCGCTTAGACCGTCAGAATCGACGGCATGGTGCGGCCGTTGAAGGTTGGGGTCCAGCTCCCCGAGGTCGAGTACGTCGCTTCGTGGGCGGAGCTGCGCGAGATGGCACATACGGCCGAGGCGATCGGCGTTGACTCGGCCTGGGTCGGCGACCACTTGCTGTACCAATGGGAGGGGCAGCCGTCGCGCGGGCCGTGGGAAGCCTGGACCTCGCTGGCGGCCATCGCAGCGGTGACCGAGGAGATCCAGATCGGCCCGCTGGTGGCCGCCACCAGCTTCCACAACCCGGCCATGATCGCCAAGAAAGCGGCCGCCCTGGATGAGATCAGCGGCGGACGCCTGATCCTGGGCCTCGGCGCCGGCTGGAACGAGACCGAGTACCGCGCCTTCGGCTTTCCGTACGACCATCGGGTCAGCCGCTTTGAAGAGGCGTTCACCATCATCCGCACCCTGCTGCGCGATGGGCGCTGCGACTTCGAGGGTCGCTACTACCAGCTGCGCGACTGCGAGCTGCTGCCACGCGGACCGCGTCCTGAGGGCCCGCCGCTGATGGTCGGCTCGGAGGGAGAGCGGATGCTCGGCATCACCCTGCCGCATGTCCAGGCCTGGAATGCGTGGTTCGAGTGGTTCGGCAACACCCCCGAGGGCTACCGGCCGCTGCGCGCCAAGATCGATGCCGCCTGCGTGGCCGCCGGCCGTGACCCCGCCGCGGTCGAGCGCACGATCGCCCTGTTCGTGGCTTTTCCCGAGGCAGTGGGACGCTCGCGCGGAGACCTGACCGCGCCTGACACGACGCCACTGAGCAGCGATCCGGCCCAGCTGGCGGACGCGCTGCGGGCCTTCGCGGCGGAGGGCGTTGGCCACGTGCAGCTCGTCCTCGACCCGATCACCTCGGAGACCATTGCCGCCCTGGCACCCACGCTCGAGCGGCTCGACGCCTGACGGCTGCTATCCTCGATTCTATGGACGAATCGGGCGTCCCCATGCCGCTCGGCGCCTCGGGGCGGCTGGAGGTGGTGCCCATGACCAACGCCGCCGGAGATCACGCGCTGCTCGTCCGCCAGGGGGATGCGTCGCGCGCCCTGCTGACCGGCGAGCGTGGCGAGGAGCGTGAGCGCGTGGTGGTCATTCCGCTGGACGAGGAAGTCGAGATGCGCATGGACGGCGACGCCCTGGCGGTGTGGCTGACGCGCGGCTCGATTGCGCCCGCGCCGTCCGGGGTGCCCGGCTGGGCGAGCGCCATTGGCCTGCTACTGGTGCTGCTCCTGTTCGGCTTCGCGATGCTCGGCAGCCTCACCTTCTTTGGCTGGGTGGTCGACCTGGTCACATGACCGATGAGCCTCGCGGCGTGCTGCCGCCAACGTCCGGCCTGATCGCCATGCGCATCGGCCTCGAATTCGGCTCGCCATCTGAGTTTGCGAGCACCCTCGAACGCGCCCTGGCGCGGGGAGGCGAGCGCGGGGCGACCGTCGTCGCACTGCTCGACCGCGGGGACCTGTCGATCCACATCCCGCGCGAGGACGGTCCGTCCTGGAACACCGTCCCGCTGGTGCACCTGCACCGTGGCGCGGCGCCAAGCCCGGACGAGTGGGCAGGCGCAAACGTCATCCTGGAGAAGCTGGAGCGCTACCGCTGATGCGCGTCTACCTGAGCGTCGACATGGAGGGCGTGGCCGGCGTCGCGCACCCGGCGCAGACCACCTTCGACCGCGATGGCGCCAGCGACCGGACCGATTACGACCGATCGCGTGGCCTGATGGCGGCAGAGGCCAACGCGGCGATCGTGGCCGCCTTCGAATCGGGAGCGGACGCCGTCATCGTCAACGATTCGCACTGGCAGATGCGCAACCTGCGGGCGGAGGACCTCGATCCGCGGGCCCGCCTGATCATCGGCGACAAGCCGTTCTCGATGACCCAGGGCATCGGCGCGGAGGGCGATGGCAACGGCTTCGCCGCGGCTGCGTTCATCGGCTATCACGCCGGGGCGGGCCATCCCAACGGCGTCATCGGTCATACCTACGCGGGCAGCCTGGTGATGGAGGTGCGGGTCAACGGTGTGCCGCATAACGAGTCCGGGCTCAATGCCCTGCGCCTGGGCCACCACGGCGTGCCGGTCATCCTGGTCAGCGGCGACGACGCGCTGGCCGGCGAGATCGAACAGCTGCTGCCCTGGGCCGAGCGGGTCGTCGTCAAGCGCGCCCAGGCCGCGCTGGTTGCCGACATGCTGTCGCCCGACGCTGCCCGCGCAGCGATTGGGGAGGGCATCGCCTCGGCCATGGGCCGGCTGGAACAGATGCCGCCTTACCGCCTGGCGGGCTCGCTGCGGCTGGAGGTGGACCTGCGCCTGCCGATCATGGCCGACTACTGTGCCCTGATCCCGACCGTCAAGCGCATCGGTCCGCGAAGCGTGGGCGTCGAGCCGGCTGATGCGGAGTCGCTCTACACCACCTTCATGGCGGTCGTGCGCATGGCTGGGGTGCCGGGCTGAGCCATGGTGGCGGCGTGAGCGACCGGCTGACACGCATGGAGCGCGAGCCGGCGGGCGCCGCGGTGGCGCCGATCAGCGTCGAGCAGCAGCGCTGGCTGCGGGCGATGATGGCGCGCTTCGCCACAGGGGTCAGCATCGTGGCTGCCCGCCACGGGCCGCTGCTGGCGGGCATGACGGCCAACGCCATTGCCAGCATCAGCATCGATCCGCCGTTGATGATGGCCAGCATCAGCCGCAAGTCGGAGACTCACGGCGCCATTCTGACCAGCCACTCGTTCGCGGTCAGCGTCCTGTCCAGCGAGCAGCAGGCGCTTGCCGACTGCTTCGCGCAGCCGACCACCGCGGCCAAGCTGCAGCGTTTCTGCGATGCCCCTTGGCACGACGCCGAGACCGGCTCGCCGATCCTGGACGGCGCGATCGCCTTCTTCGACTGTCGGCTGGTGGCGCAGCATCCAGCCGGCGATCACACCCTGTTCGTGGGCGAGATCGTGGCCGCCGGGTTCGTCGAGGAGGCTGAGCCGCTGATCTGGTACGGGTCGCGCTATCGGCGCCTGCATGCCTGACACGTCGGACTGAGCTGGCCTCAGTCCGGGTTGCTCTCGCCCAGCGCCGCTGCCGCCGACGAGCC
>JBDUEE010000201.1:0-3397 GCA_040002615.1 Chloroflexota bacterium | reverse complement strand
GCGATCAGCGAGGTCCCCTCGACATCGCTCGCCGCGTGGCTGACCGCCCGCGGCGAGCCCGCGTACCGGGCTGATCAGGTGCTGGCGGGCGTGCACCGACCGGACGTCACCGATTTCGCCGACATTTCCGACGTGCCGGTAGGTCTGCGGTCCGACCTGGCCGATGCCTATCGGTTCACCACCATTGCCTCCAGCCATGTGCTTGAGGCCGACGGCGGCCTGACCGCCAAGGCGGTCCACCAGCTGGCCGACGGTCAACGCGTCGAGTCGGTGATCATGCGCTATCCAGGCAGGCGGGGATCAGCTCCACGCACCACGATCTGCATCTCCAGCCAGGCTGGCTGCGCAGTCGGCTGTCCGTTCTGCGCCACCGGGCAGGCCGGATTCGCACGGCAGCTGAGCGCCGGTGAGATCGTGGACCAGGTGCTGCACTGGCACCGCGACCCGTGGCAGGCATTGGGTGCCGACTGGCGGCCGGGGGCGAAGACGGGCCACTACAACATCGTCTTCATGGGCATGGGGGAGCCGCTCAACAACACCGACCGGGTCTTCGAGGCGGTCCGGCTGCTGAACGATCCCGCACGGCTGGGCATCGGGGCGCGGCACATTACGGTCAGCACCTCGGGCGTGGTGCCGGGCATCGACCGCATGATCGAGGAGCTGCCGCAGGTGAACCTGGCAATCAGCCTGCACGCCGCCGACGACACACTGCGCGACGAGCTGGTGCCGCTCAACCACAAGTGGCCCATCTCCGACCTGCTTGCTGCCGGACGCCGCTTCGCCGACGAGACGGGGCGGCGGGTCAGCATCGAGTACGTGATGATCGACGGCATGAACGACAGCCTGGCGCTGGCCGAGAGCCTGGGCAGACTGGCGGCTGGCTGGCGCAGCCACGTGAACCTGATTCCGCTCAATCCCACGCCCGGCTCGCGCTGGAGCGGCACACCCCCCGTCCGGGTCAACGCCTTTGCCGGCGTGCTCAAGGCGGCGGGTGTGCCGGTCACCATCCGCGACACGCGAGGGCGTGAGATCGAGGCAGCCTGCGGCCAGCTGCACGCCCAGCTGGCTGGCCGGGATCTGCCGATTCGGCAGGACGCGCGAGGCAACCGCCAGGAGCTGGCCGTCCGATGAGCAGATCAGTTCCGCTGACGCCAGAGCCGCGGACGCCCCTCATCAGCGCCAGCGTGCTGAGCGCCGACTTCGCCCGGCTGGGCGAGGAGGTGCGCCGGGCGGTTGCCGCCGGGGTCGACTCCATCCACCTGGATGTGATGGATGGCCACTTCGTCGAGAACATCACGATGGGTCCGCTCGTGGTCGAAGCGCTCCGCCCTCATTCAACGCTGCCGTTCCACAGCCACCTGATGATCAGCCAGCCGCTGCGTTACGTGAGCGCGTTCGCGGAGGCCGGCAGCGACCTGATCATCTTCCACCTTGAGGCCGATGACGATCCTTACGAGGTGATCGCCGCCATCCGCGGCAGCGGCCGTCAGGCGGGAATGGCCATCAACCCGGAAACGACAGCTGAGGCGGCGGTTCCGTATCTCACCCAGATCGACCTGCTGCTGGTGATGACCGTGCATCCAGGCTGGGGCGGCCAGCCGTTCATGACCGAGATGCTGCCCAAGTTGGCCGCGCTGCGCGCCGAGGTCGGGGCGCGCGACCTGGACCTGCCGATCGGCGTGGATGGAGGCGTCAACCTGGAGAGCATCGGTTCGGCATATGCGGCCGGAGGCGAGACGCTGGTGGCGGGCAAGGCCCTGTACGGGACCGATGGCGACCTGCGCCCGGTCGTCGAGGCGCTGCGCCGTGAGGCGCTGGGTGCCGGCGCTTCAACGTCGCTCAGCGGGTGAGCCGATACGGCATGATGGGCACGAACCCAACAGGAGCCGATCGCTGACCCGCGCCGTCCTTCGACCCTCAGCCGCTCTGCTTGTCCTGGCCCTGCTGCTCGCGGCCTGCGGCTCCAGCCCGCTGCCATTCGTCCCGACCGCTGAGCCCACGCCGCAGCAACCCCGGGGGGTGACGGTCACCGCCGTGGAGACGTCGACCGAGGCACCGATCGTCGGGGTGACGGTCACCGCCGATGGGGTCACTGCGGTGACCGGCGACGACGGGAAGGCCACGCTCACCGCCGCGCGCGGATCGTCCTTGGCGGCCAGCGCCAATGGATATGACCCGGCCACCGTCACCGTTCCCGACGAGGGCGACGTGACGGTTGCTATGCGCTCGAACGTGGTGAGCGGCACTCTCACCGACCAGGACGGCAACGCCGTCGAAGGCGCGAAGGTCTTTGTCGACGGTCAGGCGACATTCGTCCGCAGCGACCTTCGGGGAAGGTACGCGCTGCCCGGCGTTCCGACCCAGGGGACGCTGATCGTCAAGCTGGCCGGTTACCGCCTGGCTGAGATGCCGATCGACGGCGGGGTGACGAAGGACCTGGCGCTGGAGCCGTTCGAGGCGCGGGCCCTGTATGCGCCCGGCGCCGTGTTCGAGGGCGCGGGTCGCCTGGATGACATGCTCCACCTGATCGATCGGACCGAGGCCAACGCCATGGTCATCGACGTCAAGGAATCGGGCGGCTACCTCTACTACAGGACAGACCTGAAGGAGGCCAAGGAGTCGGGTGCCGACCGCCGGCCGATCTTCGAGCTGGAGAAGCTGCTGCCGAGCCTGAAGCAGCGCGGCATCTACACCATCGCGCGGATGGTGGTCATGAAGGACAACACCGTCGGCGCCTCGCGTCCCGAGTTGGCAATCCGCAATTCGCGGACGCATCAGCCGTGGCACGACTTCGGCGGCAGTATCTGGCTCGACCCTTACAACCCCGGGGTGGCCGAGTACATCGCCGCCATCGCGGGCGACCTGGCCGACAAGGGCTTCGACGAGGTGCAGCTCGACTACGTCCGCTTCTTCAGCGATGGCGACTACTCGACCGCCGAAGCCAACCTGCCGAACACGCAATCGTTCCGCCTGCCGGCCATCCGACGGCTGTTCCGTGTTGTCAGTGAGCGCTTGGCGACGACGCATGCCTTCTTCAGTGCGGACGTCTTTCCGATCAGCTTCATCGCGCCGGACGACCAGGGCATCGGCCAGCGGCCGGAGGTGATCATGCCGTACGTCGACTACTTCAGCCCGATGGTCTATCCGAGCCATTACGGCCCTGGCACCTTCGGCTACGCGGTGCCGAACGAGCACCCTTACGAGATCATCAACGACACGCTGAAGATCATGAATCGCGAGGCTGCCGGCCTGCCGATGCGGATCAGGCCATGGATCCAGGACTTCGGCTTTGGCCCCTTCCGCGCGTACACGGCGGCCGATGTCCGCGCCGAGATGCAGGCGCTGCGCGACAACGATGCGCTGGGCTGGATGATCTGGAATGCCCGCGCCTTCTTCA
>JBDUEE010000200.1:0-9138 GCA_040002615.1 Chloroflexota bacterium | reverse complement strand
CGGCCGATAGAGCGTCCTCGATGCGGTGCTTCTTCTCCTTGAGCTCGACCTCGGTTGCCGCGCCGACCTTGAGGACGGCGACGCCGCCGGAGAGCTTGGCCAGGCGCTCCTGGAGCTTCTCGCGATCGAAATCGCTGGTCGTGTCCTCGATCTGGAGCTTGATCTGCGACTTGCGCGCGTCGATGGCACCTGGCTCGCCCTTGCCCTCGACGATGGTCGTGGCGTCCTTGGTGGCGGTCACGCGGCGTGCCTCGCCAAGATCCTCGAGCTGCACGCTGTCGAGCTTGCGACCCAGCTCCTCGCTGATGACATGGCCACCGGTCAGGACGGCGATGTCCTCCAGCATGGCCTTGCGGCGGTCACCGAAGCCCGGGGCCTTGATGGCCAGCACGTTGAGCGTGCCACGCAGCTTATTGACGACCAGCGTCGGCAGGGCCTCGCCGTCAACATCCTCGGCCACGATCAGGAGCGGGCGACCCGCCTGCACCACCTTCTCGAGGGTCGGCAGGATGTCGGCCACGGCGCTGACCTTCTTATCGGTGATCAGGATGTAGGGGTTATCGAGGCTGGCCTCCATGCGGCCGCCATCGTTGGAGGTGGCCATGTAGGCGGAGAGGTAGCCGCGGTCGAGCTGCATCCCCTCGACGTACTCAACGTCCAGCTTCAGGCCCTGGCTCTCCTCGACCGTCACCACGCCGTCCTTGCCGACCTTGTCCATCACCTCGGCGATGAGCTCGCCGATGTCACTGTCGCGAGCGCTGATGGCCGCGATGTGCGCGATGTCGTCCTTGGTCTCGACTGGACGGCTGAGGCGCTTGATCTCCTCGACCACGGCTGCCACGCCGCGCTCGATGCCGCGCTTCAGGGCCATCGGGTTGGCACCGGCAGTGACGTTCTTGAGCCCTTCGGTCACGATCGCCTGCGCCAGCACGATGCTGGTGGTGGTGCCGTCGCCGGCAATGTCGTTGGTCTTGGTCGCGACCTCTTCCAGGAGCTGGGCGCCCATGTTCTCGTAGGGCTCCTCCAGCTCGATGTCGCGCGCGATGGTCACGCCGTCATTGGTGATCGTTGGCGATCCGAACTTCTTGTCCAGGAGCGCATAGCGGCCGCGCGGGCCCAGGGTGACCTTGACGGCGTCCGCCATCTTGTCGACCCCGCGCTTCAACGCGCGTCGCGCCTCCTCTTCGAACAGGAGCTGCTTCGGCACGGTAGTTATCGTCCTCCTTGCGTCCGCGCGTGGCGCGGTGTTGTGTTGATCCGGGTTGTGGGGAAGTCGGCTACTCGATGACGGCCAGGACGTCCTTCTGGGAGAGGATCAGCAGCTCCTCTTCTTCCAGCTTGAACTCGGTCCCGGCATACTTCTGGAACAGGACCTTCTGGCCGGCAGAGACGTCCATCGCCTCGCGCGTGCCGTCATCCAGGATCCGACCTGGGCCGACCGACAGAATGGTGCCCTCCTGCGGCCGCTCCTTGGCGGTGTCCGGCAGGACGATGCCGCTCTTGGTCATCTCGTCGCGCGGCGCGGGCCGGATTACGAGCCGATCGCCGAGCGGCTTGAGGGTTGTCGCGGTAGCGGTGACCGTCGTGGTCATGTGTGCGTGGTGCCTCCTTGATTGAGCCAGCCAAAACGTGCGGATCTGATCTCCACGGGAGGCCGCTGCGGCCACACGCGACCGGCGCTGCTGGCACTCGACCGCGGAGAGTGCTAACGATCGTAACGGCTGCCGGAACCCGCTGTCAAGGCGGACCGGTATCCACGCTCAGGCGCCGCATCTCGGCGCGTGACGAGCGCCCCGGCCGGTGCCGGGGCGCTGAATGGTCTATTGCCTGCCGATGGGCCGGATCAGGCCCGATTGACCAGGTGGAGCGCGCTCGGCAGCGGGTTCGTGGTCGGAGTCGTGGTCCCGCCGCCGCCGTTGAAGAGCAGCAGCCAGACGACCAGAACGATCACCAGGATGGCCACGATGATGCCGACGATGAACCCGTAGCCGGACCCATCGCTGACCGGCGCGGGCTCACCGGTGCCGGGCGCGTTCACGTTGACTTGGCTCACGCCAATACCTCCCATTTCGACTCGTCAGGGCCAGCGCTTACTTGCCCGCCAAGCACGGATGCAAGCAACGTGCCACCCATAGGGTTCCCTCAGGCGCTCAACAGGCGGTCGAAGGCGCGCCGAACCTGGGCCGTGATGGCCTCCGGAGTCTCTGCTCGGAGGCGGGCCAGCTCCACGGCCACACGGAGCGCGGTGGTCGGCTCATTGCGGGCGCCGGCGCCCTGCGGCGCCAGCCAGGGTGAGTCCGTCTCGACCAGGAACGTCTCGGCCGGAAGCGCCACAGCGGCTGCACGAGGCCCCGTCGCCGAGCCGAAGGTCAGCGGCAGCGCGAACGAGACAAGGAACCCCGCATCAGTCATCTTGTGCGCCAGGGGGGCGTCGCCGGAATAGGCGTGCAGCACACCGCGGACCGGGCTGCCCGCACCGGACCACCCCAGCAGGGCCTCGCGCACGTCGTCGTGGGCGTCGCGGTCGTGGACCAGCACCGGCTTGCGGCTGTCCGTGGCGAGAGCGAGCTGCCGCGCGAAGGCTTCGCGCTGCGCCTCTGGTGGCGAGAGGTTGCGGAAGTAGTCGAGCCCGATTTCGCCGATGGCACCAACCTCCGGGGCGCCGGCCAGGGCCCCGAGCTCATCCCAGTCGGCCTCGCTGGCAGCCGCGGCGAAATGTGGGTGGATGCCGACGGCTGCCGTGACCGCTGGGTGGCGCCGGGCGAGCTCCGCCGCCGCTCGCGAAGACGGCAGGTCGTAGCCGGGCACCAGCAGCCGCTCGATCCCAGCCGCGGCCGCCCGCTCCAGGACCGCCTCGCGATCGGCATCGAAGGCGGGGTCCTGGAGGTGGCAATGCGAATCAACCAGCCCCGCCAGCCGTGCCGGGACGCGGGACCGGCTCAGGGTTGAACCTCGGCCGGCAGCTCGGTCCGCGGGAAGAGGGGCACGGCCTCCCGCACGTGCCACCCGTCACCCACCGCTCCCCACGCGCCAAGGTGGGCAAGCCCCGGGCCGCCGGCACCCCGCTCGTCGTAAGGAGCAGGCACGCCAAGCTGCTCGTGCAGGGTCCGGGCTGCGGATGGCGCGAACGGCGCCAGCAGGTGGCCCAGGATGCGGCAGGCCTCGGCCATGGCCGCCAACACCTGTCCCAGGCGCTTGGTCTCCCCCGCCTTGCTGAGCTGCCACGGCGCCTGCGACTCGGCGTACCCGTTTCCCGCCCGCACCAGGCCCAACATTGCCGCCAGGGCCTCGTCCAGGTGTTTGAGCTCCATCGCCGCGCGGTATGCCTGGACCGCCTCTGCCGCCGCCGAGGCGAGCTCGGCATCGGCCGCCACATCGGTCCCCGAAATGGCTGGAAGCTGGCCGTCCAAGTAGCGATTGGCCATGCTGACCGTGCGATTCAACAGGTTGCCGAGGTCGTTGGCCAGGTCCGCGTTGTAGCGGCGAACCAGGCCGTCCAAGGTCACGTCGCCATCGCGGTCGAACGGGATCTCGCGCAGGACGAGGTAGCGGACGCCGTCCACCCCGAACAGCTCGACCGCGCTGTCGGGGTCGAGGACATTGCCACGGGTCTTCGACATCTTCTCGCCGCGCAGCAGCATGAAGCCGTGGGCGAAGACCTGTCGCGGCAGCGGCAGGCCAGCGCTCATCAGCATGGCCGGCCAGTACAGGCAATGGAAACGGGTGATGTTCTTGCCGATCACGTGCACGTCGGCCGGCCAGAATCGGGCAAACAGGGCGGGATCGTCCGGGAAACCGGCGCCGGTGAGGTAGTTGGTCAGCGCATCGAACCAGACGTAGATCCGATGCTCCGGGTCGCCCGGGAACGGGATTCCCCACGATCCACCCGCGCGGCTGACGCTGAAGTCGCGCAGGCCCTCGCGGAGCCAGCCCAGCACCTCGTTGCGGAAGTGCTCGGGCTCGCAGAACGAAGGGTTCTCCGCGTAGAGGCGCTCCAGCGCGTCCTGGTATCGCGAAAGAGAGAAGAAGTAGTTCTCCTCCTCGAGCCATTGCAGCTCAAGGGTCGGATGATCCGGGCAGTGGCCGTCGACCAGCTGGGAATCGGTCTTGAACTCGTTGTCGCCGGGGCAGTACCAGCCGGCATAGGTTCCCCTGTAGATGTCGCCGGCAGCCTGGGCGCGGGTCACCATTTCAATCGAGGCGCGCACATGATCGGGGTCGGTGGTGCGGATGAAGCGGTCGTAGCTGATGCCGAACCGATCGAACGCCCCGCGCCAGACATCCGCCCACTCGTCGACCAGCGCCTTCGGCTCCTTGCCGTGCTGGCGGGCCAGCAGCTCAACCTGGGCCGAGTGCTCGTCCATGCCGGTGAGGAAGCGCGTCTCCTGGCCGAGCAGGCGGTGGTAGCGAGCCACCGCATCGGCGCCGATCGCCTCGAACAGCGAATGCAGTGGCGGTGCCTGGCTCGGATAGAAGATGGCGGTGGTCAGGTAGAAGCCCTTTTCATCGGCCATGGCAGTCCCGCGGGCTCAATGGGTACGGCCCTTGGGCCAGTACAGCTCCTTGCGCACCTGTTCCGGCGGGAAGCCCCGCTCAGTGGCTATCTCCTCGATGACGCTGACCATGTCCGGGTTGCCGCACAGGTAGAGCGTCGTGTTCTCGGCGGTCAGGCCATGCGCATCCAGCTGACCGGCCAGCACCGCCTCTGCGCGACCGGTGAGGCCGCTCCAGTCGGGGCATTGCTGCGGACGCGAGACGGTCCCGGCGTAGCGGAGCGGGAAGTCTCTCTTCGCCAGCTCCTCCAGCTCCTCGCGCCATGCGAGGTCGTGGTCATAGCTCACGCCGTGGAGCAGGACCACGTCACGCGTCTGGCCGTGCGCCTGAAGGGTGTCGAGCATGCTCATGAAGGGAGCCATGCCCGTCCCGGTCGCCACGAAGAAGCAGGTATTCCCATCGTCCTGCAGCAGGAACTTGCCCTTCGGCCCCTTGATGTTGATCGGGTCGCCGATGGTGCGCTCCCAGAGGAGCGTGGTGAACGCTCCGTCCTGCACCAGCCGAATGAAGAACTCGTACTCGGACAGGTCAGTGGACGGCGAGGAGACGGACATCGGCCGCTGCACCAGCTTTCCCTCTGGGCCCATCAGGCCCAGGGTGGCGTATTGGCCCGGCTCGAACGGGAAGGGCTCCTCGAGCGCCTGCACACCCACGACCGCCAGGCCCTCGGCGATCTCCTCCCAGCGGCTCAGCCGCCCGTTGTATGGGTAGTTCTCGCTCACTCGCAGCGTCCTTCAGGGCGCGATCCGTGCGGGACCGCCGCCCGTGCGATTCGGGCGGCCAGTATACCGACGCTCCCGTGATGGCCTGAGCCCGATGGTCGTCAGAAGCCTTCACCTAGACTCGAATCGTGCGACTTCCGGGGTCTTTCGACGTGCTCCACGAGCGGAGCTTTGCCCGCTATCTGGCGGCCAGCACGGTCTCCACCCTCGGCACGGGCATGGCGATAGTGGCACTCGCCTTTGCAGTGCTCGAGTTCGGAGGCGCCACCGATCTCGGGATCGTGCTGCTCGCGCGCGAGATTCCGCTCGTCGTCCTCCTGCTGCTGGGCGGCGTCTTCGCCGACCGCGTGCCACGTCGAACGATCCTTGTCGGCACCGACCTCGCGAAGGGAGCGGCGCAGATCGCAACTGCCATCCTTCTCTTCTCCGGCTCCGCCAACGTCTGGAACGTGGCGTTTTTGCAGGCGGTGTTCGGCATGTCGGCCGCGTTTTCCCGACCCGCCACGACCGGGATGGTCAGGCAGGCGGTGAGCGACGCGCGGCTCCAGGAGGCCAATGCGCTCCTTGGCCTTTCGAGCAGCGTCCTCTCGATCGCGGGGCCTGCCATCGGGGCGCTCATCGTCGCCACCGGCAGCCCGGCCTGGGCTATCGCGCTGGACTCGGTCACGTTCTTCGTGTCCGCTGCGTTGATCTCCTCTATGCACCTGACTGCCACCGTTCGGATCGCCTCCGCGTCGATCCTCGGAGACCTTCGAGACGGCTGGCGCGAGTTCGTCGAGCGGCGGTGGGCCGTGGCCATGGTCGCCTCATTCGGCCTGTTCCAGCTCACCTACTTCCCCGCCCTGCTCGTGCTCGGTCCGCTCGTGGCCAAGGAGGAGCTCGGCGGGGCGGCGGCCTGGGGCACGATCCTGGCTGTTGAGTCCGCCGGCGCGATCCTCGGCGGATTGTTCGCGCTCCGACTCAGGGTCGACCGGCCGCTCGTCGTCTCGCAGCTGCTCGTGCTGCCAGCAGGGCTGCTGCTGGCGTCCCTCGCCGTCCCGCTCCCCCTGATCGGGCTCGCCGTGGTCAGCTTCGCCGTGGGGATCGGCTTTGCGCTCGGCAACACGCTCTGGATGACGGCACTGCAGCGCAACGTGCCCGAGCACGCGCTCTCGAGGATCAGTTCGTTCGACTGGCTCGGCTCCGTGGCGCTCAACCCGATCGGCTACGCGTTGATTGGGCCGATAGCCGCCGCGATCGGAACGGCTGAGACGCTTGTAGTGGCCGGCGTTCTCAATATCGCTGTCTGTATCAGCGTCGTTCTCGTGCCATCCGTGCGCCACGTCCGCATGGAATCGCCGGGGGCCGTCACGCTAGCCGAATAGGCTGGCTGTGCGCGCTGTGAACGGCCGATGCACGCGCGCGGACCAACAGCAGCGCGACAGCAGCAGCGCGACCAGCATCAGCGCTGCCATTGTCTGGTTCCAGCAGCGGGAGCCAGGGCCGGCGTCACCAGCCGCAACGGATGATAATCGCGTGCCATGGTCACCGTTGAGGAGGACGCCGCTGGCTTCACCGGCGAGGCGCTCCTCCCTTTCCCCAGCGGACGAAGCCTTCGACAGATCGTCTGGGCGCGCCTTCGCCGCGATAAGGTGGCGATGGCCTGCCTGGTCATCGTCGTGCTGTTCTATGCGACGGCCATCTTCGGTCCCATCCTGGCCGGGATGGTGGGCATCGATCCGTATAAGTTCGACGCCAAGGCGATCAGCGAGCTCGGCGGCGGGCCCGTCGGCGAGTGGGGCGGCATCAGCGCCAAGCACTGGCTCGGCGTGGAGTGGGGAACCGGCCGCGACATCTTCGCGCAGCTCATCTATGGCCTCCGCATCTCGCTGATCATCGCCACCAGCGCGACGGTGGTGACGGTGGCCATCGGCACCGTCGTCGGCATCATCGCCGGCTACAGCGGCGGCTGGACCGACACGATCATTGGGCAGCTCATGGACCTCATCCTGGCCTTCCCTTTCCTGCTGATCATCCTGGCGCTCTCTGGGGTGCTTACGCAGCGCCTCACCGACCTCGGTGTTCCTGAGGGCAATCCGTCGCGGATCACGTACCTGATCCTGGTGCTCAGCGTGTTCGGCTGGCCGTACCTGGCGCGCATCGTCCGCGGCCAGGTGATCAGCCTGCGCGAGCGCGAGTTCGTCGAGGCAGCCATCGCGATGGGCTCGAGCAAGCGCCGGATCCTGTTCAGCGAGATCCTGCCCAACCTGTGGGCGCCGATCCTGGTCTACACGACCCTCACCCTGCCGGCCTACATCGGTTTCGAGGCCACACTGTCCTTTCTCGGCGTCGGCATCATCCCTCCGGAGACCACGTTCGGCGCCATGCTCGACAAGTCAGTGGCCTATTTCAACGTCGTACCGACCTACCTGTTCATCCCGGGAACAGTCCTCATTGTGGTGGTTGTCTCGTTCAACCTCGTGGGCGACGCGCTCCGGGATGCGCTCGATCCGCACGCGATTCCGTGATTAGACGCTCGTGGGCGAACGGGCCAGTCTGCGGCGAATCTAGCGGCTGACGATTAGACGGCTAGATCTGGTCTGCCACAGCCCGGGCACTTCTGTGGCCTTCAGTCTTCCCAGCGGACGCGGATCTGCCGCCGCAGACCGGGCAGTGGCAGGGACGCCGCCTCCGCCTCGACCGTCTCGCGTTCCGCCGGCGACAGCCGGCGCCAGGACTCGATCGTCAGGTCCGCGTTGGCCCGTCGCCACGTGCCGACAACCTCGCCCCTTACGAGGACGGCGCCCGGCCAAACGCGCGATGTCCAGAGCGCGCCGTGCCCTGCTGGCAGGCGCGCTTGGTGGCCTGGGCGCTCTAGCCGCCAGCGCCATCGGTCGCGCAAGATCGAGCCGTTTCGAAGAAGCGGCGGTGGCGGCGGCTCCCTAGCATGAGGGTCGACGCCATCAAGAGTCGCAGAAGAGGAAATCTGCAATGAAAGACACGCCGAGGTCCACCAAGAGCAGCAGCGCGATCGGCACGAAGTCCAAGGGATTCACGGAGGAGGAACGTGGCGCGATGAAGGAGCGCGCCAAGGAGCTGAAGGCGGAAGCGCGCGCGAACAAGAGCAAGTCGGAGGGGGAAAGCGACGTGCTCGCGAAGATCGCCGAACTGCCGGAACCGGATCGCTCCATGGCCAAGCGGCTCCATGCTGTCATCAAAGCCAGCGCGCCAGCCCTCTCATCGAGAACGTGGTACGGGATGCCCGCCTATGCCAGGGACGGCAAGGTCGTCTGCTTCTTCCAGGCCGCTCAGAAGTTCAACTCGAGGTATGCGACGTTTGGCTTCAGCGACGATGCGAACCTCGACGAAGGCTCCATGTGGCCGACCTCCTACGCCCTGACGAAGTTGACCGCCGCCGACGAGGCAAGGATCGGCGCGCTCGTGAAGAAAGCGGTGAGCTGAGGACTGGCGCACTCCTTCTTGCCACGCCCGGAGAGCATCTCGAGCAAGGCGACCACGACCTCGGTCTTCCAGTGCCGAACGCGCCACTGTCAAGTTTCACCAGTTAAGAAGTTCGGCGCCCGATCGTCGCCAACAACCAGCTACGCGGCGCCCGGCGATGCCACCAAGCCTCAGGCAACGGGACGCGGGCCTATAGCGCCTCACTGCCAGGACGCAGGCCAAGCGAAAGCCGCCCGAGCGATGCTGGGCGGCTTCCTGTCAGATCCCGGGCGGGGTGGACTACTCCTCGTCGCTGGTGTCCGATGCCGTCGTGCCGCCCATGTTCGCGGGATCGGCTTGGCCCAGGCTGGCAGCCGACGGCGCGAGCGTGCCGCCCATGTTCGCGGGATCGGCTTGGCCCAGGCTGGCAGCCGACGGCGCG
>JBDUEE010000199.1:0-31692 GCA_040002615.1 Chloroflexota bacterium | reverse complement strand
AGCTCGATGAAGTGCGCGCCCTTGAGCGCCGACTCGCTGAACAGGATGCCGTTGTTGGCGATGATGCCGACCCGGTGTCCCCAGATCTTCGCGAAGCCGCAGACCAGGGTCTCGCCGTACAGCTTCTTGAACTCGTGGAAGTGGCTGCCGTCGACCACCCGCATGATCACCTCGCGGACGTCGTACGGCGTCCGGGTGTCGGTGGGCACCACGTCGTAGAGCGTGTGCGGGTCGACCTTCGGCTCCTCGACGTCCTCGGTGGTCGGGCCGCCACCGGTGGTCGAGCTTGTCGAGACCGGCAGCGTGCTCACGATCGAACGCACGATCGCCAGTGCGTGGGCGTCGTCCTCGGCCAGGTGGTCGACGACGCCGGACTTGCGGGCGTGGACGTCACCTCCCCCGAGCTCCTCGGCGGTCACCACCTCGCCGGTCGCCGCCTTCACCAGGGGCGGACCGCCGAGGAAGATCGTGCCCTGCTCCTTGACGATCACCGTCTCGTCGGACATCGCCGGAACGTAGGCGCCGCCGGCCGTGCACGAGCCCATCACCGCCGCGATCTGCGGGATGCCCTCGCCGGAGAGGTTGGCCTGGTTGAAGAAGATCCGCCCGAAGTGATCCTTGTCCGGGAAGACCTCGTCCTGCATCGGCAGGAAGGCGCCCCCGGAGTCCACGAGGTAGATGCAGGGCAGCTTGTTGGCGCGCGCGATCTCCTGCGCCCGGAGGTGCTTCTTGACCGTGATCGGGTAGTAGGTGCCGCCCTTGACCGTGGCGTCGTTGGCAACGATCACGCATTCGACGCCCTCAACCACGCCGATGCCGGACACCATCCCCGCACCGGGCGCCTCGTCGTCGTACAGCCCAGAGGCAGCCAGCGCAGACAGCTCAAGGAAAGCGCTGCCAGGGTCGACCAGGTGGTCGACTCGCTCCCGTACCGGCAGTTTTCCACGCTCGCGGTGGCGGGCGATCGAGCGGTCATCACCTCCGGCGCCCCGTGCTGCGACAACCGCTGTCCGCTCGCGCAGGTCTGCCACCAGGGCGCGCATGGCGCTCGCATTGGCTGCGAAGGGAGCTGATGACGGGTCGGCGGCGGATCGGATCACGGCCATGTGGTGCGCCGATTATGGCCGCGCTGCCCCGCGCCTGCGCCTCGTGTGCCGGTCATCCGAAGCGTTGGGTAGCGGCGGACAAGTCACGCCCGTCGTACCACTGTTCTGGTCATCCGATCAGCTGCACGGATGGAGCCCCAGGAGGGCGTCGTCCACGGTCAGGCGAGGGTGACGAGCGGCACCATCTGCGTCACGTGGGACGTGTTGACGATCACCACGCTCACGACATGCTCGAACGGCGGCTCGCCGTTGTGCAGGATGTAGGCCTCGGTCAGGGGTAGGAAATGCGGACCGTGCAGCAGGAGCTCCGGCCCGGGCTCCGCACCCGGCACGATGTGCAGGTTGCCGGTGACGCTGAAGGGCCCCGCCGAGATCGCCACGCGACGTAGCTTGCGGTGCAGGCGCAGCTGCCGCGAGGCCCGCCATTCCGGCGGCATGGCCAGGATGACCTGCTCGGTCATCAGCGACTGCCAGTCACCGGATTCGTCAAGGGTTGGATGGGGGTCGGCCAGCGGGTCGGCCAGCGGCGCCTCGATCGGTCCGGGACTGGGCTGCCACAGGCGCAGTTCATCCTGCGCGTTGAGCAGGTCCGTCACGCGACGCCCGTTGGCGGCGATCCAGCCGACGATTCGAGCGTTAGCCGTGTACAGCTCGATCGGCGCCAGGTCCGGCGCCAGGGCGATTGCAGCCGATCCGGCGGTAGCGGTCGCGCCGGCGGCGCGGCGCCAATTCCAGAAGGTCACGTGCATCCCCGTGTGGTGTACGGCCGCGGGGCAGCCCGTGGCTCGTGGGTGAAGGCTACGCGGCGCGGCGAGGGACACCAACCGCCCGAGAGTACTAGGCACGGGCGTTGCGACATGGCACCGCGCAGGACCCTGCTACCGTGCGTCGCATGATCGAGTTCGACGATTTCACGCGGGTCGATATGCGCGTGGGAAGGATCACTGCGGCGGATCCGTTTCCGGAGGCGCGCAAGCCCTCCTACCGCCTGCGCATCGACTTCGGACCGGAGCTCGGTGAGCGGGTCAGCTCAGCCCAGTTGACGGTGACCTATCCTGAGCCGGCGGCGCTGGTCGGCAGGCAGGTGGTGGCGGTCCTCAACTTCCCATCGCGCCGCATCGCCGGCCTTGCGAGCCAGCTATTGGTGCTGGGCGCCATGGGAGCCGGAGGCGAGGTCTGGCTGCTCACCCCGGATCCAGCGGCGCCGATCGGCGCGCGCATCGGCTGAGGGGGGTAGGTGGCGGAGGCCCGGGCGACACGTCAGACTCCCTCAGGACCGATGACCGAGCAGACCATCTCCGGCTCTCCGCTGGCCCCCGCTCCCGAGGGAATGCCCGATCCGGGCGTTACGCCGCCCCAGATCGCGCGCGGGGGTGATCCGTTCGCGCGGCTGCGGATCGTCCACTTCCTGTCGCGGCTGCCACGCAACGCGACCCTGCAGCTGCGCGACGTGGTGGCCTCGCTGAACGCCGCGTTCCTTGACTGGTACTTTGGCGAGAAGGTGATGCTGGCCGAGCTGGTCCAGCTGCAGGCCAACTGGTCGCTCAGCTTCCACGGCGACGATCGGATCGTGCTGGACCGCAACGAGCGTGGTCACACGCTGCTGATCGTGGATTCCACGCGCATGGACGCTTTCCTGGTGGCCGAGGCCCGGCGTGCTGCGGAAGAGGCGGACGAGGAGCTGCGCCGCTTCACGCTGGGAGACGGCATCTCGCCGGATAACTAGGGAACTGACCCGGGCTATACCCGGTCGGAGCCGCCTGCCTGGCCGATGGCCGCCTGGGGCGGCTCGGCATGCTGCGCGGGCATCGTCTCCAGCGCAACCTCGCCGTCCGCTACCGGGACCGGGATACGCCGGGGACGCGGCCGGAACGGCGACGTCTCGGGGACGATCGGCCCGTTGGACTCTGCCAGCTCGCCGCCGCGGTAGGCCTCCCAGACGGCCATCACCGTGTCGCGATGCGGGCGAATGCGGCAGTGCTCGTCGCGGTTGCCCATCTCGTCGCAGTAGCCGAGCGGGATGCATTTCGGGGCCAGGAAGGAGCCGAAGAAGGGGCTTACCCGGAAGATCTCGTGGCGGATCTGCTTGAACAGCTGGCGGATCTCCCACTGGGCCATGGTGCACAGCCGCAGCCCGGACATGTGGATCAGCTGCCGCAGGTTGACGGTCATGATCAGGTTGGTCTGCATCGCATTCGGGAAGATGAATCGCGCGTCCTCCGCCGGAACCTCGGCCTGCAGCAGCTGGCCATAGAGGTCCATGTTGGCGTCGATGGCAGCCTTGAACTGGCCAGCCAGGTCATCCGGCAGATCGCCGTTGGCGATCGAATCGGGGACCGTGTAGTTGTCCCGCTTCTTGAAGCTGACGTACCGCTGCGACTGCTGGTCGAATGCGGTTCCGGCCCGGTGTCGTACCAGCTGGTGCGAGAGCGTCCGGGTCACGCCGCTGATGGCAAAGGTGAAGTTCACGTGCTCAATGGTCGAGCCGTGACCAGACTCCATGACCTTGCGCACCAGGCTCTGCTGCTTCTCGTCGGCGACCTGGCGGCTGACCGCCTTGTCCCAGATCTGGTCCGGCAGCAGCTCGCTGTAGCAGGTCCGACAGGCCGTATAGATGATCGGGAGATAGAACTCCTCGACGATCTCCCTGGTCGGAAAGATCAGCCTGGCGGAGAGCTCAGAGGAGGTTGCTGGCATGCGAGCCTCACGATGCCAGCCTGGGGCCGGCCTGCCTATGGGGTTATCCACGAATCCTGCCCACACATTGTATGACATCGGTGGATAAGCCGATACGGCGCGGGAGGCCTCGAATGGTCCGTTTCAGGCTGGTGTCCGCCCACGAGGCGAGCACGAGGACGGCAGGGTTGTCATACGCGATGGAAGTTTTATCCGGCCGAGACACCTTCGCTTTGGTCGTCCGAAGCCGGCGCCTGCCGCTCCTCGAGGCGAGCCAGGCCGTGGTGGCGGTCGAAAGCGATCCGGTTGCCACCAGCCGCCCTGGCCGATGCAAGAGCCTCGTCGGCCGCGGCGAGCAGCTCGTCGGGCGTGAGGCTCATGCCGGGGCGCATGAAGGCGATGCCAATCGAAATCGCGACTGTCAGCTCGCCGGCCTCGCTGGCGATCGGCCGCGCAATCAGGCGACGGCGCAGCGCATCGGCGAAGACGGCGGCGCCGCGCTCGTCGGTATGCGGCAGGATGGCCATGAAGCTATCGCCGCCCACGCGGCCGAGCGCGTCGGCGGCACGCATCCGCAACCGAAGGCGTAGGGCGAGCTCACGGAGGACCGCGTCGCCGACTGCCAGGCCATGGTCGTGGTTGAGCTGTGTGAAGCCGTCTACGTCGATGAGCACCACCGCCACAGGATGGGTGTAGCGCTGCGACTCCGCAGCCTCGATGGCCAGCCGTTCGAGCACGATCCGACGCATCGGCACGCCGGTCAGTGGGTCGTGGGTACCCGTGCGCGCAATCTCCTTGCGCTGCAGCTCGATGGTGCGGCGCGCGTGCATGAGCTCCTCAATGGTGCCGCGCAACTCCCGCGCCAGCCGCAGCGCCTCTTCGTCGTTCGGCCGCATGAGGGCAAGGCTACTGGCCCGCACCGGCGCCAGCCGCAGCCGCGTCGCATCCTCGCCCAGGTCCGTGGCGGTCGGCTCGTCAGCCACCGCTGCCACGGACCGCGGCCACGCGAAACAGAGTCCGGCCGCTACCATCGCGGCCAGTGGCGGGACCGCGTCGAGCGCACCGGGCCGCATTGCGGTCATGGCGGCGAAGGCACCAGCCAGCAGGCCCGAGGCCAGCATGGGACCGGGCACGCTGGCGGCTGCGGCGAGGCCGGCGGCGGTTGCGCTCAGCCACGGGGCCAACCATACGGGGACGGGGGCGAACAGCGACGCCGCCAGGATGCCTTCCACCGTCACCGCTGCGCCGACCAGCGCGACGAGCCTTCCGCGATCGGTCAGCTGCAGCTCCGGTGTCAGCCGGGCGACGAGGAGCAGGAGACCGGCGGCGAGCATGGCGACCGGTAGCCCGCCGTCGGGAAAGCTGGCCGGCCGAGTTGCGGCGTGAATTGCGCCAGCACCCAGGCCACCGGCGAGGGCGCCCAGCGCCGTGGCCTGGATCAGCGGCCTCAGCCGCGCTCGGCGGAGCCCGTCGGCCAGGCGCATCATGCCGCCGATGCCCACGGCCAACGCTGCAGTGGCGGCGGCAACGGGGCCCAGCCAGCCGGGCGCACCGGGGGTCCATAGGGCGAGCGGCGGGAAGAGCCTGAGCACGGCGACCGCCGCCGGCGCGAGTAGCGCGGCGAGAAGTGCAGCGCCAGCGCGGGCGATGACGCCCGCCATGTCAGAGCGGTCCACGGCTCGGTGAGTTTTCGAGCGGCGTGCTTGGCTGGGCAATAGTACGAACGGGCGCGCGGAGGGCCGCTCGCCTATCCTCTGCGCCATGCCCGGCCGCGCGGTGATGTCTCGGCGCGCCTTCCTTGACGCCTCTGACCAGCTGATCGCCGACGGCGAACGGCTGCTCGTCGAGCCCGACTGGAACCTGTTTCGGGCGTGGCTTCTCAACTCGGACGAGCTGTTGGAGCGAGTGTGGGGTCGGATGGACCGATACCATCTCGCCTGGCTGAATGTTGGGCGCGACTCTGCGCCGTCTGGCTCGCTGCTGGACGAGGAGGGCACCGGCCGCTTCGTGGCGGAGGTTGCCGGCGCCAAGCTGGCTGTGCTGCGTACGATGAGAGGCGCGGTCGCGACCCGTGGCGCTGCCAGACTGAGCGACGACGAGAGCGAGGAGGACGGCTGAAGGTGAGCGTGTACCGCCCCGACGACAGGACGGGTGGCCTTGCTGCGGTGCTGGCGCACCCCGACGACGAGAGCTTCGGATGCGCCGGCGCATTGGCGCTGGCCCACGACGCGGGACGCGCGGTGCGCCTGTTGGTGGCAACGCGCGGGGAGGCCGGCACGCCAGACGGCATGCCGGATGACGACTTCGGCGGGCGGCGCGAAGACGAGCTGCGCTGCGCCGCCGGCAAGATCGGTTTTGACGAGGTCACCCTGCTCGAGGGTTATACCGACGGCTCGCTTGCGGATGCCCCGTTTTCACAGCTGGTCAACGATGTTGCGCTGTGGCTCGGCGATCGGCGACCGGAGGCGGTCATCACCTTCGGCGCGCATGGCGTGACCGGGCACCCTGATCACGTGGTCATTGGCTCGGCGACGCGTTGGGCGGTGGAGCGGCTTGCCGAGTCCGGCGTTGCGCCGCATGCGATCTATGTCATCGCGCCGGTATTCGGACCCGGCACGCGCCGGTACGACCTCTCCCCGGAGGAGGGAGCCGCCACGCACCGGCTCGACATCAGCCCGGTCGCCGAGCGACGGATCGCCGCGCTCGAATGCCACGCCAGCCAGCCAGACGCGAAACAGGAAGCGGTCGAGCTGCGCGCCGCGCTGGAGCGCGATGGACTGATCTACGAGGGATACACGCGGGTCCGTCCGCCGGTGCCAGCCCCGCACCCCGAATTCGACACCAGCCTGGCCTGATGCGAATTCTTGGTAAACTGGTCGGGATATGACGATCGACTCGAATCTCGCCCGGGTGGACGAGGTGATGACCGCGCTCTACGACATCCAGGATCCGGAAATCGGGATGAGCATCGTGGACCTGGACCTGATCAAGCACGTCGAGATCGGATCGGAAGGAGCGCCGACGGAGATCAAGATGGTGCTCACCACGCCCTTCTGCCCCTGGGCCGGAGAGCTGATCCAGACGATCAAGGAGAAGACCGAGGAGGTCGTCGGGCCGCCGGTCAAAGTAACCCTGCTGGCCGACCGCTGGGAACCGCCGCCGGGCCTCTTCTAGCGTTCAGCCAGGTGTCGTTCCCACTCAGGTTGTTGACAGATTGAGAGCCCTCGTGCTGGGTTAGGGGTTGTCGAAGCCCAAGCCCTTCTGGCCGCTGACTTGGCAAGCACGTGACAGGTACCATCGCAGCGGATGCGCATCTATACACGTAAGGGCGATAAGGGCAGCACCGGGCTTCTATTCGGTGGCGATCGCATCAGCAAGGCCGACCTGCGTACGGACGCCTACGGCACAACCGACGAGGCAGTTTCCGCGCTGGGGCTGGTACGGGCTGCCATCGGCGCGGCGACTGATCGCACCGAGGCGCGGCTGGCAGAGCTGAGCGTCCGCCTGCAGCGCGAGCTGTTCGTGGTCGGCGCCGAGCTGGCCACACACACCGATCGGCGTGGACGGCTGACGCCCGGCACCACGCTGGTGACGGCCGAGATGGTCGCGGCTCTGGAAGGTGAGATCGACAGTCTCGAAGGGGACCACTCCATGCCGGCTGAGTTCGTCCTCCCCGGCGAGTCGCTCACCGGCGCAGCCCTCGACATTGCGCGGACCACCGTCCGGCGTGCCGAGCGACGCGCTGTTGGCCTGGCGGCCGTTGGCGAGCTGCCCGACTCCCAGGTTGTTCCGTATCTCAATCGATTGGCCGACCTGTTGTTCGTGATGGCTCGCGCGGCCGACGGTGGCTTCCGTCCGATGCGTCAAACCGACTGAATTCAGCCGTGGCGGACCGCAGTGGGTCCCGGGCATGCAACTGATCGGATGACCGGAACAGTTGCGGATTCGGGCTGTGGATCACGCATCCGACCGTCGATTCGGCAGGGTGGGCAGCGTAGAATCCAGCGGAACCCGATGCGAACGTCGCCAGCCGGCGACGCGCCGCCATCAGCAGCGCCTCCCCCCATCCGTCGAGCATCGCGTGAGGTACCCATGACCCTCTCAGCCACCAAACACCGCATGTTCATCAACGGCGACTGGTCAGATGCGACCACCGGCGAAACGACTGACGTGGTCAATCCGGCGACCGAGGAGGTCATCGGCGCCGTGCCCAGGGGCGATGAATCGGACGTCGATCGGGCGGTGGCCGCCGCCCGCGCCGCCTTCGAAACCTGGTCGCTGACCACCCCTGCCGAGCGCAGCACGGCGCTCTTCAAGTTCGCGGACGAAATTGCCGCCGACGCCGAGAACCTGTCGAGCATCGAGTCGGCCAACGTCGGCAAGCCGAAGGGCACCGCCGACTTTGACGTCGAGTTCACGATCGACAACATCCGCTTCTTCGCCGGCGCCGCCCGGGTGATCGAGGGCAAGGCCGCCGGCGAGTACGTTGCCACCCACACCAGCATGCTCCGGCGCGAGGCGGCCGGCGTGGTCGGCCAGGTCGCTCCCTGGAACTACCCGCTGATGATGGCCATCTGGAAGATCTGTCCGGCGCTGGCGGCCGGCTGCACGGTGGTCCTCAAGCCGTCGTCCTGGACGCCACTGTCCGCCATCCGGATCGGAGAGCTGGCGGCGGACATCTTCCCGAAGGGCGTCCTCAACGTCATCACCGGGCCGGGCAAAGTGGTCGGGCGCCGGCTGGTCAGCCATCCGGGCGTGGACATGGTGAGCCTCACGGGCGACACCGCCACCGGCAAGGAGATCGCCGCCCTGGCGGCGCAATCGGTCAAGCGCGTGCACCTGGAGCTTGGCGGCAAGGCGCCGGTGCTCGTCTTCGACGACGCTGATGTCAGTGCGGTGGCCGAGACGATCAAGATGGCCGGCTTCTACAACTCGGGCCAGGACTGCACGGCGGCCACCCGCATCATCGCCGGCGCCCGTGCCTACGACGGCCTGCTCTCAGAGCTCGTTCCGGCGGTGCAGTCGATCAAGGTCGGCAACCCGGCCGACGATGCCGAGCTGGACATGGGACCGCTGGTCAGCAAGTCGCAGCAGGAGCGGGTGATCGGCTTCGTCGATCGAGCGCGCGGCTATGGCGCCACGGTGGCCACTGGTGGCGCCACTAACGGTGAGCGCGGGTACTTCTACCAGCCGACCGTGGTGACCGATGTCGCGCAGGACGCGGAGATCATCCAGCAGGAGGTCTTCGGTCCGGTGGTCACGGTCCAGCGCTTCAGCGACGACGAAGAGGGCATCGCCTGGGCCAATGGCGTGAACTACGGCCTGGCGGCGTCGGTCTGGACCAAGGACGTCAAGCGTGCCCTGAATGCCGCTCGCCGCCTGCGCTACGGCACGGTCTGGATCAACGACCACCTGACCCTCGCGTCAGAGATGCCGCATGGTGGCTTCGGCCAGTCCGGGTATGGCAAGGATATGAGCACCTACTCGATCGAGGACTACACGATCATCAAGCACGTGATGGCCAAGATCGCGGATTAGGGACCGATGGAGTCGTGGCGCGGCCGACGGCCACCTCGGCCGGCTGCGCAACATCCTTCGGCGGCCGCCGACCACGCCCTGACTTCAGCACTCAGCAGATCAATTCGGCGAGCCTCGCCAGGATGAACGGGCGTAATGTGCCGCGATGCACTGGGCCGGTTGGATCTTCGGCGGTGCGATCGGCTTGATCCTGGCGAGCTTCGTCATGGTTCTTGTCGGTGCTCGCAGCACCTCGCGCCGCGGGTGGGTGATCGGGGGCATTCGGCTGCGCTACCTGACATTCGGCCTGCTGCACCTCACTCTCGGTCTTTACTTGGCGATCCGAGGTGTTGCCGCGTGGGTTGATTGGGGGAGCCTCGCCGTTGGGCTCTTCGTCATGAGCCTGGGCGGCGCTTGGCTGTATGGGCGCGGTGGCGTAGGGCCGGGATATCCGCTCAGATGAGGATCCTAGTGCGCAGCAGCTACGAATGACCGCGCCAACTCGCCACACGGTTGAGATCAAGCGAGCGATCGAGGATGTGTTCGCGGTCCTCACCGACGTCACGCTCACCGGTCGCTGGTATCCGGCAAAGGTCGAGGAGTGGTGGACGACGCCACCGCCTCATGGCGTGGGATCAGTGCGACGGGCGCGCGTCCTTGTCATGGGCCGGGGCGTCGAGAACGATGCCGTCGTGACCGAGCACGATCCGCCGCGCCGCGCCGCGATGAAGGGGCTGTCCCGTAGCGCGCCGTTCGAGGTGACGCTTGCCTTCGAGCCGGTCGACGGCGGCACGCGCGTCGAGATCGACTCTGCATTCCACCTGCGCGGCGTGATGCGGCTGATCGGGCCTGCCTTCGTCAAGAGCTACGAACGAGGATGGGAACGAGGGTTGGCGACCCTCAAACAGATGATGGAAGCGGGCGAGCTGTAAGGCAGTGCCTGCTAGCATCGGCGACGATGGCTGAGCAGACGAGGACGCCCGCGCCGGTACGCGCCAAGCGTAAACAGAAGGCAGCGGCTGCCGTCGGCACGCCGGCTGAGGCTGAGCCGGCCCTGCCGCGTGGGCGGACCGGGCCGCTCGATCCAAAGGAGCAGCACGAGCTGTTTCACCGGGGGGTGGCCCTATTCAACGGCGTCCGCTACTGGCACGCCCACGAGGCATGGGAGACGCTGTGGCGCGCGGCGCCGGACGAGGAGCGCGACTTCTACCAGGGGCTGATCATGGTGGCTGCTGGGCTGCTGCATCTCCAGCGCCGCAACGTGCGCGGAGCCCGCAACAAGCTGTCCGAGGGCGTGGCTCGCCTGCGCCCCTACATGCCCACGCACCGTGGAATCTTCGTGGACGAGGTGGTGGTCCGCGCGGAGCGCATCCTGGAGCAGCTGAACGAGGGACGTCTGCCGTACCTCATCCCGCCGGTCATCCGCTTCGTCGAGCCCGATGAGTCCCAGGCGCATCGCTGGTGAACGAGGAGGCTGGTTTCCGAACCGAGCACGACTCGATGGGTGAGATCCGCGTGTCGCGCGACGCGAAGTGGAGCGCCACCACCCAGCGAGCGGTGGAGAACTTCCCGATCAGCGGGCAGCGGTTGGAGCGCGGGCAGATCGCCGCCCTCGGCGCGATCAAGGCTGCAGCGGCGCGGGTGAACGGCGAGCTCGGGATCGTGGACGCAGAGATGGCCGACGCGATCAGCAGCGCCGCGGATGAAGTGGCGCGCGGCAAATGGGACGATCAGTTCCCGATCGACGTCTTCCAGACGGGGTCGGGCACCAGCAGCAACATGAACGCCAACGAGGTGATCGCCGCGTTGGCCACTGAGCGCCTCGGCCATCCGGTCCATCCCAACGACCACGTCAACGCCAGCCAGTCGAGCAACGACGTCTTTCCGTCGAGCATCCACCTGGCCGCCACCGACGCGGTGGTGAATGGCCTGATTCCTGCGCTCGAGCACATGGCGACGGCGCTCGAGACCAAGCGCGACGAGTTCGCTTCGGTCGTCAAGTCTGGCCGCACCCACCTCATGGACGCGACACCGGTGACCCTCGGCCAGGAGTTCGGCGGATACGCCGCCCAGGTGCGGACCGGCGTCGAGCGTCTGCGGTCCACGCTGCCGCGCCTGGCCGAGCTGCCGCTTGGTGGGACGGCCGTCGGAACCGGCATCAACATGCCTGCCGGGTTCGCGCAGCGGGTGATCGGGGAGCTGGTGCGCCAGACAGAGCTGCCGCTGGTCGAGGCGCGCGACCACTTCGAGGCGCAGGGCGCGCGGGACGGGCTGGTGGAGGCATCGGGCCAGCTGCGGACGATCGCCGTCAGCCTCTTCAAGATTTCCAACGATCTGCGCTGGATGGGATCGGGCCCGCGGGCGGGCCTCGGCGAGATCAATATCCCGGACCTGCAGCCGGGCTCGTCGATCATGCCCGGCAAGGTCAATCCGGTCATCCCGGAGGCGGTGTGCATGGTGAGCGCGCAGGTGATCGGCAACGACGCCGCCATCGTCTTCGGAGGCGCCGCCGGCAACTTCGAGCTGAACGTGATGCTGCCGATGCTGGCACGCAACATCCTGGAGTCGATCCGGCTGCTGACCAACGTAAGCCGCCTGTTCGCGGACCGATGCATCGCGGGCATCACCGCCAACGTGGAGCGCGCCCGAGCGTTCGCCGAGAGCTCGCCGTCGATCGTCACGCCCCTGAACCGCTACATCGGCTATGAGGAGGCCGCCAAGGTCGCCAAGCAGGCGCTGGCGGAAGCCAAGACGATCCGCCAGGTCGTGCTGGAGCGCGGCTATGTCGACCAGGGCAAGCTCACACTCGATCAGCTGGACGAGGCGCTCGACGTGATGGGGATGACGCATCCGTAGCACGACAATGCCGGCCCGTTGCCAAGCCGGCACAGTCGCAGGACCGCCACTCCGGGTGTGCCACTACTTCAGCCCCGAATACGTTAGGTAAACGGAAACCCCCGACGCGGCGGTTGTTCTGTTGTGTCGCCAAGTCTGGCAGTGCCATCGAATGGCCGATAGGGGCGAATGTCCCGCGTCGGCCGGGCAGCGCATCGGACGTACAATCGCCTCCGCCGACCTTTACGCTCACCTGCTGTTGGCGCCTGCTTCGCTGGCCCTCGAGGAGACCACCCACCCGTGTCCACCTATCGCAACCTCATCGGCGACCGCTGGGTCGACGCCCGTTCGGGCGCGACCTTCACCAGCGTCAGCCCGGCCGATCACGACGACGTGATCGGCGAGTTCGCGGCCTCGGGCCCGGCCGATGTCGACGCCGCCGTCGAAGCCGCCAAGGCTGCCTACCCGGCGTGGTCGCTCATGCCGGCACCCAAGCGCGGCGAGATCCTGTTCCGGGTGGCGCGGCTGCTGGCCGAGCACAAGGAGGAGCTCTCGCGGCTGATGACGCGTGAGATGGGCAAGGTGCTGCCCGAAGCCCGTGGCGACGTGCAGGAGGCGATCGACGTCGCCTATTACATGGCCGGCGAGGGACGCCGCCTCTTCGGCCAGACCGTCCCGTCGGAGATGCCCGACAAGTTCGCGATGGCCATCCGCCGCTCGATCGGCGTTGTCGGCATCATCACCCCCTGGAACTTCCCGGTGGCGATCCCCGCCTGGAAGCTGTTTCCAGCGCTGATCTGCGGCAACACGGCGGTCATCAAGCCGGCATCCGACACGCCGGCCTGCCTGATTCGTTTCGTCGAGCTGCTGACCGAGGGCGGAATCCCGGCCGGGGTGGTCAACGTGGTGACCGGCAGCGGCGGCGAGGTCGGAAATGCGATCGTCGGCCACGCTGACGTGCGGGTCATCAGCTTCACCGGCCATACCGACACCGGGGTCGAGATCAGCCGCCGCGCGGCCGAGACCCTGAAGCGCGTCAGTCTGGAGCTGGGCGGCAAGAATCCGATCGTGGTGTGGGAGGACGCCGACCTGGACCTGGCGCTCGACAGTGTGGTGTGGTCCGCCTTCGGGACCAGCGGCCAGCGCTGTACGGCCGCCTCGCGCGTCGTCGTCCATCGGTCCATCCACGACCAGTTCACCGAATCGCTGCGCAAACGAGTGGCCAGCCTGGTGCTGGGCGACGGGATGGAGGAGGCGACGGACGTCGGGCCGGTGATCAACGACCAGGCCGTCGAGCGCATCGCGGCCTACGCGATGATCGGTCGTGACGAGGCAGACCTGGTGATCGGCGGCGAGCCGGCACGCGACGGCCGGCTGGCAAAGGGGTCATTCTTCCAGCCGACCATCTTTGCCGACGTGCGCCCCACCGCACGCATCGCCCAGGAGGAGATCTTCGGGCCGGTGACATCGGTCATTCCGGTCGATTCCTGGGACGAGGCGGTCCAGGTCGTGAACGGCGTGAAATATGGCCTCTCGACCTCGCTCTTCACGCGTGACATCAACCTCGCCTTCCGCAGCATCCGCGACTTCGACTCCGGCCTGGGCTACGTGAACCACGGCACGATCGGGGCGGAGGCGCATCTGCCGTTCGGCGGGACCAAAGCCACCGGCAACGGTCACCGCGAGGTGGGCCAGGCCGCGCTCGACTTCTTCAGCGAGTGGAAGAGCGTGTACATCGACTACTCGGGCAAGTTGCAGCGCGCCCAGATCGACATGACCTTCGTCGACCAGGACTAGCGACGGCGTCCTCTTTGCGTGATCGGGCAAGGCATGCCACGATCCGAGGCAGCATGCGATTGCCGTATTTCCCGCTGAGGACGGTCGTTTTCCCGCACCTGCCGCTGCCACTCCACATCTTCGAAGAGCGGTACCGGGCCATGGCTCGCGACGTGATGGCCGAGCGCTCGCCGTTCGCAGGCCGCTTCGTGGTGAGCATGATCGCGGACGGGCCGGAGGTCGGTTCTCCACCGCCCACGACGCATGGCACGGGAACGGTCGTCGAGGTCCGCAGCGCCGAGCAGCTGCCGGACGGACGCTGGGTGCTGCTGGCCGTCGGCGCGGCGCGGGTCGCGCTCGGCGCGCTGGACCGCAGCGGGGCATATGTCACCGTCGAGGCCCAGCCGCTGCCTGAGGTGGCCGGCGATATGGAAGCGACTGAGCGGCTTCTGCCGCAGGTGCAGGCGGCGCTGGACGCGTACCTCACCACGGTGAAACGTTTCGTGGCCTCCGCCGCGTCCATGGGGTCGGAGTCGCAGGAGATCACGGTAGTGGCAGCCTCGCTTGACCAGGTTCTCAAGCCGATTCGGCTACCTGACGACCCGCTGGCTGCAAGCTATGCAGTGGGCGGCGTTCTGCAGATCGAGCTGAGCCGGAAGCAGCAGCTGCTGGAGATGCCGGACGGAGCCACCCGCCTGCGCGCGGAGCTCAAGCTCCTCCGTCGCGAGGCTCGGCTGCTCGAGGATGGCGCCATGCCGCCGGTGAGCACGTCTGACTTGACCTATAACCCGAACTGAGACCCGAACCTGACCGGTGCCCACCCCGAGCGCTCTCCGTTCGACCCTGCTCGCCAGCGGGCTGCTTGCCAGCCTGCTGCTGAGTGCGTGCACCGCCGTCAGCCCAACCCTATTTCCTTCCGGCCAACCAGCGTCATCGCCGCCGACGCGCACGGCGGTGCCCAGCGCCGGCGAAACGGTCATCCCAGAGCCGACCGATGCGCCTGGCAGGACCTATACCGTGCAGGTCGGCGACACGCTCTCCTCGATCGGCCGCGCCTGGGGCACAACGGTTGCGCAGCTGCAGGCCTGGAACAGCGAGCGCTACCCCTCGCTGGAGAGCGACTCCGATTCGCTGCAGGTCGGGTGGGTCCTCGTCGTCAGCGGCGACCCGAGCGCCACCCCACGGCCGACACCGGTGGCGACGCCTGCTCCCACGCCGCAGCCCCCGGTCGGATCAGGATGTCGCGCCGGCAATCGCGTGCCGGCCGGCAGCCCCCAGACCTTCTACACCGTGTCCGGGGCAGGCAATGGCGTGGCCCTGACCTTTGACATGGGCGGCCGCCTGGATCCGGGTGTCGACATTCTCCGCTTCCTGATCGACCGCGGGGTGTGCGCCACCCTGTTTCCGACCGGCGCCATGGCCCAGACGACGGAGGGCCAGGCGATCATGACCATCGCGCGCGCCCATCCGGAGCTGTTCGAAGTCGGCAACCACACCATGCACCACTGCGACCTGGTCCGCGGCGGAGGCGGCTCGCCGACCACTGCACCGTGCGTCGGTGGCGCCCCGATGGCCGCCTTCATCCGCCGGGAGCTGACCGATGCCGCTGCGATCCTCAAGCAGCAGACCGGCCAGGATCCTGCTCCCTACTGGCGGCCACCCTACGGCTCGCTGAACAACGCGGTCATCCAGGCGGCGGCCGCGGCGGGCTACACGAAGACGTTCATGTGGGATATCGACACCATCGATTGGAAGCCGATCAGCCAGGGCGGCCCCACAGCTCAGCAGATCGCCACCAAGGTCATCACCCAGGCGGAGGGCGGCTCGAACGTCCTGATGCACCTCGGTGGCTACGAGACGCTTGACGCCCTCAAGATCATGGTCCCCGGCCTGCGCGATCGCGGCTTCCTCCTGACCTCGCTCTCAGACATGCTCAACTAGCCGCCCCTCCCGCCACTCGCATTCGCAGGGAAGCCGTGCGGTGGAGTGGAGGTGCGCCTGGCGCACCACAGCTCCATCGGTCCTAGCCGCCCACCTCCTGCACGCCCGGCCGCGGATGCACTGCCGCGTCCAGCGCCTCGTTGAGGATGCGCAGCGCAGTCGCCACGTCATCGGCGTCGACTATCAGCGGTGGGCTGAAGCGCAGTGATGCCTCGCCGCACTCGAGCACGAGCAGGCCGCGCTCGAAGGCAGCCTGCTGCACGGCATTGGCTGCCTCGTGTGATTCGAATTCCATGCCGAGCATGAGACCGACGCCGCGCACGTCCCGCACGCCACCGTGGCGCTCGGCGGCCGCCTCCAGCCCAGCTCGCAGCAGCGTGCCGACCTGCGCCGCATTGTCGATCAGCCCTCCCTCGAGCAGATCCAGCGTGGCCATGCCGGCGGCGGCGCAAACCGGGTTGCCGGCGAACGTCGAGCCATGGGCGCCTGGTGGCCAGGTCCAGACCGAGTCGCGGGCGATGAAGGCACCAATCGGCATGCCGGAGGCAATTCCCTTGGCGGTTGTCACGATGTCCGGCTCGACGCCGGCATGCTGCATCGCCCACCACCGGCCGGTGCGGCCCATGCCCGACTGGATCTCATCGGCCACCAGCAGGATGCCGTGCTCGTCACACAGCTCGCGCAGGCCGGCCAGGAAGGGGGCGGGCGCGGGGAAGTAGCCTCCCTCGCCCTGCACCGGCTCGACGACGATGGCCGCCACGTCGGTCGGCGCGATGATCCGGCCCAGGATGGCACTGCGCAGGTATGCCAGCTCTGCACTGCCGTCACCGCCGGTTCCCTCGCGCCAGGCGCGGATCCGCGGGAAGGGGGAATGGTGGACCATCGGCAGCAGCGGCCCGAAGCCAGCACGCTGCTTGATCTTCGAGTTGGTGAGAGACAACGCTCCCAGCGTGCGCCCATGGAACCCGCCCTCGAAGGCGATGATGCCGGGGCGGTGGGTGTAATAGCGCGCCAGCTTGATCGCACCCTCGACCGCCTCGGTGCCCGAGTTGGTGAGGAAGACGCGTGCCTTTTCGCCGAATGGGGCGATCGCCGCCAGCCGCTCCATGAACTCCAGGTACCGGGGCTCGTAGAAGTCCGTGGCGGCGATATGGATCAGCCGATCGGCCTGGTCCTTGATGGCCTGCACCACCGCCGGGTGGGAGTGCCCGGTGCTGGCCACGGCGATGCCTGCCGCAAAGTCGAGGAATCGGTTGCCGTCCACATCGGTGACGACGCAGCCTCTCCCCGACTCGGCGACGAGCGGATAGGCGCGGGTCAGGCTGGGGCTGGCGACGGCCCCATCGCGTTCGATCATGGCCCGGGCGCGCGGGCCCGGCAGCTCGGTGATGATGTGCGGCGCCGTTTCGCGGGCAGCCGCAGCGGGCGTGGTCTCGATGCTCATCGGTACGCACAACTCCGAAGCGGAGCGGCGCGTCCTGCCCGCGCCCCTGGCTAGATGCCTGCGATGGTATCAGGCCCATGGTGCCGCACGGTTGAGGCCTCCCCGATGAGGCCGGGTCCGTGGTACACGAGGCCGGTCCACAGCTGCACCAGGTCGGCTCCGGCCGCGTAGGCAGCGGCCACGTCGTCCGCCGAGCCAATCCCGCCTGAGGCGATGATCACAGTTGCCGGCGCGATGGAGCGGCCGCGCGACACGGCTGCCAGCATTGCCTGGCGCAGCGGGCGACCGGAGAGGCCGCCGGGCTCCGCCCGGAGCGGGGAGTGGAGGCCGGTGCGGGAGACGGTCGTATTGCCGAGGATCAGCCCGTCGGCAGCGCCGGCCAGCGCGGCGACCAGCGCATCAAAGGCATGCGCCTCCACGTCCGGCGCCAGCTTGACCAGCAGTGGGCGCTCGGCGCGCATCTGCTCACCGGCGTGGCGCAGCGTGCGCAGCAGCCCGACCAGCAGGTCGGGATCCTGCAGGTCGCGCAGGCCGGGCGTATTCGGCGAGCTGACATTGACCGCCACGTAGTCAGCCACTGGCGCCGCCAGCCGGTACGCCTCCACGTAGTCGGCCGTGGTCTGCTCGGCATCGGTGGCAGCCCCGCGGCCGAGGTTGACGCCCACCACGAAGCCGGGCGGGAGGTGGCGGCGTGCCAGCATCACGCGTCGCGCCAGCGCAGCAGCGCCGGCGTTGTTGAAGCCCATGCGGTTGATGAGCGCCTCGTCGTCCGGCAGGCGATACAGCCTTGGCCGCGGATTCCCCGGCTGGGGCAGCGGGGTCACCGTGCCGACCTCGGCGAATCCAGGGCCCAGGGCGGCCCAGCCGCGCAATGCCTGCCCATCCTTGTCGAATCCCGCCCCGATCCCAACGCGGTTGCGGAATCGGAGACCGAGCAGATCGGCAGCGTGGTCCGGCGACCGATTCGCGCCACCGGCGGCGCGCAGCACCGCGCGGCCTATGGGGTTCGCACCAGCCAGGCGCAGCGCGTTGATCGTCAGTCGATGGATCCGTTCAGGCTCGAACCTGAAGAGAAGGGGCCGCGCTGCGCGGTAGGCGATCGACCGCCAGCCGCTCACTCGTCGTTGGCGCGAGGAAAGGCCATCTCCATCGGGCGGACCGGCGGCAGCGGCTCTCCGTCGGCATCGGTCTCGACGCCGGTGGGCGCCATGAACTCGTGCCAGACCTCTGTGCCGGCGGCCGGTGGATCGTCGAGCTCCTTGATGGCGACGATGCCTTCGAAGCGGATCACACCCTGGTCACCGGCATCGGTCTCGAAATCATCCTCGTATTCGGCAGCGAGCTCGATCGCCCGACCGAGTGCGGTGTCCTCGTCCTCGCCATCGACCAGCACGACCCGATCCTCGACCATGGTCGGTGACTGGGCCGACCCGACAAGGTAGGCGTAGCGCAACAGCACGCTGAACCAGCCGCTGGGGTCGACGAGGGGCTCCAGCTCGTCCAGGTCGTCGAGCGGGACGTGGATGTCCGATTCGCCATTTCCGGTGTGGGCCATGCGCTCGCTCATGCCGGCGGTGGCTCCTTGCCCATTACCGTCTGCGACTGCTCGCGCAGGAACTGCTGGACGTAATAGGGGCCCAGGCCGGACTTGCCGGATGACCCCGAGCCCTTCCAGCCACCGAAGCTCTGAATGCCGGGCCAGGCACCGGTTGTGGCGCCGGCGCGGCGATTGACGTAGACCACCCCGGCCTGGATGGTGTCCAGGAAGCGGCGGACCTCGGCGTCATCATGACTGAAAATGCCGGCCGTCAACCCGTACGGCGTGGCGTTCGCCTCCTGCAGTGCCTGGTCGAGGGAGTCGACCTCGCCGACCACCACGAACGGCACGAACAGCTCATCGCGGAAGAGCCGATGCGAGAGCGGCAGGCCGGTTACCACGGTGGGCGTCGGGAAGAAGCCACGCTCGGTGCCCTCGTCGCGCAGAACGTCACCCCCGACCTCGATGGTGCCGCCATCGCGTGTCGCCTCGTCCACCGCAGTAGTGAACTTGGCCAGGGATCGTTCGTTGATGACGGGGCCCATCCAGGTGTCGCGGCGGGTGGGATCGCCGACCTTGATGGACCGTGCCCGCTCGACCAGCTTGTCGACGAACTGGCGTGCCACCGACCGATCGACATAGACGCGGCTGTTGGCGCTGCACTTCTGCCCGTCGTAGCCGAACGCGGAACGCATCACGCCCTCCGCCGCCTCGTCCAGGTCGGCACTGGCGGCGACGATGGCCGGGTTCTTGCCGCCCATCTCGGTGATGATCGGCCGCGGGTAGTCGCGCGTGAAGCCCGTGTAAAGCTTCATACCGACCTCGTAGCTGCCGGTGAACACCAGGCCGTCGATGTCGGCGTTCTCCTCGAGCTCGGCGCCCACGCTTTCGCCGGGGCCGGTGACCAAGTTGAAGACGCCTGCCGGCACGCCGGCGTCGCGCAGCGCCTCACCGAACTTGTAGGCCATCATTGGCGCGTCGGACGATGGCTTGAGCACGACGGTGTTGCCGGCAATCAGCGCACCGGCGGCTGGCCCGCCGGCCAGGGCCATCGGAAAGTTGAACGGGCTGATCACCGCCCACACGCCGTGCGGCTTGAGGACCGAACGGGTGTGCTCCGTTGGCGACAGCGAGCCCATCGGCTTCACGAATCCGTCGTTGCGCTCCATCTCGTCGCTGTAGTAGCGCAGCAGGTCGGCGGTCTCCTCGACGTCGCCGAGCGCCTCCAGTCGGTTCTTTCCGACCTCGAAGGACATCAGCGCTGCGTAGTCGAACTGCCGCTCACTGATCAGCTCGGCGGCCCGGCGCATGAGCTCCAGGCGTCGCCGCCAGCCGAGGTCTCGCCACCCGGGAAACGCCTGGCGCGCGGCAGCGACCGCATCGCGGACGTCCTGGCGGCTACCGATGGGGAAGCGCGCGACCACGACATCGCGGTCGATGGGTGAGCGGTCTTCGAACTCCTGCTGTCCGCGGCGCTCCTCGCCGCCGATCAGCATCGGATAGGACGCGCCGAGCGTGCTGCGAACGCGCTCGAGAGCGGTATCGAATGCCGCCTGCAGCTCCTCGTTATCGGCCGACAGGGTGGCGTACGTGATCTTCATGCGAGGCGTGGTGGTTGCCATCTCGCTGCATGCCTCCGCAGGTGCGTGATGCCTCAGGCGCGCGGCGCGCATTCGGGCGGTGAAAGAGCGCCCGCCATTATCGCACCGGTCGGCGGGCAGGCCGAAGGCCAGGCTCCGGGGGGAGAAGAGCCTGGCCTTCGACGGCGCGATGATAGATGCACCGTTCCGCGGCTGCAACGCAATTCGCGCACTGAATCCGCGGAATTCGGTGCAGGCAATGCACGGATCGGGTCAACCTTCGGTTGACCACTGGTTCAGCTGTGGGCCAGGTGGTAGAGGCCCAGCCTCAGCCGCAGGCTCAGGGAATGCGGCTCCCCCAGGAAGGCTCGGCCGCGGTCGCCGTAAAGCCGAGGCAGCAGCTCCTGGGCCGTCGCCTCGTCGTGCAGGTCGATCCGACTGTGAACGACCTTGATCTTGAAGCCGTGTCGCAGCCACCAGCCGGTGCGGCGCTGGGTGGCGTGACGGGCCTGGGCGACCACCTCCGGGTCGAGCAGGCTGGCCAGGTCGTCGCGTCCGTAGTAGCCGATGACGACGAGCCGCCCATTCGGCCGCAGGACTCGCAGCGCCTCGTCGATTGCTGGCAGCCAAAGGTCGTCCGGCTCGATCTCGCCGGAAAGCACCACGTCAACGGCGGCGTCGCGAAGTGGCAGCTTGGTGCCGCCGCCCTCGACGATCCGGATGTTCGGCTGATGCGACGCCTCGGCCCGGCCGCGGGCAACCTCCAGCAGGGCCGGCTGCGCCTCGATGCCGTAGGTTCGGGCTGTACGTCGCGCGAGCAGCATCGGATAGTGACCGATGCCCGTCCCGATGTCGGCGATGCGCTTACCGGACAGCGGAACGATCCGCTCCAGGGCGTCCAGGACCCGGCGCTCAGGGTCGATCACGTCGCCCAGTCGTTCGAACAGCAGTGGGTCCGGATCGGTCCACGGCGGGAGGATGGCGCGCACGTCGGCCGGACCTAGGGCACGGTCACGCGCAGCTCGGCGCGCGAACTGTCGTCGAGGGTAAGGATCGCCTCGCCGGCGAGGACCTGCAGGTCGAAGGCGACCGCGCCGGGTGCGTTGCGGGTCACCTGGATCGGTATGGTCAGCGTCCCCCCCGGCAGCAATGGACCCCAGCCCAACGAGGTGGTGCCGGCCGGTTCGCCGCTCTCGCCCGGCCCATCGAGCCACTTCGTCCAGTCCTGCAGCAGCGGTGGACCACCGTCGGCGATCCGCTGCTGGGAAGGTCGGAAGGGCGCCAGGAACAGCGTCTGCCTGAGGTCGGTGGGCCAGCGCAGCACCAGCTCCTGCACCCGACGATCCGAGCGGTTGATGACCGTGACCACGATTTCTCCGCCACCGTCGGCGGCGACGTTGGGGTCCACCCGAACAGTCACCTGGCGCGAATCATGGCGGCCGGGTATCGGCAGCGACAGTGGCGGCTCCGGAGTGGCGGTCGGCTCCGACGACGCGGTCGACCCGCTGGCCGACGGGGAGGGGGAGGGGGCCTCACTGGAGCTGGCCGTGGGGCTAGGGGATGGAGTTGGCGATGGGTTGAAGAGGCAGCCGCTCAGCACGGCCGTCACGAGCAGCAGCCCCGCGGCACGTGAGCGCCGTCGGACGCGGCCCTTCCGCTCAGGCACGCGGCTCGCGGCTCAGCTCAGTGAGCCGGTTGCGGATGGCATAGGTCGCGGCCTGCGCCCGGCTCGCGAGCGAGAGCTTGGCGAGCACGTTGCTGACGTAGTTGCGCACGGTCTTCTCGGCAAGCTGCATGGCGGCCGCGATCTCGCGGTTCGATTCGCCCTCCGCCACATGCGCGAGCACCCGACGCTCCTGCTCGGTCAGGTCGCCGAAGGCGCCCGACTCCTCGGCGTGGGACGCACGGCGCAGGCGGTCGAGGACGGTCGAGGTCACGGCCGGGTCGAGCATCGACTGGCCGGCAGCCACGGTGCGAATGGCGCTCACCAGCTCGTCGGAGCCGATGCGCTTGAGCACATAGCCCGAGGCACCGGCCGCGATGGCCTCGAACAGCGCCTCCTCGTCTGCATAACTGGTGAGCATCACCACCGGAGTGCGAGGAGCCTCCGCTGTCATGACACGGCACGCATCGGTCCCGGAGCCGTCAGGCATGCGGATATCCATCAAAACGACGTCGGGACGCAGCGTCCTGGCCAGGCGGATCGCCTCCTCGCCGGAGGCGGCCTCGCCGACAACCCGGAATCCGGCCTGCCGGTTCAGCAGCGCCGACAGGCCGATGCGCACCACCTCATGGTCGTCGGCGATCAGAATGCGAATGCTGGGTTCCTCGCTCATGGCGACCTCTCCGGACGCTCTTGGGATCAGGCAGGCCGCCGGGACGTGGCCACCGGCATGGTAAGCGAGAGCTCCGTGCCCTGTCCGGAGGCACTCCGGAGCGCGAGCGTCGCGTGAAGCAGCTCGGCACGCTGCCGCATATTGCGCAGGCCGTGGGCGCGGCCGGTCCGTTGGCGGGCGGCTTCGGCATCGGGCTCAAATCCAATGCCGTCATCGCGGATCTCGAGCCGCAGCCGTCGCCGGGTGCAGGTCAGGCGCACCGATACCTGGCTGGCGCGAGCGTGCCGGAGGATATTGCTGAACGCCTCATGCACGACCTGGTGCAGCTGGGCCGCCTGCTCGGTGGTCAGCACTGCCCGCCAGGCGCCCGCCACGGCCAGGTCCAGCCCCACGAGCGTGTTGGCGCGCAGCTCATCCGCCACGCTGCGCACGATCTCCTCCGCGTCGCGCGTTTCCAGGCTGGCGCTGCGCAGGTCGAAGATGGTGGTCCGGATGTCGTCGCCGATGCGTTCCATCTCGCGCAGGACGGTCCGGATGCGCGCCCGCGGAACCTCAGCCGATGCGTCCAGCGCGGCGCTCGCCTCGTCCAGGTGCAGCCCCGCGACATAGATCGACTGGATGATGCCGTCATGCAGGTCGCGGCCGATTCGCTCGCGTTCCCGCGCCAGCAGCTCGCGGCGCCGTGCCTCGGCCAGGGCGCGATCCGTCTCCTGCTCGAACAGGTCGAGCGCCAGGATGATGGCCACGGCGATCACCAAGCCGGTCACCGAGCGCAGCACCTCGATCGGCACGCCGATGGCCTGCAGCACCGTGCTTCCATTCAGCACTGAGGCGGGCAGGAAGGGAGCCGGCAGCCCGATCAGTCCGCCGACCAGCGCGTAGACACCGAACGCCACAGCGGCGGCGCGCAGCCCCAGCACGACAGGCGGGCGGGCCACCGCCCGTACGGTGGCCGCGCTGGCCAGCAGCCCCCATACCGCCAGGGCCGATCCAGGCAGGGCCAGCATCCATCGCGCCAGCACGTCGCCGACGGCCAATGGAGCGCCGACATGCGCGAGCGCCTCCTCGATGCGTCCCTCCGGCAACCAGGCGCTTGCGTCCGGCACGAACGCCGTCATCCCGGCTGACACCGCCAGGGTGGCCCCAACCCACGCCAGAAAGGCAGCGGCGGGCAGCAGGCGCAGGCGCGGCAGGATGGGCAGGCGCGTGATGGCTGCCAGTAGCTCGACACCGAACTGCAGCAGCAGTGCGAAGGAGGCGCCCTTCATGATCAGCTGCACGACCAGGAGCGCCTCCGTGGCGGGCAGCGGCAGGTAGACCGACTGGATCGGGATGAACAGGTAGCCCCACTCGTGGAAGCCGTGCACGATCCCGAACGCCGCCAACCAGGGGAGTGGCCGCGCCAGCGCCAATGTGCTGCGCTTGAGGGACTGCAGCGCCACCGCCAGGCCGAGCACGAAGAAGACCTGGCCGTACACCGTCAGCACGATGACGCGGTTCGTCTCGAAGAGCTCGGCCAGCGGACCCATCAGGCAGACCGCCAGATACCGCCCCAGCGCGCCGGAATCTCCACCACGGCGCGCCCGTCGGAAGCGGCCGCCCAGCCCGGTTCGCCATCCCCGGTGGCCAGCAACGCTCGTCCCAGGATGGGAACGGCCGATGTGCTGAAGGTCAGCATGGCGGGTGCATCGCCTGCGTTCACGGCGACCATGGCGCGCGTGGCGGCGTCGACTCGCTCAAAGGCGCACGCCATTCCCTCCGCGGCCAGGGTCCGGTAGCCATCGCCGCGCAGGGCAGCCTCGCCGGCGCGGACCGCCAGCCCCGCACGCACGAAGGAGCGCAGCGACCGGTTCCAAACGCTCTCATCCCAGGGAAAGGCCCGGCGGCAGTCCGGGTCGGAGCGGCCGGGCAGACCGATCTCGTCTCCGTAGTAGATGCTCGGCGCCCCGGGCAGGGCCAGCATGAGCAGCATCGCGATCCGGACCGCCGCCTCGTCTCCTCCACATAGCGTCATGACGCGGGGGGTGTCATGCGATCCCAGGAGGTTCAGCTGCGCAGCGGTGTGTGCGGGCGGATACGCGCCGAGGAGGGCCTCCAGGCTGGCCACGAATCGTGGCCCGTCGAGCGGGTGCAGGACGCTGCGGACGTGGCTGTGCTCGGCAGCAACCGATTCGTCGAGATGCCGCCCGGCAGCGTACCCGACGATGGCCCAGGTGAGCGGATAGTTCATGAGCGAGTCGAATCCGCCGGCGCCCAGCCAGTCGGGAGCCACCCGCCAGATCTCGCCGACCAGGTAGGCCTCCGGGTCGATGATGCGCACCCGGCGGCGGAGCTCAGCCCAGAAATCCATGTCATCGATCTCTTCGGGGACGTCCAGTCGCCAGCCATCGGCCCCGAATCGGATCCAGTGCTCGGCCACGCCGAGGAGGTATTCGCGCGCCTGCGGGTTGCCAATGTTCAGCTTCGGTAGGGCCGGCAGATCCCACCAGGCTCGGTAGCCGAGCGCCTCGATCGATTCTGTCCCGGCTCGATGGGCGTCCGCCCAGTCCACCTCCGGCGGCCCCACCAGCGCTTCATCTCGATAGGCTCGCAGCGGGCGGCCGGCCGCCAGCTGCGCATCGTTGAGGTAGAACCACTCCCGATACGGCGAAGCGGCGCCGGCCTCCAGGACGTGGTGGAATGGCCAGAAGCCGCGGCTGGCGTGGTTGAAGACTCCGTCCAGGACCACTCGCATTCCGCGCAGGTGCGCTGCATCCAGCAGCTCGCGGAGGGCGTCGTCGCCCCCGAGCAACGGGTCGACCTTCAGGTAATCGTAGGTGTGGTAGCGGTGGTTCGAGGCCGATGCGAAGATCGGGTTGAGATAGATGGCCGTGGCGCCGAGGTCCGCGATGTACTCGAGACCCTCAGCCACGCCCAGGAGATCACCACCCTTGAAGCCGTGGACGGTGGGAGGCGCGTCCCAGTCCTCCAACGGACCGGGCTGCTGCACGCGCAGGCTTCGCCGAAATCGGTCAGGGAAGACCTGGTAGAAGACCGCATCGCGCACCCACGCCGGAGGCGATCCGTCCTGCGCGAACTGGGCCGTCGGCATGGCACGGAGTATGAGCCGATGCGGTGGCGCTGCTAGCATCGCCAAACGTATGTGGACCGCCGCTCCCTGGCCGGTCCGGCTCTGGTTCGCATGGGCCTTCGCCCTGCTGGCCGGGACCGGCCTGCTGCTCCCGCAGATCATTGCCTTCGTGGACTTCAGCGAGCGGGCGCCCTTCAGCCTGCTCGGCATCTTCATGATGGCCGAGCTGGCGGCGGTCCTTTTCGGCATCACCGTGGTCATGCAGCGCAAGCGGATCGGGCATAGGTTCGCGATCGGCATTGCCGCGCTGGCGGTGCCGATGCTGGCCGGCCTGCCGCCGGCGCTGTTCCGCATGGAGGCCACCGCTGCCAACGGCTGGTATGCGCTGACCGTGCCGCTGGGCATCGTCGTCAGCGTGGTGCTGATCGTGGCGTTGCTGCGCCCGTCCGCGCGGGCCTGGTTCATCGAGGACTGAGGCGTTCCGCTCCTATACTCAGAGCATGAAGCTGATGGCTTCGGCGCAGAATGCATCGCCGTCTGGCGCACGCGCATGACGGCGACCGCCACCCGCACCATGCGGGCGCTTGCCAAGACCCGCCCGGAGCCCGGCGCCGAGCTCATCGAGCGCAGCGTGCCATCGCCGGGCGGCGGGGAGGTCCTGCTGCAGATGGAGGCCGCCAGCATCTGCGGCACGGATGCCCACCTGTACAACTGGGATCCGTGGGCGCGCGAGATCCTGAAGCCGCCGGTCATCCTTGGCCATGAGCTCGCCGGGCGCGTCGTCGCCTCCGGATCGGGCGTCACCCGCGTCCGCGAGGGCGACCTGGTGGGGGTCGAAAGCCACATCGTCGACTGGACCTGCGCCCAGTGCCGTGCCGGCGACATGCACCTGTGCCGCAACCTGAAGATCATCGGTGCTCATGTCGACGGTGGATTCGCCGAGTACGTGGTCATTCCGCAGACGAATGCGATCGAGTCGAACGGCCTGGATCCGGCAGTGGTGGCCCTGCAGGAGCCGATGGGCAACGCGGTGCATGCCGCCTTCGTCGAACCGATCGAGGGCCGCACGGTGGCGGTCGCCGGCTGCGGGCCTATTGGCCTCTGCAGTGTGGCAATCGCCAAAGCGGCCGGGGCGGCGATGGTCATCGCGACCGATGTGGAGCCGTATCGGCTCGAGATGGCCCGGCGCATGGGCGCCGACCTGGTGATTGATGCCCGCGATCCGGAGATGGTGCCGCGGGTGCTCGAGGCGACCGGCGGCGACGGTGTCGAGGTCGTGCTCGAGATGAGCGGCGCGCAATCCGCGCTCGACACGGCCCTGGCCGTGGTGACGCGCGGCGGCCGCATCAGCCTGCTCGGAATCTTCAGCCGGCCGGTCCAGATCGACCTCTCCGACCTGGTCATCCAGAAGGGCGTTCGCCTGTACGGCATCTACGGCCGCCGCCTGTACGATACCTGGGAGCGGACGCAGGCCCTGCTGCGCGGCGGCCTGGACCTGACACCGATCATCACGCACCGCTTCGACCTCGCCGACTGGGAGCGCGGCTTCGAGCTGATCGCCGCGCGGCACGCTGGAAAGGTGGTTCTCCTGCCATGACCGATACTGTCGCCGGCCCCGCCGCCACGGCCCGCTCGCGCGATCCGCTTGCCTTCCTGCAGGCCGAGATCGAGGACCTGCGCGCCAAGGGCCTGTTCCGCCGCCTGCGGGTCGTCGAGTCTGAACAGAAGAGCCGCTGCGTCATCGACGGGCGCGAGGTGATCACCCTGTCGAGCAACAACTACCTCGGCCTGAACACCCATCCGCGTTTGCGCCAGGCGGCGATCGAGGCCGTTCAGCGCTTCGGCGCCGGCTCGGGAGCGGTGCGTACCATCGCCGGGACCATGAGCCTCCACGAGCAGCTGGAGGCGCGCCTGGCCGATTTCAAGAACGTCGAGGCGACACTCACGTTCCAGTCGGGATTCACCTGCAATACCGGCGTGATCCCGATCCTGGCGCCGGAGGGCGCAGTGATCGTTTCCGATGCGCTGAACCATGCCAGCATCATCGACGGAATCCGCCTGACCAAGGCCGAGCGGCGCATCTTCCCGCATGCAGACATCGACGCGTTGCGGACGGCGCTGCGCGAGGTGCGGGCCGCCGCGGGTGGCGCCGATCGGACTGTCCTGGTGATCACCGATGGCGTATTCAGCATGGACGGCGACATCGCCCGCCTGCCTGACATCGTGGACGCGGCCGAGGAGGCGGAGGCGATCGTCTTCGTCGACGACGCCCATGCCTCGGGTGTGCTCGGCCGCAACGGGCGTGGCAGCATTGACCACTTCAACCTGCACGGCCGCGTCCAGGTGCAGGTCGGGACCCTGTCCAAGGCGATCGGTGTGCTGGGCGGCTACGTCGCAGGGCCGGCAGCCCTGCGCACGGTGCTCGAGCATCGTTCCAGACCCTTCCTGTTCTCGACTTCGCATCCACCGGCCGTGGCAGCCGCCTGCCTGGCCGCCATCGACGTGCTGGAGGCGGAGCCGGAGCTGATCGAGCGGCTGTGGGAGAACACCCGCTTCTTCAAGGCCGGCCTTGGGCGGCTGGGCTTCGACATCGGCTCATCCGAGACGCCGATCACGCCGGTCATTGCCGGCTCCGGGGCCATGGCCATGAAGCTCTCGGACCGGCTGTTCGAGGAAGGCGTCTTTGCCCAGGGAATCGGCTTCCCGACGGTGCCGGACGACCGCTCGCGCGTGCGCACGATCGTCACCGCCGAGCACAGCCGTGAGGAGCTGGAGACGTGCCTGGCCGCCTTCGAGACGGTCGGGCGCGAGCTGTCCCTGATCTAGCGTCAAGCGTCCGCGCGCGAGCCGCGTTGCGGCAGAGCAACGAGCCTCTGGTCGAGCGCGCCGGCGAGTGATACCGTGCGCTGGCGAGACTGCCGCCGTGCGGCTGCCCACACGAGCGAAAGGTGCCTGACCCCCGATGCGCGAGCGACCCATGAATGCCTATGTCGCCGAGGCCCTGCGGGAGGCCGACCGCCGGCGCACTGCCGAGCCCGTCGCGCCGCCGCGCGCATTGGATGCGCCGCTCAGCATCGATCAGCTGGCGGTGGCCGCCGCCGCAGGAGACGTGGCGTCGGTCGGGCGCCTGTACGACTCGCTGGTCGGGCCGATCTACCGCTACGTGGGCCTGCGCGTCCACCGTCGCGAGGATGCAGAGGACCTGACGCAGATCGTCTTCGAGCGGATCGTCAGCAGCCTGCCGCGCTACCGGTCGCGTGGGCGTCCGTTTGAAGCGTGGGCCTTCCGTATCGCCCGGAACGCGGTGATCGATCATGTCCGGCGCGATCGCGCGCACGAGCCACTTGGCGACGGACACGACGCCGGTCACGATGAGACGCCGGACACGCTCACCGTCCGCGGCGAGGAGATTCGCGAGCTGCGGACCGCCATTGCCACGCTGACCCACGACCAGCAGGAGGTGCTCGCCCTGCGCTTCGCCGCCGGGCTGTCGGCGGAGGAGGCGGCGGTGGTGATGGGGCGCCGCGCCGGCACGGTGCGAGGGTTGACCTTCCGCGCCATCGCCAGCCTGCGACGCCGCCTGCAGCAGGAGGGCGAATCCGCTCGATGACGCTGCTCGATCGTATCCTGGCGCGCGGAGTCCAGTTGCCGATGGACCCGATCGTCGCCGCCAGGGTGGAGCGTCACCTGCGACGGATCCAGCCCGATCCAATGTTCCGCCGCCGCGTGCGTGGCCTGGTGCTGAACCGCTACGTCGCCATTCGCGAGGGAATGGTCGAGACAGCACCACCACCGTCCCGGCGACGCGAGATGGGCACCCTGGGGCGCGGCGTCCTATTCGCCTCGCTGCTCACCGCCGCGGGCGTCAGCGCGGTCGGAGCGGCGGCCCAGGCGAGCCTGCCAGGCGACGCACTCTACGCCGTCAAGCTGCAGCTGGAGGACCTGCGCATGCGCATCGTTCCGCCCGGCCTGCGCGACGATCTGGCCGCGATGGCGCTCGATGAGCGCCTGGAGGAGGTCGAGCGTCTTGCCGCAGCGGGCCGCTGGCAGCTTGTCGACGAGGCTGCCGCAGGCGTGGAGCGCGCCGAGGAACAGCTTTCGACTCTCAGCCGTGGGGCTGCGGCCGGCGCCCACGTTCCGGACGGCGAGGCAGCGATCCACAGCCACGCCCAGCGGCTCGAGGAGCTGATCGTCACGGCACCGGTATCCGCTCAAGAGGGCCTGCAGCGGGCACTGCAGGCGTCGACCGGCGGCGGGCCTCCGGTCGTCGCGCCTCCGGTGGTCGAGCCGCCTGCCGCAGATCCCGCCCGCGGGGACAAGCCGGCGACGGATGCCGAACGGCCGTCGAAGCCAGCCGAGACACCGCCTCCGGCCGAGACACCGCCGCCGGCCGAGACACCGCCGCCGGCCGAGACACCGGCGCCGGCCAGCAAGCACCCATCCGAGGCGCCACGCTGACTTCGCCGCTCCAACCCGGCACGTAACGACACAACAGAGAACGGGGTAGAGGCGAACCTCTACCCCGTCCCTGCCAGGGGGGCTGGTTGATTGACCGATGAGCCGGCATGCCGCCAGCCCATCGGTCTCACGAAGGTCGACTCAGCGGCGTCGCCGCACTGCCCGGACGTTGGCGAAGGCCAGCGTACCGAGTGAGCCGATGAAGAGAAGGACCAGCAGCTCGACAGGGATCGAGACCGGCTCGCCTGCAGGACCGAAGACCACTGCCGTGTTCGGCACGGAGGGCTTCGGGGTGGGGTTGCCACCCAGTTCGCTCTCCGAGGTCACGACAATCGAGTCCTCGCCATCATCCTTGGGCGTTTCGTTCGACACGATCGACGCCACGTTCAGAATCGAGTCCGCCTCCGGCGCATCCGGCTCGACGGTGGTCACGAACGAGACGTTGAAGCTGCCGTCGTCGGTGAGGTCGCCAAGCTCCCAGGTGATCGTCCGGGTCGCCGAGTCGTACACGCCGCCGTTGCTGGCGCTCACGAAGTCCAGGAACTCGGGCAGCGGGTCGGTGATCACCGCATCGGTGACCGGCCCGTCCGTCAGGGTGTAGGTGAGCGTCCACGTGACCTGCTCCGGGTCGACCGACAGGACGTTCCCGTCAGCATCGAAGACGAAGTGGACCACCTCGGTGTCCGCCGACTTCTCGATGACCAGGAGCGGGCATCGGACGCCGATTAGGGCCGAGGCGTGGACCGTATCCGAGTTGTCCGCGAAGGCGAACGCGGTGTTGTCCAGCCCGGCGCAATCCTGGCGATCGGTCTCGCCCGAGATCACGATGGTCTTGCCGTCGGCCATGGTTGATGGTGCAAGGTCGCCGAACGAGCACGAGGCGGCCTGGTTCCCGTCCGAGTTGATGCTGCTCGCGCAGGCATCGTCCCCATCCGGATTCAGGAGGTCGACGCTCCAGCTGACGCCGTGCGGCAGCTCGTCCGACCACGACGCGTTGAGCGCCGTGCCGGGTCCGGTATTCCAGACCACGACCGTGTAGCTGGCGGTATCTCCCGCCACGATCTGGCCGTTGTCGGCGACCTTGCTGATGTTCAGGCCCGGGCATTCGACTGTCGTGTCGTCGCTCGGCTTGAGCTCTTCGTGGTTGTCCGCGGTGACAGAAGCCACGTTCGGGAAGGTTGCGCAGTCAAGCTTGGTGGTGTCGCTCGCCACGTGCACGCTGGCCGATTCTCCGGCAGCCAGGTCGCCGAAGGAGCACTCCAGCGTCTCGGCACCGGGCGATCCGGTGATGTCACAGGCGGCATTGTCCGGATCCATCTCCCAGTCGAGGTCGCTCCCCGCGGGCAGCGGGTCGTTGAGCTCGACGTTGCTGGCCGTGCCAGTCCCGGCATCTGCCGAGTTCGAGACGGTGATGGT
>JBDUEE010000198.1:0-2858 GCA_040002615.1 Chloroflexota bacterium | reverse complement strand
GCCGTAACGCTCCTCCACCTCGGGCAGCAGAGCCCGCCACTCCGGGCGCTCGACGCCGAACACGCCGAACACGTCGCCATGCTCCCCGCCCCTGGCAATCACCGCGCCCAGCGCCGCCATGAATGTGAGGCGCGGCACGCGAAGCACATCGGCCCACACGCTCCAGATGCGCGTCTCGTCGATGAGCGTCTCACCAACGTCCAGACAGACCCAGCGGCTCACCAGCCGATGCTAGACGGCCCTATCCTCGGCTGCCCATTCAACCTGGATATGGTGTCGGCAAGTTGTCGCTGATTTGGCCACAAATCATGCCGGCACCAGGATATCTCGATCTTGTGGGAGTCCAATTCGAGCTCGGCTTCCCGACACCATATTCCCAGTGAATAATCGGGGGCTTCGCCCCGACGGCGTCCGTCCCTCTACCCCGCCAGCGCCTCCCGCACGCGCGAGATGACATCAACCAGCACATCCTGGGGGAGCTCCGGATGGTCCAGGCTGGTGATCTCCGTCGCCCCGCTGGGCAGGTGGCGCTCGGCGATGCGCCCCTCGATCAGCGTCGTATTGAGCACGCCCTCCGGCTTGTTGGGCGCCAGGTGAGCGTGGAAGTGCGGGATGCCGCCACCGAAGACGTAGACGTACACCAGCCGCGCGCCGGTCGCCTTGCGCAGGACCGCGCAGGCTCGGGCGATGGCGGGGCCGAAGGTCGCGGCCTCCGGACCATCAAGGTCGGCCAGGAACGGGATGTGGCGGATCGGCTCCAGGTAGGAAAAGCCAAGGGTCGAGCCGCTACGGGACATGCTCAGGCGCCAGTGCTCGTCGCGCCACACCTCGACGCGATCCATCTCCTCATCGGCCTGCGGTCCGCGGCAGAGGGCGCAATCGGCATCGCTCATGGACCGATCCTACCTGCCTACGCCTGTTTGACCCCGGCGACCAGGTTCTCGACCGAGGGCTTGGCATCGCCGAAGAGCATGGTCGTCTTCGGGTTGCTGAACAGCGGGTTGGGAATGCCGGCGAAGCCGGTGCCGCGACCGCGCTTCAGGACGATGATGTTCTGCGCCTGGTCCACGTTGAGGATCGGCATGCCCGAGATCGGCGAACCCTCCTCGCGGGCCAGCGGGTTGACGACGTCGTTGGCGCCGATGACCAGGGCAACATCGGTGTCGGCGAAGTCGTCGTTGATCTCGTCCATCTCCTTGAGACGGTCGTAGGGCACGTTGGCCTCGGCCAGCAGGACGTTCATATGGCCCGGCATCCGGCCAGCCACCGGGTGGATGGCGAACTGCACATCCACGCCGCGCGACAGCAGCTGGTCCATCAGCTCACGCACCGGACCCTGCGCCTGCGCCACCGCCATGCCGTAGCCGGGCACGATGACGACCTTGCTGCCGTAGGCCATCAGCACCGCGGCGTCGTCGGCGGTGATTTCACGGAGATCCTCTTCGCCCTCGGCGCCAGCAGCAACGGTTCCGCCACCCGTGCCGAAGCCGGCGAAGAGCACGTTGAACAGCGAGCGGTTCATGGCGCGGCACATGAGCTGGGTCAGGATGCCGCCCGACGCGCCCACCAGCGTGCCGGCGATCAGCAGCGCGTAGTTGCCCAGCACAAATCCGGTGGCGGCCACGGCGATGCCCGTGTAGCTGTTCAGCAGGCTGACCACCACCGGCATGTCAGCCCCGCCGATAGGCATCACCAGCTGAATGCCCAGCACCAGGGCCAGCGCGCAGAACAGCAGGAAGAGCGGCACGCTGTTGTCGACGGCCGCCAGATACACGCCCAGGATCAGCACGGCGGCGAATAGGACGGCGGTTACAACCTGCGATCCGGGGTACTTCACCGGGCGCCCGGCGATGATGCCCTGCAGCTTGCCGAAGGCGATCACCGATCCTGTCAACGAGACGGAGCCGATCACTGCGCCGAGCAGGGTGGCGATCATGAAGGGCAGCGACAGCAGCTCATCAGGGTGCTCGCCGGTGTCGCGCAGGAACTCGGCGACCGCCACCAGCGCCGCTGCGCCGCCGCCGGCGCCGTTGAAGATGGCCACCATCTGCGGCATGGCGGTCATCGGCACCCGCCGCGCGCCGAGCACGCCGATCACGGAGCCGACCAGCCCGCCGACCAGCAGGATCCACCAGTTGTCGAGCATCCCGTCGACGGTGGCGAAGGTCCACAGGATCACCAGCGCCATGCCGGCGGCACCCAGCTGGTTGCCTCGCCGGGCGGTTGCGGGCGAGGCGAGGAACTTGAGCGCCAGGATGAAGGTGACCGCCCCGATCAGCCAGACCAGGTAGGTCAGGACCTCGCGCAGCTCCATCTAGCCGCGCCCTCCGGGCTCGGATGGTCGCTTGCGGAACATCTCCAGCATCCGGTCAGTCACCACGAAGCCGCCGACCACGTTCACGGTGCCCAACGTGACGGCCAGCAGCGCCAGGGACACGCGCAGCGGCCCCTCGGCGGAGGCGGCGACGAGCATGGCGCCCACCACGATCACGCCGTGGATCGCGTTGGCGCCGCTCATCAGCGGGGTGTGCAGCATGGTCGGCACCTTGGAGACCACCTCGTAGCCCACGAAGGCGGCCAGCACCAGGATGAAGAGCGCGGCGAGCAGCGCGAATGGATCCAGCGTGCTGGCGTCCATCTAGGCGGTCTCCTTCTCGGCTTTCTCGGCTTTCTCGGCTTTCTCGGCTTTCTCGGCCTTCTCGGCCTTCTCGGCCTTCTCGGCCGGAGCCGGCGTCTGCCCCCGGACCGATGGTGTCGCCGGCTCGGCCGGCTCGATGCCCAGCGCCTTCGCCGTCGCCTCGTGGACCACCTTGCCGCCATGGGTGATGGTGGCGCCACGGGTGATCTCATCGGTGAAG
>JBDUEE010000197.1:0-7118 GCA_040002615.1 Chloroflexota bacterium | reverse complement strand
GGCGAGGCGATCGGCAATGTCCTGGTGACGATCGAGCGGAACGTGGTGAGCAGCCACGTCGGCACGCTCAGCATCGTGGTGGCCGATGGGTGGCGGGACGTGGGCATCGGCTCCGCCATGGTTCATGCAGCCCAGGCGTGGTCGGCTGACTTCGGCCTGCTGAAGGTCGCGCTGGCGGTCTTCCCCGACAACCAGCGCGCCATCGCGGTCTACGAGCACGCCGGGTTCGTACGCGAGGGGCTGCGGCGGCGCCAGTACCGTGCCGATGGCGACGTGCTGCGCGACGAGCTGCTGATGGCCTGGTTCCCGGACGAGCCGGCGGGCGACGTCACCAACGAAGTGGCGGACGCGATATGAGCACCGTGGATCCTGCGCGCGCCCGCGGGTTCGACGCCTGGGCGGGAGAGTACGACCGTTATCGGCCTGGATACCCCGAGGAGCTGTTCGACATGATCGCGCAGCGGTTGCCGCTGCCACGCCTGCCGCTGGTCGTCGACCTGGGTGCGGGCACCGGCCGCGCCTCACTGGCCATGGCCGCCATCGGCTGGCGGGTCACCGCCGTCGAGCCCGGCAAGCCGATGCTGGACATGCTTCGCGCCCGGGCCGCGGATGAGGGCCTTCTGATCTCCACGCTGCAGGCTGGCGCGGAGGAGACTGGCCTTGATGCTGCATCGGTCGACCTGGTGACCGCCGCCCAGTCGTTCCACTGGTTCGACAAGCAGCGAGCCCTGGCGGAGATTGCCCGCATCCTGAAGCCAGCTGGCGGGCTGGCGCTCTTCTGGAATGCCCGCGACACCTCGCGCTCCCCGTTCCTGGCCGACTACGAAGCCCTCCTGAAGCGCTCCCTGAAAGAGGGGGACAGCGGGCGGTACGAGTGGGAGGGGCCGGAAGAGACGCGCCAGGCGATCGAGGCGCATCGTGCTGCCTTCGACGCGCCCGAGCTGACAGAGCTGCAGCACGAGGTCCTGATGACCGACGAGCAGTTCACCGGCATGGCCTTCACCGCGTCGTACGTGCGCGTCGGCCTGAGCCCCGATGAGCAGGACCGCTTCCGGCTCGACCTCGCCGCGCTGCTTGGCCGCCACGGCCTCAACGACGGGCGGCCATTTCCCGTCCCTTATCGACTTGACCTTTGGACCGCACGAAGGAGAGAAGGATGACGACCCGCACCGGCACCCCGGAGCGCACCGGCCGCGGCGAGCGCTTCGACCCCTCCTCGTACGAGCAGCGCTGGCGCGAACGCTGGGAGGCGGATGGCCTGGACGAAGCCAACGACAACGATCCGCGACCGAAGCGCTACGTGCTGACGATGTATCCGTACCCGTCCGGCGACCTGCACATCGGGCACTGGTATGCCGCCACCGGGCCGGACATCGTGGCGCGCATGCGCCGCATGCAGGGCCAGAACGTCATGTTCCCGATGGGCTTCGACTCGTTCGGCCTTCCGGCGGAGAACGCCGCGATCGACCGGGGCGCGCATCCGTGGGAGTGGACCGAGCAGAACGTCGAGCGGATGCGGACCCAGTTCCGCTCGATGGGCTGCATGTTCGACTGGTCGCGCGAGGTGGTGAGCAGCGACCCGGCCTACTACCGCTGGACGCAGTGGCTCTTCGTCCAGTTCTTCAAGGCCGGGCTGGCGTATCGGGCCATGGCGCCCGTGGACTGGTGCCCCAAGGACCAGGTAGTCCTGGCCCGCGAGCAGGTGGAGGGGGTCAACCGCGTCTGCTGGCGCTGCGGCACACCGGTGGTCAAGCGCGACCTGGAGCAGTGGTTCTTCCGCACCACCAACTACGCGGACGAGATGCTCGATTTCAGCAAGATCGATTGGCCGGAGCCGATCCGCCTGATGCAGACCAACTGGATCGGCCGGAGCGAGGGCGCCGAGATCGACTTCCCGGTGGAGGCCGATGGCGTGGATGCGATCCGCGTCTTCACCACGCGACCGGACACGATCTTCGGGGCCACTTTCATGGTGCTGGCGCCGGAACACCCCGCCGTGGCGGCGATGACCACCCCGGAGCGCAAGGCCGATGTCGAGGCATACGTGGCCGCAGCGCGCCGCGAGACCGAGATCAATCGCCTCTCCGCCGAGCGGGAGAAGAGCGGCGTCTTCATCGGTTCCTACGCCGTCAACGCGATGACCCAGGAGCGCATCCCGATCTGGATCGCCGATTACGTGCTGCCCGGCTACGGCACCGGCGCGATCATGGCGGTGCCGGCCCACGACGAGCGCGACTACGCCTTCGCGGCGAAATACGAGCTGCCGATCCGCTACGTCGTGCTGCCGCCCGGTGGCACCGTCCCGGAGGGCGAGCCGTTGGTTGCCCACACCGCCGACGAGGTGCTGGTCGACTCCGGTGAGTTCAGCGGCATGTCGGCCACCGAGGCGATCCCGGCCATCACCCGCCAGCTGACCGACCTGGGCCTGGGGGAACCGGCAGTCACCTACCGGCTACGGGATTGGCTGATCAGCCGGCAGCGCTACTGGGGCGCGCCCATCCCGATCGTGTACTGCCCAGAGCACGGCGCCCAGCCGGTGCCCGAGGATCAGCTGCCGGTGCTGCTGCCGGAGGACGTGGACTTCGTGCCCACCGGCGTCAGCCCGCTGCAGTCACACCCGGAGTTCGTGCATGTCTCCTGTCCGCAGTGCGGTGGCGACGCACGCCGCGAGACGGACACCATGGACACCTTCGTCGACTCCTCGTGGTATTTCCTGCGCTACTGCTCGCCGCACGATGCGGAGAGGCCCTGGGACCCCGAGGCGGTGGCGCGCTGGATGCCGGTGGACATGTACACCGGCGGCGCCGAACACGCAGTGCTGCACCTCATGTACGTGCGCTTCTTCGTCAAGGCGCTGCGCGACATGGGCCATCTGACCTTCGACGAGCCATTCATGGCGCTGCGCAACCAGGGCGACATCCTTGGGGCTGATCACCACCGCATGAGCAAGACTCGTGGCAACGTGGTGAACCCGGACGACCTGACCTCCCGCTATGGCTCGGACACCGTGCGGCTGTTCCTGATGTTCATCGGCCCCTGGAACCAGGGGGGCCCCTGGAACCCGACCGGCATCGAGGGCGTTCACCGCTTCCTGGGCCGGGTATGGAGCGTTGCCCAGGCCGCGCCGGCCGGCGAGCGTGGTGACCAGCCCGAGCTGACCCGCGCCCTGCGGCGGGCCACTCACCTGACGATCGCCGGGGTGGGCGACGACTACGCTGCGTTCCACTTCAACACGGGCGTGGCCAAGCTCATGGAGCTGACCAATGCCATCGTCAAGGCGCGCGACGTTGGCCTGGCCGGGACGGATGCCTACGCCGACGCGGTCGACACGCTGCTGCTCCTGCTGGCGCCGTTCGCGCCGCACATCGCAGAGGAGCTGTGGGCGCGGCGCGGCAAGCCGTACAGCATCCACCAGCAGGCGTGGCCGATCCACGACGCGGAGCTGGCGACGGCCGACACCATCGAGCTGCCGATCCAGGTCGATGGCAAGCTGCGCGACCGCCTGGTGGTCACGCGCGACACGCCGGCCGACGAGATCGAGCGCCTTGCCCTTGCCAGCGAGCACGTGCAGCGCTACCTGGCCGGCCGTTCGCCGCGCCGCGTGATCCAGGTGCCCGGCAAGCTGGTCAACGTGGTGACGCCCGATCTCTAGCTGATCGCGTGGCCGTCGATGAGCGGCTGGTAAGCAGGCGGTAAGCAGCCACCGAGTACGCTGCGCCTCCTGTTTCCGGGACCCGGCGTCGAGTGCCCGGGCGCCGGGCCCCGGACAGGTTTCATGCGGCACCCTCTCGCCTCCCGGCGGAGGCGCTCCCATGTCGTTGACCCGTCGCGAGGTCCTGGCCATCGGGCTGGGCGTGGGAGGCGTGGCCAGCGTTCTGGCGGCCGTGGTCCTTCTTGTCACCGTGGCCCTGGCCGGTCAGCCGGCCGTATCTGACGGGATAGGCGACGCCTCGTTCCCGGCCTTTGGCTCCGCCTCACCCGACACCTCGGGAGCACCGTCGGCCGACCTGATCATCGATGTCCAGGGTGCGGTCAAGCGTCCGGGCGTCGTGCTGCTTCCTCCAGGTTCCCGCGTGTCCGACGCCTTGGAGGCGGCGGGTGGCTACGCTCGCCACGCGGACCTCAACGCAGCCGCAGCATCGCTGAACCTGGCTGCCACGCTCACCGACGGCGCACAGGTATACGTGCCGGTCCTCGGCGTCGCAGGCGGCCCAGGGGGCACCGGTGGCACCGGTGGCACCGGCGGGGGCGGAGGGACCGGTGGCTCCGGACTGGTCAACCTGAACACGGCGACACCGGAGGAGCTGGAGGCGTTGCCGGGCATCGGTCCGGTCACGGTGCAGAAGATCGTGGCGGGCCGCGCGGAGCAGCCGTTCGCCACGCTCGACGAGATGGTCGAGCGCGGGATCATCGACCGCGGCCAGTTCGAGGACATCCGCGAGCTCGTCACGTTCTAGGCCACGACGTTCCAGGCCCAGGCGCAGATGTCGGCCGCGCTGCTGCCCGCCCTGCTGGCGGGCGCGGTGCTCGGGATCGTTGCCCGGGACGCTGGCGTGCCGGGCGTTGGATCGCCGATCGTGCTGGCATCCGGTGTGGCGTTGGCGGGAATCGCCGCACTACTGCACTGGCGGTGGGCGCTGGCCCTCGGCCTGCTGCTTGTGGGGCTGAGCATCGGCGGCTGGCGAGGAGCGGCGGCGGTCCTGCCGAGTGGCCCTGGCAGCGTGGCATCGCTCGTCGGCGAGGGGTCGCACACGCTGGTGGCCACCGCCGTAGACGAGCCGCGCCCGCACGGCGAACGGCAGCAGGTCGTGGTGGACGATGCCGCAATCATCGTCTCGGGCGGCGTGGCGCGGCCGGCGGCCGGACGCATCCTGCTGTGGCTGCCGCGCGGACTGGTGGTCGGTGCCGGGGATCGGCTGCGATTCGAATCAACCCTTGAGACGCCAGAGGACTTCGACGGCTTCGCCTACCGCGCCTACCTGGCACGGCAGGGCGTGGCGGCCATCGCCAGCACCCGGCAGCTGAGCGTCATCGGCCACCGGCTCGGCGCCGTGCCGGAGGCGCTGCGCACCGCGCGCGGCTGGTTGCTCACCGGGCTGAACGACCTGGTGCCGGAACCGGAGGCATCCCTCGCCGCCGGCATCCTGCTCGGTGTCAGGTCCGGCATCGACCCGGCCATCAACGACGCCTTCGCTCGCGCCGGGCTGACCCACGTGGTGGCCATCTCGGGCTGGAACATCGCCATCGTGGCAACCCTCGCGGCCGCCGCGGCACGGCCGCTCAACCGGCTGCCCAGCGGGCGCTGGCTCGCGGCGCTCGCAGCCATCGCGGCAGTGACCGGCTACGTGCTGCTGACCGGGGCGTCACCTTCGGTCGTGCGGGCTGCGTTGATGGCCGGGGCGCTGCTGCTCGCCCGCCTGGGTGGATCGCGCTCCCACGCCATCTCGGCCCTGATGCTGGCCGCGCTGGTCATGGTGCTGGTGGCACCGACCGTGGTCTGGGACGTCGGCTTTCAGCTCTCAGCGCTGGCCACTGCAGGCCTGATCTGGTTCGGTGCCGCCTTTGAGGCTCGGCTTGCACGTTGGCCTGCCCTCATCCGCGAGCCGGTGGCGCTGACCATGGCAGCCCAGGTCACCACGCTGCCGGTCATCCTGCTGAACTTCGAGCGGCTCTCCCTGATTGCGCCGCTGGCCAACGTGGTGGTCGTCCCATTGGTTCCGCTGGTCATGCTGGCCAGCGCATTGGCCGCACTGGTGGGCGCCACGCACCTGACTCTGCCGCTGATGAGCGACATCCTGGCCTGGGCCGCCGGCGGCACGGCCTGGCTGTATCTGCGCCTGATGGTGCTGGCCGGACAGGTCGCGGCGGCGGTGCCGATGGCGTCGCTGGACCTTGCGGCGCCTGCCTGGCTCGCCGCGGTCTGGTATCCGGGACTGTTCATCGCGCACCGGCGCATGGCGGCCAGGCACGCGGACAAGCCGGTGACAGAGTCGTCGCTGGTGGCTGGCGGCTTCGTGACCCGCATCGCGCGCCCAGTGCCGCTGGCTGCCGCCACGTTGGCGACGATCGCCCTGCTGACCTTCCTGACCCGGCCCGATGGGCGGCTGCACCTCGCGGTGCTGGACATCGGCCAGGGCGACGCGATCCTGATCGTGGCTCCCTCCGGCGAGACCGTGCTGATCGACGGCGGGCCTGACCCCGATCTCACCATGCGTCGCCTGGGTGAGCGGCTCCCGTTCTGGCAGCGGCGCCTCGACGTGCTGGTCCTCACCCACCCGCACGAGGATCATGTGGCTGGCCTGGTGCCGGCCCTCGAGCGATTCCAGGTCGGCACGATTCTTGAGCCCGGTCGCGAGTACCAGAACCCCACCTACCCGCGCTTTGTTGCGCTCGCACACCGCGAGCCCGGCGCGACGTTTCGGCTGGCACGCGCCGGCGACGTCATTCCGCTGGGCCAGGCGGCGCGGCTGATCGTGATCTACCCCACCGACCGCGACGCGGCGGCGCCGCTGCCGGACGGCGACATCAACAACGGCTCGGTGGTCATGGTCCTGGAGAGCCCAGGCTTTCGGGCGCTGCTGACCGGTGACGCCGAGGCGCCCGTGGAGGCGCAGCTGCTGGAGCGCGGCCTGCTCGGCCAGGTCGATGTCCTTAAGGTCGGCCATCACGGCTCCGAGTCCGGCACCACGCCCGAGCTGCTCGCCGTCCTGCGACCGCGCATCGCCATCGTCTCGTGCGGTGCAGACAACGAATACGGCCACCCGCATGCCATCACGCTCGCCCACCTGGCCGAGGTTTCGGGCATTACCGTCCATCGCACCGACCTGGAGGGGACGGTAGAGGTAGTGGCCGACGGTCGCACCATCACGACGGTCGGCCAGCGCCTGCCCGATGCGGGTAGCATCGGCGCATGGTGGTTCCCGGCCGCGACCAAGCCCAGGAGATCCTCGCCTCGCTCGCCCTGCCGGAGGGCATCGTGGTCCATTCCCGCGGCGTCGCCCGTGTGGCGGCCGAGGCGGCACGCATGGTCGCCGCGGCGGGTGTCCCGGTCGACGTCAGGCTGGTCGAGGTCGCCGCCCTGCTGCACGACATCGGCAACGCGGTCAGCTACTCGCGGC
>JBDUEE010000196.1:0-11183 GCA_040002615.1 Chloroflexota bacterium | reverse complement strand
TCTCCCAGAAGCCCTTGACGTGCGGGATGTGCGTCTTGCGGTACTTGCCGAGGTACGACCCGTCCGCATCGATCACGGCGGCGGTGTTGTAGTAGATGCCGGTGGTGTGCTCGTCCTCCTCGTACATCGGCACCACCAGCACCATGCCGGTCTCCCGCGCCAGGTCCTGCATGCGCTTGGTGGTCGGCCCGTCGGGGATGTGCTCCGTATAGCTGAAGTACTGCGGATCCTGCACCTGGCAGAAGTACGGACCGTAGAAGAGCTCCTGGAAGCACATCACCTGGGCGCCCTGCTTGGCGGCCTCGCGGGCGTACTTCTCGTGCTTCTCGATCATCGTTTCCTTGTCGCCGGTCCACTCGGCCTGGAGCAGGGCGGCACGGATGGTTCGCGGCATGGAGTTGGTTCCTCCTGGAACTGCATGCTCGGCATGGGATCTGGTAAGGAGCCGATACTCTACACCCGGCCGATTCCGCCTCAGTTGAAGGCGTCTCCGCGCCGGATGAGCGCCACCAGCACGAACAGGTAGGCGGCCAGCGAAACGCCGAACAGGCCCACTCCGATCGCCCCGCCCAGCCGAGCGAACTGGCGGTATTGCTCCTGCGTCAGTCCAGACCCCGTCATCGTGGCCGGCGACACCGGCTGCGACACGCCGACGAGCGTGATGATGAGCAGGAATGCCGTGACCAGGATCAACAGCACGGCCAGCACCATCCCGATGATGCGCGCCCACCCGGCCCGACGCAGAATGCCAACCCCCGCGGCGATATGCGCCGTCGCCGCAACCACTCCGGCAATGCCGAAGGCGACGGCAAAGGCGCTGCCCATCGACATGGTGGCCCGGAAGTCTTCGTCGCTCAGGCCGCCGGTGTTTGGGATCTGCCCTATGAGCGCGCCCGAGGCCAGGACCAGCAGCCCGATCAGCGCGGACAGTCCTCCGGCCACGAACAGGATCACGGCAGCCGCGATCAACATGCCCGGCAACGAAGGGCGCGGGCCCGCCGGCACGGTCGGCGGCCAGGATGGCGTCGCGCCTGGTGCGGGTTCGCTGGCTGGCGGCTGCCAGGTGTCTGTCGGCTGGCTCATGGCGGACTCGGGCTCAATTCCGGATTGCCGGCAAAGTGTACGACCCGTCCTTGTGGTGCGGCGCTACGCTGGCCGAGCTCGTAATTCCAGCCGACGACATGTGAGAGGAGGGATATTCATGGGCGGCGAAGCCTCGTGGCCACGCGGGATCGATGCCATCACGCTCTTCGTCGAGGATCTCGCGGCGTCGAAGGCGTTCTACCGCCGGGCCTTCGGACTGCCGGTGCACTACGAGGACGACAACTCGGCGGTCTTCAACTTCGGTGGCCTGCTGATCAACCTTCTGAAGGTCAGCGAGGCGACGGCGCTGATCGAGCCCGCCGCGGTCGCCGGCCCCGAAGCCGGTTCGCGGTTCCAGTTCACGATTGGGGTCGACGACGTGGACGCGACGTGCGCGGAGCTCGCCTCTCGCGGCGTGGAGCTGCTGAACGGACCCATGGATCGACCGTGGGGGATCCGCACTGCCAGCTTTCGCGACCCGGCGGGCCACATCTGGGAGATTGCCCACTGACCTGCGAGTAGGCTTCGCCCATGCCGTGGAAGGGTCACGCCAAGATCGCCTTCATCGGCTCGCATTCGGTGCGCAAGTCGAATGCGGTGCACGCCTTCGCCAGCGCCATCGGGCGAGCCGGCCGGAGCGTGGAGGTCGGCCGCGAGGTGGTCCGCTTCAGTCCCCTCGGCATCAACGAGGGTGCAACGCCTGAGGCTCAGCTGTGGGTGTTGATGGCCCAGGTCCAGCAGGAGCTGGAGCTCCGTAACCGGGCAGAAGTGCTCGTCACCGATCGGTCCGTGGTCGACAACTTCGCCTACTACCTGCGGGTGACCGATGGCGCCGACCCGTTCGCGGTGGAGCCGCTGATCCGCCGGTGGGCGCAGACCTACGACCTCTTCGTGCGGCTGCTGCCAGATGTTGGGCTGCTGCCGGACGGCGTGCGATCGACGAACGACGCATTCCGCGACGAGATCGAGGCGATCCTGGACCGCATCCTTCCGAGCTACGTCGCGGATGAGCGGCTGATCAGTGTTCCGGCGTCGCAGGTGACTGAGTCATTCGACTGGTGGTCGATCGCCGAGCGGCTGGCCCAGCTGCGCGGCGAGATGCTCTAGACCGCCTCGCTACACTCCGCCTACCGATGCTCCCCTCCCGACTCACAGCCTTTTTCCACGTTCCGCTCCTGCGTCGCGTGGCCTTCCACGCGCGCCGTATCAGCAACCAGGTCGACCGCCATTTCTTCTTCACCCTGCTGACCGCTGTCCTGGCCTTCGTGGCGGTGGCAACGTTGCTGGTGGGCGCCTTCGAGAACAAGCTGACCCTTGGCGGCCTGGGCAACACGCTGCACTGGGCGATCACCACGGTCATCGGTTCGGGCGATGCCAGCTACGTGACGTCGCCAGGTGGCTTCGTCATGGGCTGGCTGCTTGCCTTCTTCGGCGTGGCGCTGGTGGCTACCATGACCGGCGCGGTGGTGGGGTTCGTCATCGATTTTCTGCTCAAGGAGGGACAGGGCATGGGAGCGTCCGGCTTCCGCGACCACATCGTCGTCTGCGGCTGGAACACCACCGCCCGCGACCTGATCGAAGAGCTGCGCACCGACGAGTACCAGACCAAGGTGGTGGTGCTGCACGACAGCGAGCGCAGCCCTACCGGCGACAGTGTGTACTTCGTCCGCGGTGACATCACCAGCGAGGAGGACCTGCGCCGAGCGGGCATCGCCGAGGCGGCCAGCGCCATCGTGTTCCCAGCCTCAGCCAGCAACGAGGCCGACATGCGCTCGATCCTGTGCGTGATGGCCATCGAGTCGGTGGCGCCCGGCGTCCGCACCGTGGTGGAGGCCAACAACCCGGCCCATGTCGAACACTTCCGGCGGGCAAAGGCCGATGAGGTGCTCGTCACCTCACGCCTGGCGTCACGGCTGCTCGCGCGCTCCGCCCTGTACCCGGGCCTGTCCGAGCTGGTTACGGATCTCGTGTCGGGCGGCGCGGGATCCGAGCTGTATCGGATCGCCATCCCGGAGGAGATGTGCGGCCTGTCGGTCGACGATTTCTCGGCGCGCCTGCGCTCTGATCACAACGCAACCCTGCTGGCAGTGAGCCGCCGCGGACAGGTGTCCACCAACCCGGCGACCGACTTCAAGATGCAGCCCGGCGATGACGCGGTCGTGGTGGCCGAGTCGCTTGGTACGCTGGCGCCGCTTCGTCTTCAGCATGACTGAATGACTGACGAGCAACCGGCCGACCGCGGCACCAAGACCATGGACGCCCCGCAGCAGGCACGGGAGCGCGGGCTGGCCGAGGCGTTCGACCTGTCGCTCTCATACCTGCGCAGCCTGCCTGAGCGGCACGTCGGTCCGCGCGCGGATGCTGCCGCGCTGCGCCAGCGCCTGGCGCGCACGCTCGCCGATCGCGGGGAGGATGCCGAATCGGTGATCGCCGCCCTGGCGGCGGCCGTTGACCCGGGGCTGGTGGCCTCCGCCGGCCCGCGCTATTTCGGGTTCGTGATCGGAGGCATTCTGCCCGCCGCGGCCGCCGCCGACTGGCTCGCCACCACCTGGGCCCAGAACGCCGCGCTGCATGCGCTCTCGCCCGCGGCCGCCGCGGCGGAGCAGGTGGCCGGCGAGTGGATGCTCGACCTTCTGGGTCTGCCGGCGGACGCCAGCTTCGGCCTGCCGACCGGCGCCGGGCTGGGCAATGCGGTCGGCTTGGCGGCTGGACGCCACGCCGTCCTGGATCGGGCCGGCTGGGACGTGGAGCGGCGCGGCCTGTATGGCGGCCCGGAGGTGGAGGTCATCATCGGCGAGGAGGCGCATGCCACGGTCCTTACCGCTCTCCAGTACCTGGGACTGGGGCGCGAACGCGTGCGTCGGATTGGCGCTGACGACCAGGGCAGGATGCGCGCCGACGAGCTTTCTGACGCCCTGGACACGATGGATGGTCCGGTCATCGTGATCACGCAGGCAGGCAACGTGAACACCGGCGCATTCGACCCGATCGACCAGATCGCCGACCTGCTGGCGGGGCATCCCAACACATGGCTGCACGTGGACGGCGCATTCGGCCTGTGGGCCGCGGTATCGCCCGCATTGCAACACCTGGTGCAGGGCGTCGCGCGTGCCGATTCATGGTCGACCGACGCGCACAAGTGGCTGAACGCGGGCTACGACTGTGGCTTCGTGGCGGTTCGCGACGCGGAGGCGCATCGGGCATCCATGGCGGCCAGCGCGGCCTACCTCCTGCGCAGCGAGCAGCGCGAATCGTGGGAGTACGTCCTGGACAGCTCGCGGAGGGCGAGGGGCTTCGCGCTGTACGCGGCAATTCGCTCGCTCGGCCGCGAGGGCGTGCGAGAGCTGGTGGAGCGCTGCTGCCGCCTCGCTCGACGCATGGCAGAGCAGCTGACCGCTGGCGGCGTCGAGGTCCTGAACGACGTGGTCCTCAACCAGGTGCTCGTCCGCTTTGGCGATGACGGCCGCACACAGGCGGTCATCGGCCAGGTTCAGGCCGATGGCACGGCATGGATGGGCGGCACTTCCTGGCAGGGCGTGGCGGCCATGCGCATCAGCGTGAGCAACTGGTCGACGACGGAGGCCGATGTGGACGCATCGGTCCAATCCATTCTTCGCGCGGCGGCCGGAGCCGCCTCCTAGACGCGGGCAGGGCGGAAGCGGAAGTAGCCCCAGAACAGGACGCTGAAGGCGCCGAATGCGGCGAAGGCGCCGAAGGCCGCCACCAGCGCGCCGGGGGACAGCTCAGCCAGGTACGGTCGTGACGCCGGCGCGCACGACAACCGGCGCCAAGATGGCCGCCAACACCGCGATCAGGACCACGCTGAGTCGGCTCGGCAGACGCACGGTGGTGCTCAGTATCAACGGCGCCGCAAGACCCGAAAGCCCATTGCGCGGTGTGGTGTAATCGCCGATCAGAAGAGCGATCCGATCACTCTCCCCGGAGGCTTCATGACCGTCACCGCAGATCGGCTGAGCACCGACGAGATCCTGCGCCTGAACCGCGAGTACACCTTCTTCTCGTGGAGCGCTCAGGCCAAGATCAATCCGATCGTCATCGATCGCGCCGAGGGCATCTACTTCTGGGACCCGGACGGCAAGCGCTACATCGACTTCAACAGCCAGCTGATGAGCGTGAACATCGGCCATGGCGACGCCCGCGTGACGGACGCCATTGCAGAGCAGGCGCAACGGCTGGCCTTCGCCGCCCCGCAGTTCGCGACCGAGGTGCGTGGCCGCCTGGGGCAGATGTTGGCGGAGCTCACGCCCGGTGACCTGAACACCTTCTTCTTCACGTTGGGGGGCGCGGAGGCCAACGAGAACGCCCTTCGCCTGGCGCGGATGTTCACCGGCCGCCAGAAGGTCGTGGCGCGATATCGCTCCTACCACGGCGCGACGGCGGGCGCCATCAGTGCAACCGGCGACCCTCGCCGCTGGGCCAACGAACCGGCCGTGCCGGGTGTCGTCCGCGTCCTCGACCCGCAGCGCTATCCGGGCGGCGAGTCCGAGCCGGTCGACGAGCACCTCGCTTACCTGGACGAGGTGGTCCAGTACGAGGGACCCCAGACCATTGCGGCATTCATCCTTGAGACGGTGGTGGGGACCAACGGCATCCTGATTCCGCCCGATGGCTACCTGCAGGGCGTTCGCGAGCTGTGCGACCGCTACGGGATCCTGCTGATCGCCGACGAGGTGATGGCCGGCTTCGGCCGAACCGGCCGCTGGTTCGCGGTCGACCACTGGGGGGTCGTACCGGACCTGCTGACGATGGCCAAGGGCCTGACCAGCTCATACCTCCCGCTGGGAGCGGTGGCCATGTCGCCACAAATCGCACAGCACTTTGCCGAAAAGGTGTACTACGGCGGCCTGACCTATTCGGCCCATCCGCTGAGCTGTGCAGCGGCAATTGCCGCGGTGAACGTGCTGCGCGACGATGACCTGGTCGGCAATGCCGCGCGGCTCGGACCGGTCATGGCCAAGCATCACGCGCGCCTGCAGGCCAACCACCCGAGCGTCGGCGCCGTACGCAACATCGGCCTGTTCGGCATCGTCGAGCTCATCCGCGACCGCGCCACTCGCGAGCCGATGGCTCCCTTCAATGGCTCGTCACCGGAGATGGCCGCCCTGGATGCCCGCCTCAAGGCCGATGGGCTCTACACCATGCAGCACTGGGACAGCTTCTTCACGAATCCCCCGCTGTGCATCGACGAGGCGCAGCTGGACGAGGCCTTTGCGATCATCGACGCCGCGCTGGAGGTGACCGACGCGGCGGTGCGCTGACCCAACAACCGAAAAGCGGGCACAAGGAGGGCAACAGGCAGCAGGAGTGGAGGAGGCCTCGCCGGACGCCTACCCGAACCGGCGAGCTTGAGGGGAGTTATCGGGGTCCCACACCGGAGGTGACCGATGACTGTCGCATCGCGTGAGGAGAAGGTCTATCCCGACGGGCGCCGCGAGCTGACCGACTTTGCCCAGGCCGCGCTCGCGGACAGCCCGATTTACAACGACGACCTGGCGCCAGTGCGCATCGAGCAGCGCACCTGGACGACGTATTCCTACATGGCGCTCTGGATCGGCATGGCCGTCAACGTACCGAGCTGGACGCTGGCGGCTGGCCTGATCGCACTCGGCATGGACTGGGTACAGGCGGTGTTCACCGTGATGCTCGGCAACGTGGTGGTGCTGGTCCCAATGCTGTTGATCAGCCATGCCGGCACGAAGTACGGAATCCCGTACCCGGTCTTCGCTCGCGCCGCGTTTGGCGTGATCGGCGCCAACCTGCCGGCTTTGATCCGCGCCGGCGTCGCCTGCGGCTGGTTCGGCATCCAGACATGGATCGGCGGCGGCGCCATCTTCTTCCTGGTCGGCGCGATCCTGGGACCCGATTCGTTCTGGGCGACGGCCAGCGGCGTCGGATTTCTGTGGGTCGGAGCCCAGCCGTGGACTCTGTGGCTCAGCTTTGGCATCTTTTGGCTTCTGAACCTGTACATCATCCTGCGCGGCATGAACACGCTGCGGATATTCGAGAACTGGTCCGCGCCATTCCTGGTCGGCATTGCCGTCCTGCTGACCGTATGGATGGTCATCCAGGCGGGTGGATTGGGCCCCATCCTCGACCAGCCGAACAAGTTCGGCGGCTGGACAGGCGATTTTTGGGCACTCTTCTTCCCATCGTTGATGGCGATGATCGCCTTCTGGTCGACCTTGTCCCTGAACATGCCCGACTTCACCCGGTTCGGGCGCTCTCAGGGTGACCAGGTGGCAGGGCAGGTGCTTGGCCTACCGACCACCATGACGCTCTTCGCCATCCTGGCGGTCGTGACCGCATCGGCGACCGTGATCCTGTACGGGGAGGCGATCTTCGACCCGGTGCTGCTGGCCAACCGCTTTGGCAACCCAATCGTCATCGTCTTGGCGCTCTTCGCGCTTGCGGTGGCCACCCTGACCACCAACGTGGCGGCCAACCTGGTCAGCCCGTCCTACGACTTCTCGAACACGTTCCCGAAGGCAATCAGCTTCCGAACCGGCGGCATCATCACCGCCATCATCGGAATTCTGATCCAGCCGTGGTACCTGATCAGCAATCCGAATGTCTACATCTTCACCTGGCTAGGCTTCTACGGCGGCGCCACCGGTGCCATCGCGGGGGTCCTGATCGCCGATTACTGGGTACTGCGCCGCACCCGGCTGATGCTCGCCGACCTCTTTCGCACCGATGGTGGGGCGTACAAGTACGCAGCAGGCTGGAACTGGCGAGCGGTGGTCGCGCTCGCGGTCGGGGTGGTCCTGGCGGTGGGCGGCGCATACTCCGTACTTGACGCCAATGGGGCAGCGACCGGCCCATTCCCGGTCGGCGGGCTGCTGCCGTTCCTGAAGGTGGAGCTGCCGTGGGGCGGCTTCCTGTACGACTACAGCTGGGTGGTCGGGCTCCTCGCCTCGTTCCTGGTGTACTGGGTGCTCACGCTCATCGCGCCCATGCGCGAGCAGGCGCCCGAGGAGATGCCGATGGCGGCTGGCGAGGCCGCCTGACTTCGAGCTCTCGAACCAAGGTGAACCGGGGCTCCTCGCCGAGGAGCCCCGGTTCTGTCTAACCCGACGATCCGTGCTCCTCGACGCTGAGGCCCAGCCTCCGGACCAGCGGACCGGCGGTGGTCCCGTTCACGAGCAGGGTCATCAGCACGCAGGCGAATACGATCCCCTGTAAGAGGTCACGCTGAGGCAGATCAGGGGGCAGCGACAGGGCGAGCGCCACCGATACGGCGCCGCGCAGCCCGGACCAGGCAATCAGGTGCAGCCACGAAGCGGGCAGGTGTTTTGCCCAACTCAGCCGCTCCATCAGGTGAGACCCGCCGCCGACGAGCAGGTAGACCATCACTCCGCGCGCCAGCAGGAGCGCCACGCCGGCGATCAGCGCCGGGAATGCCGCCCGGCCGAGCTGGTCGAAGCTGATGGCCAGGCCAACCAGCAGGAAGACCGCGGTCGTGGTCAGGAAGCCGATGAACTCCCACACGACGTCGATCGCTGCCTCGCTGCCGTTGTCCATGGCTCGGCGTCCATAGCTGCCGAAGACCAGGCCGCATACCACCGTCGCGATCAGGCCTGATTGGCCGAGGCGGTCGGCAAGGAAGTAGCTGCCGTACGCCGCCACCAGCGAGATGGTGAGCTCGACCAGCCGGTCCTCGACCAGCACCAGCGCACGGATGGCCAGGATGCCGATAGCCGTCCCGACCAGCAGCGAGATAACGATCGTGGCCAGCAGGCCGGTGACCATCTCGATCGGCGCCACGTCGACGCGGATGGCCTCCAGCGCGATGGCGAAGATGACGATTCCGGTTCCATCGTTGAAGAGGCTCTCCGCCTCGATCAAGGTGGTCAGCCTCTTCGGCGCCCGGACGTGGCCCATGACCGAGATGACCGCTGCCGGGTCGGTCGCGGCCAGCATCGTGCCGGCAAGGAATGCAAGCCCCGGATCAAGGCCGGTCAGCACGGCCAGCGCTGCCGCCACTGCGCCGGCCGTGATCAGCACGCCAGGCACGGCCAAGAAGGCCACGGCCGGCAGGGTGCTGCCCAGGACGCGGATATCGGTCCGGTAGGCAGCATCGAACACGAGGCCGGGCAGGAGCACGGCAAGCAAGAAATCCGGACCGATCTCGATCTCGATTGGCAGGTTGAGCACCGAGACGGCCAGCCCCAGCACCACCAGCGCCACGCTATAGGGCAGCAGCGCGCTGCGCCTGGTGAACACCGCGACGACCACGGACGCGGCGACCAGCAGAACGAAGACCTCCGCGGCAGTGATCGGCCCGTTGTCCGCCATCGTTGCTCCGGCTGCAAAAAAGGCCGCGCGGCGCGCAGCCTCCATGTCGGAGGATAGCCACGCGCAGGGCACCGCGACAACTTGGATTCGATGCGCCGGGCCGGACCACCCTCGGCCGGTATCATCGGTCGATGGGAAGCCACCCTCCGTGATGGCGTGACCAGCAGCCTGGCGATCACCCTGCTGGCCGCCCTTGGCTCGGCCCTGGTGCTGGGAGCATTGGCTCATCGGCTGGGCCTGGCGCCGATGATCGGCTACATCGCCGCCGGGCTGGTGGTGGGGCCTTTCACGCCGGGACTGGTCGCAGATCCAGACGAAGTCCTGGCGCTGGCCGACATCGGCGTGGCGCTGTTGATGTTCAGCATCGGGCTTCGGTTTCGACTCGGGGAGCTGCTGGAGGTGGGCAGGCTGGTGCTCATCGGGGCTCCGCTGCAAGTGGGCATCACCTTGGGCCTGGGGGTGGGTGTCGCCGCGCTGGCCGGCGCGACATTGATCGAGGCGCTCTTCCTGGGGTCGGTGGCCAGCATCTCATCCAGCGTGGTGCTGGCCAAGGTGGCGGGCGAGGCGGCACTGGGTTCCACCCCACACGGTCGCATCGCGCTCTCCTGGTCGATAGTGCAGGACCTGCTCACCGTGGTGCTGGTGGTGCTGCTCTCGGCAATATCGGTCCCGGGGGACGCGCCCGTGCTGGACGCAGTGATCGCCTCGGCGATCGCCCTTGGATTCGTGGCGATCGTGCTGGTCGGCGGCTCGCGCCTGCTGCCCGCCGTACTCGGACGGGTGGCGCTGCTCGGCTCGAGAGAGCTGTTCATCGTGGCAGTGGCGGTGGTGGCGATCGGGACCGCTGCATTGGCTCAGCAGGTTGGCGTATCGGTCGCGCTGGGCGCCTTCATCGCCGGGCTGGCGCTGGCCGAGTCGGATCTTGCCGCCAGCGTCCTGGGGGAGGTGGTCCCGCTGCGGGAGCTGTTCGCCACCATCTTCTTCGTCTCGGTTGGCATCCTGTTGGAGCCGGCGGCCCTGCTGGCCGGGTGGCCGATGGTGCTTACCGTGCTGCTGCTGATCCTGCTGGCCAAGGGATTGCCGATCGCGGCCATCCTGCGCGCCGGCGGACAGCCAAACGGCACCGCGCTGCGCACCGCCGGCCTGCTGGCGCAGAGCGGCGAGTTCAGCTTCGTGCTCGCCACGGTGGGCCTGCAGCTGGGCGCCCTCGACCGCGACACGTTCAGCCAGGCGATGGGGGCCGTGGTCATCTCGATCCTGGTTGCCGCGCCCGTCGCCCGGGCAGCAGCCGGAGCGGGCAGCTGGCTGGATCGCCGCTCTGCGTCTGGCCCGCGCGAGATCATGCTGTCGCGCGGGGGCATGCGTCGCCATGTCGTGCTGATCGGCTTCGGCGCCGTCGGCCGCACCGTGGCTCGAGTGCTGGAGGCGCGCTCCATTCCATGGGTGGCGATCGACGCCGACTACCCGATGGTTCGCAAGGCGCTGCAGGCCGGCACCCCGCTGATCTACGGGGACGGATCCACGCCCACGATCCTGGACGCTGCAGAGATCGAGCGCGCCAGCACCATGGTCATCGCGATCAATGATGCATTGGCCACCACCCAGGCCGCGCGCTATGGCCTGCAGCGCAATTCGCGGCTGCACGTGGTTGCCCGGGCCCACTCCGCGCAGGAAGAGGCGGAGCTGCAGCGCATGGGCGTGGCTCGTGTGATCACCGCCGAGCGCGAGCTTGGCAACGAGCTGCTTCGCCACACGCTGTGGCGGTTCGGGGTGAGCGAGCGCGA
>JBDUEE010000195.1:0-1522 GCA_040002615.1 Chloroflexota bacterium | reverse complement strand
GGAGGTTCGCAGCCATGCGGCAGATTGACGAGAAGGACGGCGACCTCGAGCTCGCCGGGATAGACGCTCTCGACCTGCCTATCGCGCCACGCCAGACGCTGCCGTGGCGCATCTGGCGCTCGACCTGGCCGCAGCTCGCGGCCGTGGGCGTGGTCATTGCCGTCTGGCAGCTTGTGGTGCTGAGCGGCGTCAAGCCGGCCTACGTGCTGCCCGGGCCTCTCGCCGTCGGAGAGCGGCTGCTCCACGATCTCACCGATTCCAGCCTGCTGACCGCGATCGGCACAACGCTGCGGCGCATAGCGGTCGGCTTCGGGCTGGCCCTGCTGATCGGCAGCCTGGTCGGCCTGGCCATCGTGCGCTGGCAGGTCTTGCGGACCGCGATCGCGTCGCTGATCACCGGCCTGCAGACCATGCCCTCCATCGCCTGGTTCCCGCTCGCCATCCTGCTGTTCGGGCTGAACGAGCAGGCGATCCTGTTCGTGGTGGTCCTGGGCGCGGCGCCGTCGGTGGCCAACGGCCTCATCGCCGGCGTCGACCACGTGCCCCGCATCCTGCTGCGGGCCGGCCAGGTAATGGGCGCGCGCGGAATCGATTCCTACCGCTTCGTGGTGATGCCCGCCTCGCTGCCGTCGTTCATCGGCGGCATGAAGCAGGCCTGGGCCTTCGCCTGGCGCTCGCTGATGGCCGGCGAGCTGCTGGTGATCATCGCGCAGCAGCCGGCCCTGGGCGTGCGCCTCTCGCTGTCGCGCGAGCTGAACGATGCGCGCGGGCTGATGGCTACGATGATCGTGATCCTGGTCATCGGCATCGTGGTCGACGCGGTCCTCTTCGGCCGGCTGGACACTGCGATCCGCCGGCGCTGGGGCCTCCTCGAGGCCAGCGACTAGCCCGAGGCCGCTCCCCCGCCGTGTCGCGAGCCGCGCACGCGACCCAGCGAGACCCAGGCCTCCGGCGCGCGCGTCAGCTCGTCCATGCGGGCTGGCAGCGTGCCGTCGATGAGGTCCTGGACCGATGTCGTCTCCAGCAGCTCGCGGAGGCTGGCGCGCACCGCGATCCAGACGTCGCGCAGGTGGACCGCCGGCCCCAGGTATTCCACCTCTTCCGGCCTGGAGCCGCGCACGTTGGCCATCGGCCCATCCACCGCTCGGATCACGTCGGCCAGGCTGATCTCGTCGGGCGGCCGCGCCAGTCGGAACCCGCCGGCGGCGCCGCGCTGGCTCTGAACGATGCCGACGTGCTTGAGCTCCAGCAGGATGTTCTCGAGGTAGTCCATCGGGATCCGCTGCGCAGCCGCGATCCGCTCGCGCTTGAGCGGCCCAGCCTCGGCGGCGGCCAGCTCGGCAACGGCACGCAGGGCGTAATCGGCCTTGGCGGAGACGCGCATCGGTCCAATTCTGACATCCGGCACGCCCGGAGTTCGCCCGGACGTTGGCGCAGTCCTGACCGCTTGCTAGAATCGGCTGGCGCTGCGGGAGTAACTCAGCTGGCAGAGTGTCTGCTTCCCAAGCAGAATGTCGCGGGT
>JBDUEE010000194.1:0-28837 GCA_040002615.1 Chloroflexota bacterium | reverse complement strand
GACGGGGCTCGCGTGGCTACTGCTGGCTGCGATCGGCTGCAAGCTCGTCACACCTTACAGATGCGGGAACCGGGCAAACTGCCTAGTCGATCCAGCCTCGATTTTGAGCGCCGCGGCACCTTGCCGCCGATGGCTGACAAGCTCTTGATCCGGCCCCGCCGATCCGCGGGGCCGTCAGGCGGGGACGTTCAAGTCGCCGTGATCATCGGCCGGCCAGCGACGAGATGGCGCCACGGGTTGCCGTTCGGCCCCGTACCAGAGCCCGGTAGTCCGGGTGCGGGCCTCCAGCCGCGGGTCCAGACCGACGCTGCAACCGGTATGAGGAGCGGACGAGCCCCCCTTTTTCAATGGGCCGTGGACCGAGCCAGCCCAGCCACCAAGGGCGAGCGCCGCTCGGCCGATCGACGGGAGCCGCGAGCCGGCCGAGTGCTCGCTCGTCGAGAGCGCGTCTCCGATGTCGACCTAAGGCACTTGACAACTTGACAACGTGACAACTTGGCGGGACGATGCGGCCATGACCGCAGTCATCTACTCCGAGGCGCGCAACGCGTTCGCCGACATCTTCGACGCCGCGATCGCTCACGCACCGACCCGCATTGCGCGGCGCCGGTCCGGAGAGGCGGTCCTGATTGGGCACGACGACCTCCTTGCGCTGACCGAGCCGTTCGGCTTCCACCCCGCCGTGTACTTCGAGCCGCAGGGCGTCTCGATCTGGCTGCCGGAGCTGGAGATATGGGGTCGAGGCGCCGACTTCGCATCGGCCCGGGGAGACCTCATCGACGAGGTGCGCCAGTACCTGGAGGAGTACCTGGCCGACGAGCGGTTGCGAACCGCCACCAATCATCGGCCCCATGCTCCGTGGCTTGTGCGGGCGATGCTGCTCGACGATGAGCAGCTGTCAGAGGCGCTGTTCGCGGAAACCGACGAGCCTCGCTGAGCGGTCACGTTGCCGACCTTCCGCGACCTGAAGACCTATCTCGAGCGGGATGGCGACTGGGAGGAGATCCCCAACCTCGCCCGCGGTCGGCGACGGGTCGGCGACCATTGGCGCTACCGCAAGACCCTGCCCGACGGCACCGTGCTGCGAACCAAGGTGTCGCACGCGCTCGGCGAGGAGATCGGAGCAGACCTGTTCAGCCACATCCTGCGCGACCAGCTGCGCACCACGATGGAGCACTTCCGCGACGTGCTTGCGGGACGTGCAACCAATGAGGAAGCCGCGAGCGAGGACCGGCCGGAACCCATCCCGGGCTGGCTCGTGACCAGGCTGCTCTACACCGTTGGCCTCCCGGAAGGTGATATGCGGCAGATGACGGCCGAGGAGGCCCGTGCCAGGTGGGAGGCGTACACGCGCGGCAAGGGCTAGGCCGGACTACGGTGCCGACGGCGGCGGGCGAATGTTACATAACTGTGCCATTTACGCTCGCTCCCCCACGCTCGTTAGCACAGCGCTCGGCGGCCGATGCATGTCAAGCAAGTGCTCTAACCAGCTGAGCTAGCCGCCCATCGATTCTGCCGAGCACGGGGTCCGATTGGACATGTTGGGGATCGGCTCGAAGAACGAGTTGACCACAGCGCACTCAGCCATGCAACTGTACGACCTCTGCCGCCTTTCAGCTACGGGCTTCAACGAGGCCGATGCGGAAGACCGCTCCTCCGCCTGGGCGGTCCTCTACGGCTACGGTGCCGCCGTGGGCCTCGACGGCCGCCCGGACCGTCGCGAGGCCTAACCCGGCCCCATTGCCGCGGGCCCCGGTGCCGCGCCGGAAGGGTTCGAAGATCGCCTCGCGCTCACCAGTGGGAATGCCAGGGCCGCGATCAAGCACCTCGATGGCAATCGCGCGCGCGCCAGCGGATTCGGGAGCGGACCTGACCTCGACCTCGCCGCCGCGCGACGAATACGTCACCGCGTTGACGACCAGGTTGGTGAGGGCCTGCTCGATTCGAACGCGATCGAGGCGCACGATGTCGTTGTCGACGGTGCCGCGGACGCGCACGCCGGCCTGGTCGGCGACCGGCGCGACGTGACGCAGTACCGTGGTAACCAGGTCGACCAGCTTGACGTCGGTGAGCAGCAGCTGCCGACCTCCGCTCGAGACCGTCGCCAGCTGCAGGAGATCAGCGGCCAGCTCGCCGAGTCGCGTTGCATCGCCACGCGCGGCCCTGATCGCCGCCAGCAACTCATCCGGCGCCGCATCGGGCCGGTCAACCAGTTCAAGCTCGGTTTGCAGGGCCGTGAGCGGCGTGCGCAGGTCATGCGAGGCGGCGGCCACGAACGCGCGCTGGCGCTTGACCGTTTCGCCGATCCGCTCGAGCATGCCGTTCAGGGTGCGAGCCAACACGCCCAACTCATCAAGCCGCGAGGGCTCGGGCAGGCGGCGGTCGAGGTCACTTGCGTCGATGGCCGCGGCATCGGCGGTCATTGCGGCCACTGGCCGCAGGGTACGACCCGCGAGCCACCAACCACCTGCCACGGAGAGGATGGCAGCCAGCGCGCCTCCGACCCCCAGCAGCCCCGCCAGGCTGGCCTGCAAGCGCTCGTTGGGGACCAGGTCGGCGCCGGCCACGATCTGCAGTCCACCCGACGGTTGATCGACGATTATCAGGAACCGACGCCCACCGACGGAGACCTCCTGCATACGAGTCCCCGGCGCGGCAACGCTCAACTGCGCCGGAGCGTTGGCACTGGCGTCCAGGCGCGTCCCATCCGCAGCCAGCAGCAGCACGAAAAGATCACCCTGCTGATCACCATCCTGGAGGCCCGCCTGGCCGTTATTTTCGAGGGAGGTCTTGACAGCCGCCAGCCGCGTTTCGAGCCGTTGCTCGAGGGAAGTCCGTAGCGCGATCCCGAACTGCCACCAGACGACGAGGCCCAGGACGGCGATGGTCACGGCCACAGCAAGGCCATACGCGAGCGCGATGCGCCTTCGGATCGTCATGAGCGAGATGCGGTCGCCGGGGAGCGCAGCACGTAGCCGGCCCCCCGCACCGTCTCGATCCGTGGCCGTCGCGGCCCCTCACCAAGGGCCTCGCGCAACGAGCGCACGTAGACATCGATGATGCGCGGCGACCCGTCGAAGGCCCAATCCCACGCCTGGTCAAGGATCGCGCTGCGGCTGAGCACGGCATCGGCCTGGCGAGCGAAGAGCTCGAGCAGGGTGAACTGGCGCGACGTGAGGTCCAGATCGCGGGCACCCGCTCGGGCGCGATGTGCAGCCGGATCGATCTCGAGGTCGCCGATCTCTAGCACGGTGGGGCGCTCCACGGTCCCGCGCCGAGTCAGCGCCCGCAGGCGGGCGAGCAGCTCGGTGAAGGCGAACGGTTTGACCAGGTAGTCATCGCCGCCAGCATCGAGGCCACGGACGCGGTCTTCGACGGCATCGCGCGCGGTCAGGAACAGCACCGGCGACCAGCGCCCGGCCGCACGGAGATCGCGGCAGAGGGCATAGCCGTCGCCATCCGGCAGCATGACGTCAAAGATCATCACGTCGTAGGCGGACTCGGTGGCCAGCCAGCGGCCGTCCTCGATACTGGCCGCATGATCAGCCGTGTGCCCCTCGCGCCGCAGGCCGCGCAGCAGGAGACCGCTGAGCCGCACGTCATCTTCCAGCAGAAGGATCTTCATCCGACGTTCAATCCGGGCTCGACCATGCCGGAATGGTTGCGCAGCAGATATGAACCCCAGATGAATTGGGCGTCCGCCACGGGTCCAGTGTGAGCTGAATATGAATCAGGCGAGACAAGCCATTAACCATCGGCTCATGGGTTTGCATCGATGCTGGTTGCACCAGGCCGGCAAGGCAGTCGGCCACACACAGAGGCGACACACAGAGAGGAATACAACCTATGAATCTCAAGCGAATGCGAGACCCGCTCGTGGCCGCGCTCGGCGCGCTGTTGATCGCCGGCGTTAGCACGGCGATGGCCAACACCCACCCTGCCCCGGCCAGTCCACCGGCAGTGAAAGCCGAAGAGCCGGCAGGTGCGCCGGACACCGATACCATCCAGGAAGGCGACCAGACCACGCCTGACTCGCCGGCGGAGGCCGCCGGTGCCGAGGCCGAGAGTGCCGCTGCCGAGGCCGATGGTCCCGGCGGCCACGCGGACGACCCGAACGATCCGAACGCGGATCACCAGTTCGAGGGTGAGGAGTAACCGAACGCTCCAGCGTTTCTCAGAGAGAGGATCCGTCGGGTTCCGGCGGATCCTCTCTTAGCGCCGCCGAGGATCCTCGGATCCGATCGCGATGCTATTCGGGTTCATGCATTCTCCTCCTCCTCTGTCGATGCGGCCGCAGGGCCGGCCGGTCAGCGGACGCGACCCTCCTTCAGCCCCGCGACCGACTTGGCGATCCTGCGCCGGCGTGTCTCATCGGCCTTTGCGCCGTTGATCGACAGGACGTGCCACGACTTGTTGCTGTAGGACAGGCCATCGAACGTTCGTCGCGCTGCGGGCGCGGCGTCCAGGGCAGCGGCAAAGTCCTCGGGCACGCTGACCTCCCGCGGGGCGGTGTCCAGCTCGATCTCGACGTCCACCTCGTCCCCACCCACGACGCCCGCGCCGACACGGTTGTCGGCGTTCACCCCGACCATGTACGCACCGCCCAGGACCGCAATGCTGCTGCGGTACGTGTAGCCGTTGATGGTGATGGTGACCGCCGGGCGCCTGCCGGAACCCAGGGCCTCCACGATCTCATCCGGAATGCGGATGCCCGTTGCGGTCTTGTCGCCCTGCAGGATGGTGGTGTGGAATCGCATCGGAGATTCGCTAGCTCTGGAGGAAGTCACGCAGCACCGGCGCCAGCGTGGCCGCGTCGACGTTGTGCTGCTGACCCTCCAGCGTCGCACGCTGCGCATTTGGGATCAGCTCCGCGAGCCGATCGGCCGTCTCGTGCATGCCCGGGAAGCTCGCGCCGCCGTCGACGATGATTGCCGGAACGCCGACGGACCGCGCCCTGTCCTCCGGGATACGGTAGTCGCCCATCACGGTGGCGTCGTACTCGAGCGTGTGCGCGATCTTCACCTGGCCCGGCCACCAAGGCGACTGGCGTGCACCGGCCACGAACTCGGCCGGCATGCCCACCACCGTGCCCATGAAGTACTCGGCCGCCTCGTCACGCTTACCCGCCGCCACCAGGTCGTGGAAGACGCGGGCGGCGTCGGCCAGTTCGGGGCGGGGATTCAGGAAGTAGGGTGGCTCCCACATCGCAAGCTTGGAAACCGGTGCCCCGGCCGCCGCCGCCTCCATGGCCAGCGCGGCTCCCGACGACGAGCCATACAGGTGGGCCGATCCGCCAGCCGCCACGATGACTGCGGTGATGTCCTCGATCTCGCGATCGACGGCATACGGCAGTGTGTCGGTCGAGTCGCCGCGGCCGCGGCGGTCCACGTTGAAGACGGTGAAGTCGCGCGCCAGCTCTGCGGCCAGCGTCGCATTCGATCCGCGGTCGACAGAACCGCCAGGCAGCAGGATCACGGCCGGCCCGTCGCCTATCCGCTCATAGGCGATCGTGGTGCCGTCGTCGGAGGTCACAGAGTCCATCAGTTCTCCTATTCGCGCGTCGTGGGAGTTTGCCACCAACTCGCGCAACGGCGCGGCCTGGGCGAGACTGTAACCGCGCGCCTGGCGGTGGCGTCCTTTTGGTGTCGCGTCGCTGGCACGCGCAGGGAGGGATCGGGTTCGTCGATGCATCGATTGAGATGGCGTTGGAGGTTGGCGCTGCTGGTCGTTGCCGTCATGGTCGGCATGGGCGGCACAGCCGTCTGGACCAACACGCTGGGCGCCGGCGATCGCTTCGACCGGATGATGGCGCGCCTGGGGGTCATCCTGCACCCGGCGCCGCACCGCGACACGCTGCCCACCATCGTGGTGACGCCCTTTCCCAGCGCGACCGTCACCCCGGACGCGACGCAGACGCCCGTCGATCCGCCCACCCCCTCCGCCGCCGAGACCGTTTCACCCACCCCGCGCCCAGTGCGGACCGCAGTCGACTACACCATCGTCAGCAATCCGCAGGCGGTCTTCGCATCGGAGCTCACCGACAAGATGTGTGCGGTCGCCGGCACGCAGATGGTCCTCACCATCCTGGGGCGGGGCAACACGTCCGCCGAGTTCCAGAATGAGCTGGCCGCTCGCATCGGCGAATGGGAGAGCTGGGATGACAGCCACAACGGCGGCTGGGGGCCGGCAGCGATCTCGCTGGCCCTGTCGGCCTACGGCGTCAAGGGCTACGAGGTCCGCGCCTACGCGTCGCGCGTCGACGCGATGCATGATGCGGCCAGCGCCCTGACGGAGACCCACAAGCCGGTGGTGCTGCTGCCCTGGTGGGGCGCCCATACCTGGATCATGACCGGCTATCGCGCGGACGCCGACCCGACCATCTTCGCCAACGCGCGCGTCAGCGGGCTGTACATCCTGGATCCGTGGTATCCGCGGGTGTCGAGCATCTGGGGGCCATCGGATCCGCCCGGCAATCTCGAGGATTCCGAGGAGATGAAGAGGAACTTCATCGGCTGGTCCCGTCCGGAGGGTGCCTATCCGGACCGTGACGGCAAGTTCGTGGTGGTCATCCCCACCCGCTAGTTCCCTGCCGCCGCACCAGCCTCCGCGCCGAATCGGCGCAGCCTGATCGCCAACGAGGCCGCCAACAGGATGACCTTCACGGCCGAGCCGATGGCGAAGCCGATCGGCAGGGCGGTCACGCCCAACGGCTCGAGCAGCCAGAGCGTAGCGGCCACGGTCACGCCGAAGCCGGTCAGCGACGAGATGACCTGCAGGACGGTATGGCGGGTAGCGTAAATTGCGCGGCTGAGCAGGTGCGTCAGGCTCTCGAAGGGGATGGAGATGGCGAATGCCGAGAGCGTCATCGCGGTGAGCGTGACGTCAGCCGCATCGAATTCGCCGCCGCCCAGGAACAGGCGTATGACGAGCTCGGAGAGCAAGTACAGCACCAGCGCGGCACCGGTGGTCAGCACGGTGATGGTCAGGGTGTCGCGCGCCAGGCCGCGCATGAACCCGGGGCGGTCACCGGCCGCCCACGAGGCGGAGAGCGCAGGGAACGCAGCAAGGGCCAACGCCACGCCAATGACAGTGACCGGCACGCTCTGGAAGTTGCGGGCGAAGCTGACGGCCGAGACGCTGCCAGCTCCCAACCCAGTGGCGATGGCGGTGAAGAAGAGGAACGTCATCGGCTCCACCGGATGGCTGGCCATCTTGGGCAGCATCAGGCGCATGAAGGTGCGAACCGATGCGCTGTCGCGGAAGCGCAGGCGGACGCGGTAGGTGCTGCCGCGCAGTCCCCACAACCGGACCGCCAGGTGCAGCATCGCGCCCAGCACCGCGCCCCACGCCGCGCCAAAGATGCCGAAGGGGCCGCTCAGGGCCAGCGTGCCCATGACGATGCCGGCGTTGTAGAGCAGCGACGCTGAGCCGTAGGCCAGGAATCGCCGTTCGGCAAGCAGCACCTCACCCAGGGTGAGCGAGGCCGCGAAGAGGATGGGGGTCAGGAGCATGATCCGGAACAGGGCGACGTAGGTCTCGCGCTGCGCCCCCTCGTAGCGCGGGGCGATGAGCGAGGTGATCTGGGGGGCGAGGATGAAGAGGGCGACCGCCACGGCGGTCATGATCACCACTGCCCCAGTGAAGATGCTCTGGCCGAATTCGTTGGCCGGTTCGTCTCCCCGCTGGCGCAGCTGCAGGAAGATGGGGATGAACGGCGCCGCCAGCCCACTCGCCACCAGCACGTCCAGCAGCAGCTCCGGCAGGGTGAAGGCTGCGTTATAGGCGTCAAGCTCCAGGCCCGCGCCGAAGGTGCGCGCGAATAGCCGATCGCGCAGCAGGCCCATCACGTAGCTGCCGAAGAACAGGACCGAGATCAGCGCCCCGCCGGCGGGCAGGAACCGGTCGAGCGGGCGGCGAAGGATCGCCAGGAGACGCTCCTGACGGCGGGGTGCGGGCCGGCTGTCACCGTCCATTCATGCGTAGGGTGGCATGGCGCGTGCTCCGGGGACGGCCGCCGGCGCCATCGCAGGTGAGGTGGCTAGCGCTCCCAGTCGGTCGAGCGCGGCACCACGCCCAGCACTCGATGGATCTCGGCCCGATAGCGCACGCCGGAGGCGTGGCGCTCCAGCCAGCGCAGATAATCGGGATCCGAGTGCGCCAGATCCTCGATCTTGTGGCCGGCGTAGTGGCCGAAGTCGAGGCGAGTGGGATCGAATGATGAGGACGCGGGCCCTGGCCCTACCGGACGCTGCTGATCCTCATCGATACGGAACGCCTTATCGTCCCCGTCCGCCATCGCTACCTCCGTAACGTCGCCGCTCGGACCCCCCGACTAGGCGGCATCCTACGCTTGCTCGCTGGACGGCACAGCCGATTTCTGTCAGGACCGATGGACCTCCATGCCTGCCACCAGCGTCAGCTCCGAACGCACGGTGTCCAGCGCCTCATCGCCGCGCAGGAGGGTGCCGAGGTCCACGTTCAGGATCGCCAGGTCGGCGTGGGCGCCCGGACGCAGATGGCCTTCGTCGGCCAGGCCGGCGGCTGTCGCCGGGCCCGCGGTGTAGCCGCCGATGGCGGCGCTGATATCCAGCGCCTGCTCCGGATGCCAGTCGGGAGTCCCGTCGCGCGGGCGGCGGCGGTGCAGCGCGGCGAAGATGCCGTGCCACGGATTCGCGGATTCGATCGGTGCATCGGACCCGAAGGCCAGGTTGGTACCAGCGTCCAGCAGCGAGCGCCACGGGTAGGCCTGCGCCGCGCGGCTGGTCCAGCAGGCATCGACCAATAATCGGTCCGATGCGCAATGGATCGGCTGCAGGCTGGCAGTCACGTCGCGCGCGGCCAGGCGGGACATGTCTGATGGCCGCATCAGCTGCAGGTGCTCGATCCGGTCGGGCGGCATACTGTTGTCGCGAGGCGTTGCGCGTTCGATGGCGTCAAGGACGGTTGCCACGCCGCGGTCACCGATCGCGTGGACTGCCACGGCGATGCGCGCTGCGCGCCCGGCCGCCAGGATGGCATCCAGCTCAGCGTCGGACAGGCGGGTGATGCCCGTCTCCCCCGCCGGGCCGCAGGAGTACGGCTCGAACACCGCGGCGGTCCGCGAGCCCAGGGCGCCGTCCATGAAGGCCTTCGCCCACCCTACCCGCACGGTGCTCGTCCCAGGAAGCAACTGACCGGTGCGCAGACCAAGGTCCGACGCAGCACCGATTGCCGACGCCGGGAGGTTCACCGTCAGTCGCAGTCGACCGTCGAGATGGTCGGCGGCCAACAGGGCGGCGGCACGATCGCCCAGCGCCGCGTAGGCTCCCAACCCGTTGTCGGCCGCGGGGTCACCGGCATCGACCACGCCGGTGATTCCGAGCGCCGCCAGCTCGGCAACCGTCTCGCCCAGGGCGCGGTCAAGCTCCTCACCCACCACGCGCTCGGCGACCGGCTCCACCAGGTCCGTGGCGCGCTCACGCAGGATCCCGGTTGGCGTGCCGTCCGCGCCGCGCTCCAACCTGCCGCCGGGCGGGTCCGGGGTGGCGGCGTCGATTCCGGCACGCTGCAGGGCCATCGGCGACGCCCAGGCGGAGTGCCCATCGTGGCTGTAGATCAGGGCGGGACGCTGCCCGATGATGGCACGGAGGCGCTCCAGCTCTCCGGCGGGGAGCGCTGCCTCGTGCCAGCCACGGCCGCGTAGCCACGCATCGGCAGCGAGCCGATCGGCAGCAGAATGAATTGCTCCCAGCGCCGCCTCGAAGTCGGCGGACGAGTCGAGGGACACCTCGCGGCGGGCGCGGGCCATGCCGACCAGGTGCAGGTGGAAGTCGTGCAGGCCGGGAACGACCGCGGCCGGCCCGAAATCGATCAACCGGGCGCCGGCGGCCGCGGCAGCCAGCACGTCCGCTCGCGAACCGGCACTCACGACCCGCCCGTCCGCCAGGCCGATCGCCTCGGCCGTCTGCACCCCGTTTCTCCCCGCCGCGAGCAGGACCTGGCCGCTGACCACTGTGCTGGCGCGCGGTGGGCTCATCGGTCCATGGTCAGGGTCTGTTGGGGAGCCGCGGGGTACGGTCGAAGTGCGCGGTCGGGCGCGCCAGGGTGATGCGCAGCAGGGCTGCCGGCACGACCAGCAGCCAATGCGACAGGAAGAGTGCGCCGCGCAGGCTGCGGCCAATCAACACCAGCGGCCGCTCGCCGCCGGCGGCCAGGCCACCCAGCGCCAGCAGATACGACCCCAGCCCGTATCCCAGGAAGAGGCTGGCAGGCACGGTCCAGTCCGCAGGGTCCGGCAGCAGCACGGTGATCAGGCTGCCCACGATCGAGGTCACGAACAGGGGTGGGATCAGGAACTCGCCTACGAACAGCACGAAGTCAAGCCGTCGACCGAATGGCAGGCCGTTGTTGGCGACCAGCCCAGGACCCAGCTCGATCAGGCGCCGCAGGCTGCCCTCTGCCCAGCGCATGCGTTGTCGCCACAGCACGGAAATCGACTCCACCGCCTGCTCTTCCACGGCTGCCTCGGGGGCCAGCGTCACTCGCTCGCCCCGTGCGGTCAGCCGGGTGGCCAGGTCCAGGTCCTCCGTCAGGGCCACGGGCGACCAGCCCCCTGCCGCCTCCAGCGCCGCTCGACGCACGAACATGCCGTTGCCACGAAGCTCGGCGGTGCCATCGGTTGCCCAGCGGCCGCACTGGCTGGCCATGTCCATCAGCTGCTCCTCGTCCTGGGCAGCTGCCAGCCAGCTTCTCGAACGGTTGATCGCCCGACGCTGGGCCTGCAGCGCGGCCGCCTGCGGATCGCGCGTCCAGGCGCGCATCGCGAGCGACAGGAAGCTCGGTGCGACGCGGGAATCGGCGTCCACCACGGCAATCACCTCTCCGCGGACGTGGGGCTGCGCCCAGGCCAGCACGGCGCCCTTGGTCCTGGGCACGTGATCAGGCTCTCGACGCAGCACCTGCAGTGTGTCGGACGCTGAGCCGACCACGGCCTCGGCCGCCGCGCCGGTGCCATCGGTCGAGCCATCGTCCACCACCAGCACGTCGAAGCGTCTACCGGATGCATCGGCATAGTCCTGGTCGACCAGATCGGCCACGACATCGGCGATCACCGCCGCCTCATTGGCTGCAGGGACAAGCACGGTGACCCATTCACGCGCCGCTGGCGTGTCGACAGGTGGGGAGACTCGCAGGGCCGCGTCCATCACGCGCCAACCACGCCAGGCCAGGTAGCCGACGTACAGCATCGACAGTGCGATCGACGCCTGGAGCAGGCGCGCCACCAGGGTGGAGCTGATCGCCAGCCAGGCAATGAGCGCAGAGGCGACGAGGAGGGCTCCGGCCAGGAGCCTACTCCGCATCCTCTCCTGCCAGTCCCCCACCCGGCGACTGCGTTCGATGCAGCCCCACCCGGACGTTGTGGCGCCACGAGGCGACCCCGGCGACCAGCGTGGCCAGGCCCAGGATGCCCATGACAACTGGAATCCCGGCCCCCTTGAACAGGATGTTCAGCAGGTCAGCCGCAGCAGGCGCAACCAGCACCGGCAGGAAGGAAGCGACCGACAACAGCGTGTTCAGGATCCCGAAGATCCGCCCTCGCACCCCTTCCGGCAGCTCCTCCTGGAGGGCGGTCTGCGATGGAATGGCCACGAATGCGTACTCGATCCCGGCAGTGAGGGCGATGACCACCACCAGCGCGATCAGGGACACGACCGGGGCCAGAGCATCTGGCAGGCCGCTCTGGATCGGTTGGAAAGCGGGGCCCAGGAGGCTGGTGATCGGCTTGACCAGCGCCAGGCCGATGAGGGTGACACCCATCGCCACCAGGCCCAGGTCGATGACCAGGCGGCGCGGAATCGCACGGCCATACGCATTCAGAAACAGGATGCCGATGACTGCGCCCAGCCCGGCAGGTCCCATCACGAAGAAGAAGTCCTGCGGTCGCAGGAGAAGGATGTCGGTGGCGAAACCTGGACCGATGGCGCCCATCACGCCGATCAGGCTGGCCGCAATGCCCAGGTAGGCCAGCGACCAGGCAATCTGCCGATGGGCGCGCACGAACTGGATACCTTCCGTGACCTGGTCGAACACGGCGCGCAGGGCATGCACCGCCGTTCCGGCCGCTGGCAGCTCGGCGCGCTCAGGGGGAACCCCGGACAGGGGGATGATGGCGGCGGCGGCCAGCCCGAACATGACTGCCACCACCACGAACACGACGTTCGCGCCACCTGCGATCAGCAGCGAGGGTCCGAGGAAGCCGAAGCCGATGGCGAAGGTGGCATTCACGGTCAGCACGAAGATCGAGTTGGCGGCCATCAGATGGCGCCGCTCGACGATGCGAGGGATGGCGGTCAGCTCGGCTGGCACGAAGAAGGCCGTCACCGTGGCAATGAACAGGTTGATGATCAGGATCAGGGCGACGTGGCTGCCCACGAAGATGAACAGCACCACGCCGATCGCCCGGAGGATGTTGGCGCCGAGCATGATCAGTCGCGCATCGCTGCGCTCCACGAACACGCCGGCCACAGCACTGAACGCGACCGCCGGCACCAGGAAGGTCAGGATCAACACGGCGTTCGCCGAATTGGACCCGGTCGCCAGGAAGACTGTGGCCATCAGCGCGGCGAGCACCATGTTGCTGGCCAGCTGGCTGAGCAGCTGCGCGGTCCACAGCAGGACGAAGCTGCGGTTGCCGAAGACGTTGCCGGCCTCCGCCAGATCCTGGCTGCCGATATCCTGCGGCAGCTCCAGGTGGGTCATCCGTCCGCCTCAGGGCCGCGCTCGAGCAGCCCGCTATAGCGGCGCTCCACGTCCAGGCGGTCCATCAGGATGCGGTGCCCGCACCCGGCGCACACCAGGCCGATATCGGCGCCAACGCGCTGCACCCGCCACTCGCGGCTACCGCAGGGATGTGCCTTGCGGAGCCGAATCAGGTCGCCGATGCGCAGCTCGACGGCTGCCACCGTCACACCCCGGACTCCGCTGCGGTCGCACCGGTGAAGGCGAAGGCGCCGATGCGCAGCGCCGGGACACGCGCATTGATGCCGCTGTACTCCGCTCCCACCACCCGGGTCTCGGCGCCGATCGCCTGGATGCGGCTGAAGGCGGCGGGAATCTCCTCGGTGAAGCGCAGGTTGCGGATCGGGCGAACGATGCGCCCGTTCTCGATCAGGAAGGTGCCGTCCTTGGTCATGCCGGTCAGCACCGCCTTGCGCGGATGGACGATGTTCACGTAGTGGAAGCGAGTCACCCACACGCCGCGGTCGATGGAGGCCAGCATGGCGTCCTTCGAGCTTGAGCCGGGAGCCATGAACAGGTTCCAGGCCATGGGACCGAAGGTGTTCGGCGCCGGCAGCGCGTGGCCGGTCGACGGCACGCCGGCCCGGCGGGCAGTCGCAGAATCGTGCACGAGGGCGCTGGCCACCCCATCGGTCACCAGGTCGACGCGCTGCTTGGCGACGCCCTCGAAGTCGGTGGCCGACGGCAGGCCGGTCGTATCCGCGCCGTCGTCCCAGATGCTCACGTTGGGACCCATCACCTGCTTGCCGAGCTCCATGAACGAGCGTCCCTCCTCCACGGCGAGGGCGGAGAAGCCGGCATAGCTGAGGTATTCGAGGACAGTCTGGACGGCGTACTCCTCCAGGATCACGTCGTACGCACCCGGCTCCAGGTCAGTGGCGCCAATCGAGCGCACCGCCTTGTCAGCGGCTTCGGCGCCGACGGCGCCGGCGTCGATGGCACCGATGTCGGTGGAGATGGCCTGGGCATAGCCCGAGGCGCGGTCGGGGCCGGTCATCACCGTCAGCAGCTTGGCCTGCGTGGTCGTGTGCCGAGAGCGGAGCCCGTTGGTGTTGGCGATCGCGATCGTGGAAGCCTCGGTCGAAAATGCCCCGCTGGCCACCAGGTCGTCTGATTGGGCAGCGGCGATGACTGCCCGCGCACCTTCGGCGCGGCGATCCGGCTCGGCGTCGGCGGTGGTGGCCACGAACCCGAGATCGCTCTCTCCGCAGCCCGCTTCCGCCGGGGCCAGCGGGGTCGGGTCAGGATTCGGGGCCGAGCGGCGACAGATCTCGGTGGCCCGCGCCACGACCTCGGCGATACCCTGGTCGTCAAGGCGGTTGGTGCTGGCCACTCCGGTGCGACCGTCGTCGATGACGCGGACGCGCAGGCTGGCGTCGTGCTCACTGACGTTCTGGTGGATGCGCGAGGCCGCAAAGCGGGTCAGGGCGGCGTCGCGCGCCAGGTAGAGGGCCTCCGCCTCACCCCGCACCAGGCGCAGGGCCAGGTCGATCGCCTCATCCGGCGCTGCTCTGCGGTCGACGTGGGTGGCTACCACGTGCCGACCCCCACCTGCACGTTGCGGAAGCGAGCCGGGCTGGCCCCGTGGCCGACGCGATGCGTCTGCATCGGCTCGCCCTTGCCGCAGTTCGGCACACCCCACAGGCGCCACTCCGATGGGCCGCAAATGGCGTCGCAGCTGCCCCAGAACTCGGGTGTGATGCCGGTGTAGGTCGGGTTCTTGACCATTTCGCCAAGTTTTCCGTCGTGGATGCGCCAGCCAACCTGCGTCCCGAACTGGAAGTTCAGGCGCCGGTCGTCGATGCTCCATGAGCGGTTTGTGCTGATGAACAGGCCGTCGTCGGTATCGGCGATCAGATCCTCGAGCCTCCCGGCCTCGCCGGGCCGCAGATTGATGTTCGTCATCCGGATCAGCGGGATGACGTTCCAGCCGGACGCACGGCTGCTGCCCATGCTGCGCCGGCCGATGATCGGGGCGGTCTCACGGCTGGTCAGGTAGCCCACGAAATCGCCCGCCGACACGATCGGAACGTTCTGGGCCGGCACCCCTTCGTCGTCATAGCCAAACGTGCCCAGGCCGCCGGCCGCGGTGGCATCGGCGTCGATGCTGACCGCGTCGCTGCCGTAGCGAAGGTGGCCGAGCTTGTCGAGCGTCAGGAACGAGGTCCCGGCGAAGCTGGCCTCCATGCCGAGCACGCGGTCGAGCTCAATCGGGTGGCCGCAGGACTCGTGCACCTGTAGGGCCATCTGTGACGAGTCGATGACGACCGTCATAGGACCCGATGGGCAGTCCTCGGCCGTCAGCAATGCCACGGCCTCCTCGGCGATGCGCTGCCCGTTGCCAGGCAGGTTCATCGCCCTCACCGCCTCGAAGCCCCCGCTCACGAACTGGCCGCCGGAGGAGTTCGGCCAGCTGCGCACCTGTGACTCGTTGGCATTCACCGCGGTGGCCTCGATGCCCGCCCCGCTCTCGGTCAGCTCCTGCTCGATGCGTGCCCCTTCGCTCGAGGCGAAGGTCTTTCGCTCGCGGCCCGCCTCCACGGTCCCCTCGCGGACCGATACGCCCGGCACCGACGCCATTGCCGCATCTGCCTCGAACAGGATGCGCAGCTTATCGTCAATGGAAACCGCGAACGGATCCTCCTGCAGCGGAGTGGCATACCGATCGACCTGGGGCGGGGTGTCGTCCAGCTCGACCGGCGGGCCCGAGGCCAGGCTGCTGGCCCGCGCGATGTCGATCGCCTCGCGGGTGATGCGCTCCACCTCGGGGCGGGTCATGACCGCGGAGCCGGCGAAGCCCCACGCGCCATCGACCAGCACCCGCACGCCGAAGCCGATCGACAGGTTGGAGGCGGCCGCCTCCAACGCCCCGTTCTTGACCGTCATGGATTCGGTCTCGCGCTCGGTGATGCGAATGTCGGCGTAGCCGGCCCCGGCACGCTGTGCGGCATCCAGGGCGAGGTCGATGAGCTCGTTCATGGCACTCCCGTGGAGGTGACGGCGCGCGCTGTCGACGCCGTGACGCACGCATGACGCGTGCCGCCGGCGCGCTCACCGGATCGGCAAGACGGGCGCCACTCTACGACCTGCTCGCTGCGAGGGTCAAGGCGAGCGCGGGCCCTGGCGGGGTTCACTCGACCGGCCGCGCGACCTGCGGCTCCAACGAGGTGCCCGTCGCCGGCAAGGTGATCTGGTCTGACTGTTGGGCCACGATCGATGCAGAGATGAACTGCTGCAGCTGAGCAATGATGCCGCCCGGGCGCTCGATGGTCGACAGGAGACCATCCGGCGAGCCGATCGCCTTCAGCTGGAAGCTGCGACCGATCTCCAGTCCATCGATCAGCAGCGAGGTGGCGCCCTGCACTGCCACCGAGCGATGGGTGATCCGGATATCGTCCACCGCCAGCGCTTCCGCCCCCGCGTTGCGCAGCTCGTTCAGCAGGTCGTTGAGCGCGATCGCGTCCAGGTCGCCCTGCACGTCGAGCACGATCCCCTGGCCCTCGACCGCCGCCAGCCCGCCGAACGCGGCGATGCGCCGCAAGTCCTCACGGCTGACATCGAGCCGACTCTGACCCTGTGAACCAGCCACGCGGTACTCACGAAGCGTCTCCTGCAGCTCGGACAGGGCGAGAGCATCGCCGCGGTTGCGTTCCGCGAGCGTCTCGACCAGCTGCGACAGCTCCTGAGCCGGCAGGCTGCTGATCTCGGTGGGACGGGCCTGCGAGCGCAGCTGCCCGACCAGCAGGACACCGATCAGCAGCGCCACCCCGAAGAGGCTGACCTGGGCCACGCGCAGCTTCATGAACCTTCCTCCGCCGGCACTGCCCACCGGAAGCGGGTGGTGCCCACGAAGGCGGGGAGGGTCAGCTCACCGGACGCCTGGCTGGCAAACTCCAGGCCGAAGAAGTTGATCCGCCGCGCCACGCGGCCGAGGAAGGCGGGGTGGGTCTGGAATCGGTCGAGCAGACCCTCGCTGCCGATGGCCTCGATCCGAAATGGCGGGGACAGGAAGGCGGTGTTGACCAGGACCGAAGCGCCCACGCCATAGATGGAAGAGGTCGCGACCAGCCGCTCACCATTGATCGAGATCGCCTCTGAACCCGATGCCCAGAGGGCAGTCACGATGTCGCGCAGGTCGTCGACCAGCACGATGAAGTTGGCCGGGTTCTCGCCCTGCGGGACGACACGCTTCGAGTCCGCGATCTCGACGATGACGCCGGGGCCGCGTACCGCGGTCAGGCCCACCCCGAGCCGTGCGACCGCCAATCGCTGGTTCAGCGCATCCAGCGCGGCCGAGCTCGAGGTCGACTCCTCCTGGAAACGCTGCACGTCCTGCTCCGCGGCGGAGATCTGATTCCGCAGGACGCGCTGCTCAGCCTCCAGCTCCACCACCTGCGCGGCCAGCACCTGCTGGGCCGAGGTGGTGAACTCGTTGCGGGCGAGAGAGCTGTTCCACTGCATGGCACCCACGAAGCCGACCACCGCCAGCGCAATCGCGATCGAGAGGCCCCAGCCGGCCACCGGTCGCGGCATGGCGCGCCGGGGTGCGGTGGCGCTCATCTCGGCTCCCGCCGGCTCACCCGACGGCGCGCTGCCCAGGTCGCAAAACCGACCACCACGACGAGGATCAGCGCAGCGACCACCAGCACCCAGCCCAGGCCGCCGGGTTCTCCCTGCGCTGGCGAAGCGGGGGCGCTCGGCACGGTGCCGCCGTCGGTCGCACCAGGGCCGCCGGGCTTGCGCACGTTCGAGGGAAGGAGCGGTGCCGGTGCCACCGGCTGCGGGGCATCGACGCCGAACGAGGCATAGAAGTCGTTGAACAGCCGCTCGGCGGGCACGCCGGTGCCTGCCTCAAGCGCATCCTCGTCCGACGCTCCGCCGCGATAGGCCGCCGCCATGCGTGCCATGGCCGCATCACCATATTGGCCAATGATCATGTCGATCATGGTCGTGCCCATGGCATAGGAGAGCGACGAGCCGCGTGTGCCGAATGGGAAGTCATAGGCGATGGCGTCGAAGGCGAACAGGCCACCGCCGTGCGCTTCGAACTCGACCGTCGCGCGCTGGTCTTCGGCGGAACGACGCTCAGACCACGTCGCCAGCCCTTCATTCAGCCACTTGGCCGGCTCGTGGAACGGGTTCGCGGTTGCGTCATGGAACACCACGTGGGTGACCTCGTGGACGATGGTGGTCTCAAGGTAATCGTTTGAGCCTGCACCAAGCCACATGAAGACGGTGCGGATTTGCGGGAAGGTAGCGGCGCCGAACCATTCGCGTGCGCCGGGCCCCAGCGCGCCGAAGAAGTCCTCGCGGGCGTCATACACGAAGATGTCGACCGGTCCATTCATCTGGTGGCCGAGCAGCGCCTCGGCCCGTGCCGCGCCGTCGGCCGTCAGCTCGCCGAAGCGGCGGGCCGTCTGCTCCGCGCCGCCGTACCAGTGCACCGTCGCGTCGCCGATCACGGCTGCTTGCCAATCGAGACCTGCCCGATCGTCGTCGTAGAGGAGGGTCTGCTCGGGGCTGAGGGACACGTTGCCGCCGTCCGTGGCACGCCACTGATACACAATCCGCGTGTTGGGCGTGACATAGCGCTGGGCAGCGTCCCACACGTACGAGGCCTGGCTGCCGCTCGCCTCAACAGGTGCCACCAGCGTCGCCTCAGAGCCCGCGAAACGCAGCAGCAGCTCCATCTTGGCAGGTGCGCCGCCGGTCAGAGCGACACGGAACGTCATCTGCTGGCCGTAAGTCGCATCGGCCGTGGCAGTCCCGAATCCGGTGAAGCCCAGCACCTGTCCGGCGGTGGCGGCCAGCACCTGGGCGCTCAGCAGCAGCGCCACGGCCAGTCGGCGGTTCAGCCGTCCCACGAGATCCTCCCAAAATCAAGGATCCCGGTCGTCAGGTTGCCCAGCCCGCGCAATCCGGGCCGCACCAGCCACCAGCCGGTCGGATACGACCACGGAATGACCGGAGCCTGGTCGTCGACGTACGCATCGACGGCCACGTACGCGGCCGCCTGGGCCGCACTCCCCTTGGCGGCGGAAGCCGCCTCCAGCAGGCTGACGAACTGTTCGTCGTTCCATTGGCCGTAATTGCTGGCGGCATTCGGAAGCAGCAGCAGGCTGTAGAGCGCGTACGGGGACGGGTAATCGGCAATCCAATTGATGGTGAAGATCTGCGGCGGCTCGCCGTCGAGGTCGCGCAGGTAGTCGTTGAAGTCCATGCCCTCCACGCTGATCCGGACGCCCAGCTCCTCGCGCCAGACCGCCACTGCCGGACCAACGCCCAGGCCGACGTCGGCCACCGTGATGACGCCAAGGTCGTCCCGGTCGGCGTAGCCGGCCTTGTTCAGCAGGCGACGGGCCTCCTGCGGGTCGGCCGGCATGTCGGCGGGCAGGGCAGCGGGCCAGAGGGCGGGCGGCACCACGCTGGAGGCCGGCACGCCACTGGAACCCTCGGCCAGGCGCACCAGGCGGCTGCGGTCAAGGGCCAGTGCGAACGCCCGGCGCACACGAGGATCGTCGAATGGCGGCTGGCTGGCATCAAAGCCGAAGTACTGAACGTCGAGCGACGCCGCCTCGTGCAACGCCGGTCCGAAATCGGGGTCAAAAGCCATCCAGCTGGCGGTGAAGGAGCCGACGCCGGCCAGATCGACCTGGTCATCGGCGTAGGCTGCAACGCTGTCGCTGTCGGTCTGCATGATCCAGTCAACTTCGCCGATAGGAGGCGGACCGGCCACGTACTCCTGGTTGGCGGAGAGCACCAACTGAGTGTCGTCCAGGCTCTCGGCCACGTACGGTCCGGAGCCGATGAAGCTGTCGACTGACTGCCAATCCGGCGTGGCATCCGCGTTGGCCGGCACCACAAAGGCGGTGGGCGTGGCGGCGATGGCCGGGAAGTAATTGGCGGCGTGCCGCAGCGTGACGACGAGGGTGGTGTCGTCCTGTGCGTCGATGCCAACTTCCGCCTCCGGCCCGCCGGCCAGCCGTTCCGAGGCGCCGGCGATCACGCTCAAGACGTCCGGCGCGGTGCTGCCGGTTGCCGGGTCCAGGATCCGCAGCCAGGACCGCCTCACGTCCTCGGCGCGCAGGGGGCTTCCGTCCGAGAAGCGGAGGTCATCGCGCAGGGTGAAGGTATAGGTACGGCCAGCGTCACTGACCGTCCATGACTCGGCGAGCGATGGATACGGCTCCCCGTTTTCGTCCAGCCTGGTCAGCCCGGCATAGAGCTGCAGCAGGAGCTGGACGTCGGATGCGTCGCTGATGAATGCCGGGTCCAGCGTCTTGAGCTCGGAACCCAGGTACCGCAGCGTGCCATCGGCCGCCTGGGCGGGCTGTGCCGGCAGGGATGACGTCACGGCAAGAGCGAGCACGACGACCCCGACCGCCAGGAGGGTCCACGGGCCCGCTGAGGTCAGGCGGGGCATGCGACGGCTAGTATACGGGCCCGTGCAGCAGCCCCATGAGCATGCCTTCCGGCCACAGCCGGCAGGCAGCCTGACCCTTCGCCAGTTCGTCGAGTCGCTGCGCCGCTGGACGCCCGAGATGCGGCAGGTCGCCCAGATCGCACTCACCCGCACCGAGGCCGAGCGCCGTAGCTATCTCCAGGGATTCCACACCCGCCATCACGAGCGGGAGCCGCGCGCCATCGACTCATTCGTGCGCTGGGCCTATTCGGATCCGCGGCTGGACCACGTGCCCTCGCTGATGGCCGAACTGGAACGGACCGATGACGCCTACCCGGCGGCCCTCAAGCATGAGGCAGACGTCCTGGTCCGGATGCGAGCGCACGGCAAGTCCGCCGCACAGCGTGTTCACGATTACCTCGCATTGCTGGGCATGGAGAGTGCCGAGCCGGTCCGGGCTGCGATCGCCCGGCTGCTGCCACCCGGCACCTCGGACGATGCAGTGGTGGCCACCATCCGGCAGATGCGGCGCCGCTGGCTGGAGCTGTACGGGGACGACCCGTTCTTCGCCGAGGACTAGAGCGCTCGGCATGGGTTCTGCACGGCATCCGCTCCGGCAAAAGCGGCATGAAATCGATGTCGACGACGACTCGGACGTGGTGGAGGTAGCTCGCTGAGGGGAGCGCTGGAGGCGGGCGATCGTCCCCGCCTCCGTATACTCGCTCGGCAAACCGACCTGAATCGACCGGAATCGAACCGTCGAGCGAGGCTTGACCCGAAACCATCGCAGCGTAGTTCTGGCCCGCATCGCCGCCCTGCTCTTTGCGCTGCTTTTCGTAAGCTCATGGTTTCCGGCTCGCGTGGCGGCACATTCCGAGCTGGTCTCTTCGGACCCCGCCGCCAACGCGACACTGGCGGATGCCCCCGACAAGCTGACGCTGCAGTTCAGCGAACCGATCGACGCGGCGTCGGCCACGGTCAACCTCCTCACCACCCATGGCCACCCCGTCCCCGGCGTTGAGCCGCTGTCGGTTGATCGCGACGGCACCACCGCCACCGTACCGCTGCCCACCCTGACGCCCGACACCTATACCGTCAGCTACCAGGTCACCTCGGCGGTGGACGGGCACGTGACGAGCGGCATCTTCGCCTTCCTGATCGATCCGACCGGCACCCAGCCACCCCCGGTGGCCGAGAGCACCTCCACCTCCCTCTCGTCCGGCCTCGATGTGGTCGCGGCCCGCTGGCTGGCATTGGCCGCCACCCTGGCCCTGGTGGGAATCGTCCTGTTCTGGCTCGTCTCGGCCAGGCCGGCATTGGCCGCCACGCGCACGTCGGAGGTCGCTGCCCCATGGGGGCCGATCAGCGTGGCGGCAGTCGCCGCGCTGCTTGGCCTGGTCCTGTATCTGACGCTCGCGGCCAGGCCGATCATCGCCTCGGGCGGACACCAGGCACACGGCACCCCCTCCTTCTCGCTGGACATCGCGGCGCCATTCGGGTGGACGCCATTCGCCATCGCGATGCGCGTCGCCATGCTCGGCGCTATCGCCGCCTTCGTGCTGGCCGCAGGCCGCTGGATCACGCACGACGAGGCGCGCCGTCACAGCAAGCCAGGCCCGCTGGCAGCCGATCGCCGCTGGCTGGTGGTCGTGCTTGTCGCAGGGGTGCTGACGCTGGCGGGCATGAGCTTTGCCGGCCACGCGGCAGCGCTTGGCGGCCCGCTGTTGGCCATGGTCGACCTCGTCCACTTGCTGGCGGTTTCGGCCTGGATCGGGACGCTGGTCGGCCTGTTCATCCTCGTCCTCCGAGCGCGTCCGGCGGTGGGCGAGGCCCTTCGCCGGCATTCGCGGGTGGCGGTCGTGGCTGCCCCTGTCGTTGTGCTGACCGGGCTCGCCAACTCGCCGCTCGTCCTTGGTGATTCGCGCGAGCTGGTGGCCAGCGGGTACGGCGACCTGCTGCTTTCCAAGGCGTTCCTCTTTTGCGTGGCGGTCGGAATCGGCGCGATGAACTACTTCCTGGTGCGCTCCAGCAGCGTCCGCCGTGCGCTCCCACTCGTTGGTGCCGAGCTGGTGATCGGCGCTGTGGCCGTGCTCGCCGCCGCAGGCCTGGTCAGCGGTCAGCCATCGGCCAGCAGGCAGCCGGTGCTGGTCCAGTCGGCCATCGGCACCACCCATCTCTACGGCGAGGCGGGAGCGTCAACGGTGCATGTCGCCGTGAACCTGCCGGCGCCGGGCAGCCAGCGCTACCAGGTCGGGGTCGCCGACCTTGAGAGCGGTCATCCGCGAACGGATGTCCAGCGCGTGTTCCTGGTATTCACACCGCCGGCAAGGTCGGATCTCGCTCCCGAGCGCGTCGCAATGAACGAGGGCGCCGACCCGTCCGTGTGGGGCGCACAGGGTGCCTACACCTCCGTGGTCGGCGACTGGGGCATGGACGTGATCGTGCGCCGCGTTGGCGAACTCGATGAGTTGGCGCACTTTGACCTGCCGGTCGCCGAGCCGCAGCCGCCGCAGACTGTCCCGCCGCCGGATATCGGCGTCGGCGGGCCCGCCCCGCTTGCGGCCGCGTGGCGCTGGCTGCCGGCCGGCGTTGGCGGCTGGCTGCTGCTGCTCGGCCTGCTGGGTGGAGCGCTGGGCTTGGCGCTGCTGGCTCGTGTGCGACCTTCCCGGCTGACGTCGGCCCTACGCGCCGCGCTGGTACTGGTCATTGTGCTGGTTGGGCTGGCGGTTGGATCTCGTGCCGTGGTCGAGGCGGCCAACCAGCCGCCGCAGGCGGCTGCCGCCGAGGCGAATCCCCACCCGCCCGCGGCTAGATCGGTGGCGCGCGGCGAGACGCTGTACCTCGCCAACTGCGCAGCGTGCCACGGCAGCCTTGGGGACGGCGATGGTCCAACCGCCCTGCGCAGCGGCCTGGTCCTGTTGCCGCTGGCGGATCGTGTTCCCGCGCTCAGCGACGGCTCGCTGGCCTACGTCATGGCCGTGGGTACGGTCGGCAGCGGCATGCCCGGGTTCGCGAGTACGCTTTCAGCAGATGACCGGTGGGACCTGGTGAACTACCTGCGCGACGCATTCGGCCCGGCGCACCCGTGAGCCGGCGACGAGGCCTCGCGCTGGCGACGCTGATCGCCGTTGGCGGCCACCAGGCCGTCCTGGCAGTAGGACATGACGGCGCGCTGCCCGGCGGTGGCCTGCAGGCTGCCGCGCACCCTGCCGCGTGGAGCATCGCCGTCGCCCTGGTCGTGCTGGCGGGGCTCGGGGCTGCGACGTGGGTTGGATGGCGGATTGTGGCACTGCGGCTGCGTCTGGCGATCGTTCCATCGCCGCGCCTTCCCCGCGGCCAATCCGTGCTCGTCATTTGGTTATGCCTGCTGGCCATGGCCATCCTGATCTTCCTGCTGCAGGAAAACGCGGAGCACCTGGCAGCGCATGGCCACCTGCCGGTGCTCGACCCGTTGCTGAGCGGGCAGTACCAGGCCACGCTGCCAGTCTTCGGCAGCCTGGCCCTGCTGGTTTCGATCGCCAGCCTGGCCATTGGCACCCGCCTGACGGACCTCGGCGCCGCAGAGTCGCGTCTGCGCTCCCGAATCCCCCGCGCTCCGCAGCGCGTGGAGCGCTGGCAGTCCGTCGTGGCCGATCTCCGGCTGCTGGCCCGCTTGACCATCGGGCTCGGCGACCGCCGCGGGCCACCGATCACGGTCCCCGTCTGATTCCGCCGCGCCACCGAATATGCGGCGCGGCTCAGCCAGCCCGGAGGATCGATTCATGCGCAACCTTGCGCGATATCTGATCGTGGTGGGAGCCGCGATCTATCTGGTGGCCGTCCCGGTGGCGGTCATGGGCCACGTGGAGCTGGTCTCGAGCGCGCCAAAGGTCGGCGCCAACCTGGACACGGCCCCGAGCGAGGTGACGATCACCTTCGACGATGAGCTCAACCCGGAAAAGAGCAGCTTCACTGTCACCGATGCCGACGGGAACGACGTGGGCAGTGGCGATGTCGACCTGACCGTCGCGGACCGCAATGTGATGACGGGCGCAGTGTCGATCAGCGATCCGGGCGTCTACACCGTCACGTATACCGTGGCCGGTGTCGACGGCCATGAAATCGACGGCACGTTCAGCTTCGGCTTCAACTCTCTCCAGCAGATCCCTGGGCCAGCCGGTGGCGAAGGGGCTCCCGACACAGCCATGCCGCGCCCCGAGCCGCCACTTGCAGAGCTCATCGGTGGGCTGCTGCTGACGCTCGCCGTGCTGATCAGCGTCCGCCGCGGGGTACTCCGCTAGCATGAGGCGGCCCGCCCACTGAGGGCGGGCCGTTTCCTGTTGGTGAACCGATGTCCCACATGCGTGGCCGCGCGGGTGGTCAGATGCTCGTTGCCCTGCTCGCGACCTGGCTGGCCGCCTGCGTGCCTGCCGCCAGCCTGCCCGCCACCTGCCACGATCCATCAGTGCACTTCGCAGCCACGCTGGTCGACGAGCGGCTGGTGCCCGCCACGTTCGACGTCTGCCGCGGCCAGCAGGTCACGATCACCTTCACCATCCAGCGCGACGGGATCCTCCATTTGCACGGCTACGACGACCTGCTCCAGGCGCGCGAGGTCCGGGCGGGCCAGACGGTCGACTTCACCTTCACAGCCGCACACCCCGGCCAATTCCCGATCGCGTTGCACACCACAAACGGACCGGCCGAGGCAACCGTCGGCACACTGATCGTCAATGAGCCCTAATCTCCGTCGCGTCGCTTTGGCGGGTGTCGGGCTGGCTGCCGCAGGCGGGGCGCTCCTCCTCGGCCCGGCGCCGGCAATGGCCCACGCCATCGGCCAGGCATTCCCCCTGCCGGTCCCGCTGACCCTGTACCTGGCCGGTGCCGGGTTGGCGGTGGCGGCGTCATTCGTGGTGTCGGTGGTGGTCGTTCGGCCCGCCACAACCGAGCCGCGGTATCCGACGCTGTCCATGGCCGACGGCCTGGCACGGTGGACATCGGTCCTGCTCCAGGTGCTTGGCCTGGTGTGGTGGGTGGGCACCATTGTCGCCGGCTACCGGGCGGATCCGATCTCGCCGCTGCCCGCCATCCTGTTCTGGATCGGCATCTGGGTCGGTCTGCCGATCGCCGCAGTGGTGCTCGGCAATCCGTGGCCCAGCCTGAGCCCCTTCCGCACCATCCTCGGCCTTCTGGAGCGTGCGGGTCGACTGCTGGGCCTGGATCGCCTGGACCTCGGCCTGGCCTACCCGCGGCGACTTGGACGCTGGCCAGCTGTTGCGTTCCTGTTTGCCGCCGTCTGGTCAGAGCTGGTCCTGCCGGGCAAGGAGGAGCCGGGCACTGTCGCCAACCTGCTGCTGGGTTACACGGTGGTCACCCTGGTGGGCATGCTGCTGTTCGGGCGCGTGGCATGGCTGCGCAATGCCGAGCTGTTCGAGGTGCTGCTCGGCTGGCTGGGTCGAATCGGCCCGCTGGGACGCCGCGTGGTGGTGTCGACCGCCTGCGAAGGCTGCACAGAGGAGTGCGACCCCGCGCGCTGCATCGACTGCCCGGAATGCTCCACCGCGGCACAACCCGGCGAGCGGCGCGTGGAACTGAGGCCCTGGTTCGTCGGCCTGACCGAGGTCCGCCGCACCGGCTGGTCGGACGCGGCCTTCATCGTCCTGGTGCTGGCCGGCGTGACCTACGACGGCCTGCAGCAGACTGCCTTCTGGGGCGGTCTCATGCAGCCGATCTTCACCGCCGTCTGGGAGGTGTTCGGGGCGCTGAACACGGTGATCATCATTCAGACCGCCGGCCTGGTCGTCGTGTGGCTCGGCTTCCTGCTGGCCTTCAGCGTGGCCGCGCGGTTGACCCGCAACCTGCACGACACAACCCAGCGACTGCGACCGGCGGGCGAAATGGCGGGCGCATACGCATCAACGCTGCTGCCCATCGCCGCCGGCTACCTGATCGCGCATTACCTGACCGAGCTCATCCAGGGAGTGGTCTGGATCCCAACCTTGCTGGGCAATTCCCTGGTCACCGTGGCACCGTCCCTCGACTGGATCCCAATCAGCGCGGTCTGGTATTTGTCAGTGGGTGCGATCGTGGTCGGGCACATCGTGGCGGTCGTGCTCGCCCACCGAATTGCCCTGCGCGACTCACCGCTGCGCCCGGTCCTGGCTGGACTGCCGTTGGTGGTTTTGATGGTTGGCTATACCGTGCTATCGCTCTGGATCATCGCCGCGCCGATCACCGTTGAGCCGGGCGAAGCCCCGGCCGCGCTCCTGGCGCCCGCAGAAACACGATGAGCGACGTCAGCCTGGCGCTCGCCTTCGCGGCGGGCCTGCTCAGCTTCGTGTCGCCGTGCGTGCTCGCCCTGGTCCCCGTTTATCTCGCCTTCCTGGGTGAGAGCGCTGCAGTGGCGACCGCTCCTGGCGCAACGGCGGCTACCTGGCGCGCGCCGCTGCTTGGCCACGCGCTCCTGTTCGTCGCCGGCTTCAGCATCCTGTTCGTGGTGCTGGGCGTCTCGGTTGGTTTGATCGGGCAACCGCTCTTCGGCGGAGATCGACCGCTGGTACGGCAGGTGGCTGGCGTGCTGGTCATCGGCCTGGGGTTGGTGACCACCGGCGCCTTCGGGCCGATCATGGACCGGTTCAGCCTGCGCCCGCCCATGGAGCCACTGCCCGCCGGGCGCTCGGTGCGGGCGCTGACCCTGGGTGTGCTGGTGGGGATCGGCTGGACGCCATGCATCGGCACCGTGCTCGGCGCGATCCTGACCATGGGGCTCTCATCGCAGGACACCGGCGTGGCAGCGCTGCTGCTGACCGCCTACTCGGCGGGGCTGGCAATCCCATTCCTGGTCGCTGCGCTGGCCCTGCCCAGCGTGAAGCCGCTGCTTGACGCGCTGCGCCGCCACCATCGGGCCGTGCAGGTCGTCTCCGGGCTGTTCATCATGGCCATGGGAGTCCTGATCTTCAGCAACGCCTTCGCCCGCATGGCGGGGCTCTTCACCATCATCTAGCGCGAGGACGGAGGAAGGCCGATGCATCCGATCGCATGGCTCGCCCTCGCGATCGGCACCGAGGTCGCCGCAACCACTGCGCTGAAGCTGTCGGACGGCTTTCGCCAACTCGGCTGGGCGGCCGTGGTGGTGGTCGGTTACGGGATCAGCTTCTACGCTCTATCGGTCTCGCTGCGCACGATTCCGCTTGGCTTGGTCTACGCCGTCTGGTCAGGCGTGGGCACGGCGGCCATCGTGCTGATCGGGTGGGGACTGTTCCGCGAGATCCTCGATGGCGTGAAGCTGGCCGGGATCGGGCTCATCATCATCGGCGTGGTCATGCTGAACGGGGCGGGCGGCAACAGTAGCCAGTGACAGGCTCGCGCAGGATGGGGGCTAAGCCCCGGTTACCAACCAGGATCGGCTTAGACGCCTGCCGATGCCGTCAAATGGTCGCGTACCAACCAGGATCGGCTTAGACGGCTGGCGGTGCCGTCAAATGGTCGCGTACCAACCAGGATGGGCTTAGAGCACCCATGGCGGATTGGCCCCGTTCGTTGCCTGGTCCCGAGCGTGCTCTCATCACCGGGGACCGACCGGGACCGCGAAATCTGGCCGAATCCAGCCGAATCCGCGACGTAGGCGACGGCATTGCCCCACTCGATCCGTCCTGCCAGCCGAACCGCCACGGTGACGGCGGGGTTGAAATGCCCGCCGGATACCGCTCCCAGCGCCGAGACGAGGACGGCCAGGGCCAGGCCATGGGCGAGAGCGATGCCCACCAGCCCCGGTCCGGCGGCGCCGGCATGCGTCGCCAGCACCACTGATCCGGCCCCGACGAAGAAGAAGAGAAAGGTGCCCACCGCCTCCGCGACCAGCGCCGCGCCCAGCTTGCTCAACATCGCAGTTCGGATCGCCTCCTGCCCACAGTTCCTCTGGTCGGCGATTGTATGCCGCCGTCGCGGGAAGCTGGAGCGGCAGGCCAGACTCGATGCTGGAAAGTGTCAGATTCAGACGACAGCCGCACCGGCTCGTCCTGGGCCCGTCGTAGGCCCCGAAAATTGACAAAACAGGCGCCTCTTGCGGGTCTGGACTGAATCTGTCAACAAACGGCGGCGAATGCAGATTGGAGGCGGCTATCACCTGAATCTGTCAAGGATCCCTTCCATGACCGTAGCCTCGCGCCGTGCGGCGGCCGGGGATGCGTGTTGGATGATGGCGCCCCCGGAGGGCTCTGAGCCCCCGGATGCTATTCCGAACTGTACGCCTGCTGATCGCAGGAGCCTAAAACCCGTAACGAACCACAGGTCCAAATCTGCACATGAGGACCGTCTATCGAGGAAACAATGGCAACGAAACGAAAGGCTCCCAACGGCGGGAGCGACCAAAGCGATGAAGCCAAGCAAGCACGCTTGGAGGCACTCAAAAAGTGGCAAGCAGAAACGCCACTCGATGAACAAGCCCGAACCAAGACCGACCAAGTACTCAAGATCCTAGCCACGGGGCGACGCCTAACCGAGAAGCAAATGAAGGAGATGCTCGCCCTTCAACTCGAACGGCGAGCGATCCTGCGGGCCAACGAAGAGGCCGAGGCCTTCCAAAAGGAGATCCTCGACCGGATCGACAACCGTCTGCTGAAGTTCGGCGTGGGCAAGAGAGAACTCCCACGCCCGGACGAGCCGCCCGAGTCGTATGCG
>JBDUEE010000193.1:0-8545 GCA_040002615.1 Chloroflexota bacterium | reverse complement strand
ACGTTGCCACCGCCGCCCAGATGAATCTCCGGTTGCCCCCAGTTAGAGAGCGCGCGTGGGTCTGCCGACTGCCAGAGCAGCATATGGTCGTACTTACTGTTGCTGAATGCATTGCCGTTGGTGTATTTGGACTCTGGGTTACTCACGGCCGAATCGTAGGCCCGGACCTTGAATGTCGATCCAGCGCCTATGTTGATTTCGTCGATCGCCAAGGAGCCGCTCTGGTCGCCCGTGTTGTAGATCATCACGCCACAGCTTCCTTTGTGGCAGGAGTCGGCCCAGTTGGTGGGCACCGTAGTGACGCCGAGATCGACCGCATACACGCTCGCCTGTGCACCAATCTTGAGCCCGCCGCCCTGGATCACATAGACCCCGGGGTGCAGCAGGGCTATGGAGCTGTTGCGCAGCTCGATCCCACCCTTGTAGACGCCGGGCTCCAGCACGGCCGTCTGGTTGCCGTTTCCCGGCCCGATCACGTACTTCGCCTTCTCGCGGACGTAGAGGCTGCCGGGGTCCGTCGACAGGAAGGATGGCGTTCCCGGAGGCCTGAAATCGACCAGGGGCGGGATGTAGGCCGGCAGCCACCAGGGGGCCTGGTACAGCCTTAGCGCCAGCGGGTCCCCCTTGCGCTTCGAATTCTCGACTGGAGCCGGTGTAATCGTCAGGGACCCCGGAGCGTATTCGCCAACAATCCGGATCAGCGGTCCGTTGTTGCCGAGCGTGAGCGAGGCCGAGTTTCCGTTCGTCGAAAGCGCGCCGCCGTTCGTCCGTGCACAGGCGGAGTCAATGTAGATCGAGCTGTCGAAGATGACGGTGGGACCTCCGGACAGCAGGAACGAAGGGCACCCCCTCCGGTTATTGGCCCAGGTCAGGTTGCTGTTGTCGAGCAGGATCACCGAGTACTGGTTGCCGGCGTCCTGTCCATTGATGGCCGCGCTACCTGCATTCACCTGCAGCGGACCGCCGCCGAAAATCGAGCCGAAGAATGTGGTCGACTGCTGGCCGAGCTGCACCCGAACGACGTTATTGCCGTCCGGTCCCGTGCCGCACTCAATGACGACGTTGGCTGGAGGGTAGCCGGGCATGTTGGCCGCCACGCTGGCCTGGACGGCGGCTTTCACCTCAGCCCGCGGATCAAAAAGCGGGGCCTGATCGGCGTCGCAACCCTTGGGGCTGAGGGACTGGATGATATTCGCGCCGGCCATTGCGGCGGCGTCGGTGGCATTTTTCAGCTCGCGTCGCAGCACCAGCCCGCGGGCACCATCAAACAGCAGGGCCAGCATCATGACGATGACCACGAAGGCAAACGCGAAGATGACCATCACCTGGCCACGCTCATTCGTGGCGCGGCGAGAAGGGTTGAGCAGCGTGTTCAGCATTTCAGTTGTTCACCAGCATCGTTGAAGTCGCAGACAGGGTGAATGGGCCGAGTCCCAACAGCGACGGTGCCGCCAGGCCGACGGAGCTCGTCACCGTGACAGTGACCTTCGTGCCGCGCGCGCTCTTGGCGCCCGGCGCATCGACGTCACCAGAGCAGGAGCTGACCTGGCCATAGCAGACCGATACCGTGGTTGCGCCGCCAATTCCGCTGAGCCAGCCCGTGGCCTGGGCCTTGATCCCCTCGCGGGAATCAACGAGCGGGATCAGGCTGGAGGGCGTAAATCCGCACATGGCCGCTGAGTCCACGTACCCGCCATAGGTGGTCGGAAGCGGTCCCTGGGGACAGGTCGTGCGGTCCGATGCGCCGTGGATGACGGCGAAGCGGGCGGCCTCCCGGGCCGCGTTCGAAAGTGAGTCATTCGCCCACACGACGTGCCCAAGATCGAAGATGCTGACCAGCAGCAGGATGAAGATCGGGAAGATCAGCGCGAACTCCACCAGCGACTGGCCGCGCTGCTCCTTTCGGCGTTTCATCGGCCGCGCAGCACGCTGTACGTGGCGTCGGCCGATAGCGTCCATCCATCGTGCGGGAGGAATGGCCAGGGGACGAGCGTGTTGAAGGCGAGCGTCGCATTGACGTGCACGGAGCCCATCGGATCCCCCGCCGCCACGGTGGTGATGGAGAAGGAGTCGATTGACACCGCCGGAGCGGTGCAGTTTTCGTTCGGGTTCACGCCCGTGCCGGCCGTGAAGCCCGGGACGCCCGTCGCCTCCAGGCAGACCACTCGCCTCGCGTCGGTGGCCGCCGCCCCGGCGTTGGCGCTGTTGGTGGCGACGTACTCGGCGGCGTTCCTGACGCCAGACTCGAGCGTCAGCGAGGCCTGGTAGGCGCGCGCGAAATCTGTCGCTCCGCCGGCGAATGCCAGGAGAAACGGCAGGATCAGCGCCATCTCGACCAGGGCCTGTCCCCGAGATGAGCGGCGTCGGCGCAAGCGCCTGGGAAGGAGGTTCGTCACGCGGTCTGCCCTGCTTGAGTCATGCCCTGAGGCTATGGACGGAACCTTGCCGTCCGGCTTGCAGGGTGCCGGCCATTCGTTGGCCGGGCAACGGTACTTTGGTTCGGGCCGCGACAAGGTTTCGAGCTCGAACCGGCCCTCTTGCGGGTCAGCTCAGCGGGGTGAAGGTGAGCTCGTCGCCCGCCTGCACGCCACTGCCCACCACGGTCCCGGCCGGCAGCTCGATGCAGTCCTGGCCACCGCCCGTGCGGAGCACCATTCGCCACGGACGGAGGTCGTGGACCGTCTTGGTGACGCGCCCCTTTCGGTCGACGAATACCAGGTCGATCGAATACCTCATGAAGGTCGTGTCGATCGTTGTCGATCCGGGCAGCAGGAGGCCCTCACCGGATTCGAGCCGCGGAAGCAGGTGCAGGCCGAAAATGCGCTGGAGAATCGATTCGGCCACGCGGCAACGATCCGCGACCACCGTGTCGCGTGTCGCGTCCCGAATGCGGAGGAACATGGTCAAACGGTTCTCATCCCGCTTCGCTCGTTGGAACGAGCATCGGCCTGAGCCTCCTCCGCCGCCTCCGCGGGCAGCGTGACGGTCACGGTCGTGCCAACCCCAAGACGGGTCTCGAGCAGGATGTCACCACCCATCGCCCGCACCAGCCCGCGTGCCGCGTAGAGGCCAACGCCGCTCCCGTCCGGCGCAAGCCGGCGGGCATCGGCTGAACGATAGAACTGCTCGAACGCATGATCGCGTGTATTCGCGTCCATGCCTGCTCCCTCGTCGGTGATCGAGATCTCCGCCACCAGCTCGTCCGGCGATGTCCCAAGCGGCCGGCTGGCGACCGTGATCCGGACGGTGGACGCAGGGGGGCTGTACTTCACCGCGTTATCCAGCATGGCCCAGAGTGCCTGCTCCACCCGGTCCGGATCGCCGACCATCAGGTGCGCCGGTCCCTCGGTCACGAGCTCCAGAGTCCGATCCGCTCGCAGCGCTTCCCAGGTCCGTCGCACGATCGGTTCCGCGCGGAAGATCTCCTGTCGCGGCGTCAGGGCTCCGGCCTCCAGCCGCGACACGGTGAGCAGCTGGCTGACCATGCGCCGCAGCCGATCGGCCTGGTGCGCGATGGTGTCCAGGTCCATTCGCGCGGCCTGGTCCAGGCCGGCCGTTTCCTTCAGCTCGGCGGCCACCGCACCGATGCTGGTGAGCGGTGTCTGCAGGTCGTGGGTCACGCCGCGCAGGAAGTCTGTCTGCACTGCGGCGACCCGGTTCAGCTCATCAGTCTGCAATCGCAATCGCGTGTAGAGCAGCGCATGCTCGATCGTGGTTGACGCATGCTGACCGAGCAGCGCGATGAGGTCCAGCTCGGCCGGCGATGGAGGCAGGCGTCCCTCCCAGGGAGCGAGAAGGATTGCGCGCAGCTGATCTCCGGCGGCGACGTCGACGATAACGAACGCACCCCACGGTCCCACCGCGTGCCGTGCCCCGGCGCGCCCACCGTCGGCGGGTTCGAGGGTCGACGCCCAGCGATGCACCTCCTCTGTCGCCGCGGGTCCGCCATCCGCCGAATCCGCCGTGTAGACACCAGCCGCGAGCAGTTCGTCGGGCTCGACCCGCAGGACGACCAGCGTCCAGGTTGGATCACCGGTGAGCGACCTGGCGGCAGCGACCATCGAACGCGCGGCGGTTGGGGCGTCTTCCGTGATCGGCGTGTCATGCGCCTGGGCAGCGAGCTGGGCGATCTGCAGGTTCCGCTCGTCCAGCATGGCGGCCAGCCGGCTCTGGGCCTCGTTGAGCGTTTCGTCGCCGGGTTTGTTCGCCATGCCGCGGTCGCCCGACACTCCTCGCCTTACCAGGTCGATCATCAACTGCGTCTCCTGGGTCAGCTGCCTCGAGCCGATCAGGGTGACGAGCCCCACCCACACGATCGCGAACGCGGTGCCGATGAGCAGCGCAGTGCCTTTGCCAGTCGAGGCCAGCCAATCCTCCGCCGCCACGGTCACGATCGCGAACGCGACCAGCGGCGGGATGGCGGCAATGAGCAGGATGCCGAGAAGGCGGGTTGCCGGACGGTTCAGATCCACGGTCTCACGAACGGGCGGCCGTTATGCCCTGAGCGACGGAGACGAGGCGGTATCCGATGCCGCGGTCGGTGAGGAGGTAGCGAGGATTATCGGGATTCGGCTCGAGCTTGCGCCGCAGCCGACGCACGGTGACCCACACGTAGGATGGATCGGCTCCATCGGATTCGGACCAGACACGCTCCAGGAGCGTCTCGGTGGGCACCGTGTGATTGAGCGACCCGATGAGCACCTGCAGGACACGCACCTCCGTGGGCGTGAGGGGATGCGTCACCGACTCGATCCGCAGCCGCCGCGTGGCGAGATCAATCTCGAGATCCCCGCCGCCGAGCACGATCCGCGAGCGGCCCGCCGTCCGACGCAGCACGCGATGGATTCGCGCGGCAAGCTCGTCCGGATCGAAGGGCTTGGTGATGTAGTCCTCGGCGTATTCCTGCAGGGCGCGGACCTTCGACTCGGAGGCGTCAACTGCCGAAAGCACGATGATCGGAAGGTCGGCGATCTGCTTCACGCGCCGGCACAGCTCGAACCCGTCCATCTGCGGCATCATCAGGTCGATCACCAGCAGGGCGGGCCAGGCTTGTTCGAGGAGGTGGAGGGCGGCCTGACCTGAGCTCGCCGTGGCGACCTCGAATCCGTCGCGCCCCAGCCGGCGCGCGAGCACCGGAAGCAGGGTCGGGTCGTCGTCGACCAGCAGGACCGCCGGCCTGACTGCCGGCAGCATCTCAGATGGCCGGGCCGCTCATGACGGCGATCACCGCCGGCCCCAGGATCACGATGAAGATGGTTGGGAAGATGCAGCCGACCATGGGGAAGAGCATCTTGACAGGCGCCTTGGCCGCCGCCTCCTCAGCTCGCTGGCGGCGCTCGATGCGCAGCTGCTGCGACTGGATCTGCAGCACCTTGGCAATCGGCACACCCAGCTGCTCGGCCTGCACGATGGCGCCGATGAAGTTGGATACCGGCTGTGCCTCGGCCCGGGCGACGATGTCGCGCAGCGCTTCACGCCGGGTGCGACCAATGCGGATTTCAGCCAACGCCTGGCGGAACTCGTTGACCAGGGGGCCCTCCATCTTCTCGACGACCTTGGCCAAGGCGGCGTCGAAGCCCAGACCCGCCTCGACCGAGATGGTCAGCAGGTCCAGCGCGTCCGGTAGCTGCAGGATCATGGCAAATGAACGGGCTCGAATCCGCCGTCCCAGCCAGAACTCCGGCCCAATGAACCCCAGGCCGGCTCCCATCAGCGCCAGCACGAAGCCGAGCGCGGGGCCGGCCACCAGGAGGCCCAGGAAGAAGAACAGCAGCGCCAGGACGATGGTCGAGAGGAACTTGACGCCCATCCAATCCGCGCCGCGCAGGCCGCCGGGGTAGCCGGCCTTCTCGAGCTTCGCATCGGTCCGCGCAATGACTCCGCCCTGGTCGCCACGGCGCCCAACACGCGACAGTCGCTTGACCAGCGGCCGCAGGACCCGCTCTGCAAATGGCGCCTGCAGCTCGAACTCCTCCAGCGTCTTGGGCTGGGCGACCAGCTGCTCCAGGCGAGCCTGCACGGCGTCCTTCGGCGGACGCGCCGTGACGCCGATGGTGATGAGCAGGACGGCGGCGGCGGCGAGCCCCGCGATGATGACTTCGGTAGGCATCGGGTTACACCTTGATGTCGACGATGCGCCGGATCAGCATGTAGCCAAGGCCCATGCTGATGAAGCCGACGATGAACAGGACTATCCCCATCGGCAGGCCAAAGATCGCCGGGGTCGGCTGGAGCATTCGGCCGATGTACGTCGGGCTGATGAGGAACAGGATGCCGCCCAGCCCGACCGGCAGCAGGGTGATCACGTAGCCGCTGTAACGCTGCATGGCGGTCAGCGTGTTGATCTCGCCGATGATCCGGACCCGCTCGCGGATGGTGAAGGCAATCGAATCGAGCACCGTCGCCAGGTTGCCACCCACCTGGCTCTGGATGTTGATGGCGGTGACCATCAGCTCCAGGTCCTCGGAGTCGACACGCCGGACGAGATTGTTGAGCGCCGGCTGCAGGGCCAGGCCCAGGCTCATCTCGCGCACCACACGCTCAAACTCCACGTTGATCGGCGGCTGCGACTCGCGCGTCACCAGCTCGATTCCCTGCAGGAACGAGGATCCGGCGCGCAGCGAGTTGGCCAGCAGCGTGATGGTGTCCGGTAGCTGCGACCCAAATGCCTTCAGTCGCTTGCCCTGCCGATAGCGCAGGTAATAGCGCGGAAAGAAGGCACCAATCAGGAAGGCGGCCGCGAGCGCGATCGGATTCCTGAAGCCGACGATGATGAAGCTGAGCAGGAACGCGCCCGCCGCGAAGATGAACGGCGAGGCAATCCAGGCCGCGACCAGCTCGGCGGGTCGCAGCTTGAGGTCGGCGCGTGCGATAGCGGTGGCGAGCCGGGCACTCAGGTCCTGGTTGTCGAGGACCCGTGTCAGGCCCGCCATCATCGGCGAATCCTTGTCGCCATCGGCCCCGCCTGCGTCGTCGCTGCCACTCGAGCGCGCATAGCGCTCCAGGCGCGCGGTGACGCCGCCCGACCCGCCGCTCATGGCGACCCCAACCGAGACGAGCAGGACCGCGCCGGCGGCGAGACCCGCGATGAGGATGGGCAGCATGCTAACCATCGCCTCCTAGAACGGTGCGCCGAAGACGTTCGGCGGCAGGTGAATGCCTGCCACGTCGAACTTCTCCACGAACTTGGGGCGGATCCCGGTTGGCCGCAGCTTGCCCTGGATCTTGCCCTCGACGACCGCTGTCTGCTCGAACACGAAGACGTCCTGCATGACGATCACGTCGCCTTCCATGCCCTGGACCTCTGTGATGTTCACGATCTTCCGTGTTCCATCCTTGAGCCGGTTCTGGTGGACGATCAGGTCGACGGCCGACGCGATCTGCTCGCGGATGGCCTTGAGCGGCAACTCCATGCCTGACATCATCACCATCGTTTCGAGACGGGAGAGCATGTCACGCGGCGTGTTGGCGTGGCCGGTCGACATCGAGCCGTCATGGCCCGTGTTCATGGCCTGCAGCATGTCGAGCGCCTCGCCGGAACGGCACTCTCCCACCACGATGCGGTCGGGCCGCATGCGCAGGGAGTTGCGTACCAGCTCGCGAATCGGGATCGCTCCCTTGCCCTCGATGTTCGATGGCCGAGCCTCCAGCGTGATCACGTGCTCCTGGCGGAGCTGCAGCTCGGCGGCGTCCTCGATGGTCACGATCCGCTCGTCGTCGGGGATGAACGAGGAGAGGATGTTGAGCATCGTGGTCTTGCCGGAGCCGGTGCCGCCGGAGACGAAGATGTTGAGGCGCGCCTTCACGCAGGCCTCCAGGAACTCGAACATCTCAGGCGTGGCCGTGCCGAAGCGGACCAGGTCCTCGACGGTGAATGGCGTGGCCGAGAACTTCCGGATGGTGATCACCGGTCCCACCAGGGAGAGCGGCGGGATAATGGCGTTGACGCGGGATCCATCGGCCAGGCGAGCGTCCACCATCGGGCTCGACTCGTCGACGCGTCGGCCGATCGGCGCGATGATGCGCTGGATGATCTTCATCACGTGCTCGTCGTTCTGGAACGTCACGTTGGTGAGCTCCAGCCGACCCTCACGCTCGATGTAGACCTGCTGCGGCCCGTTGACCATCACCTCCGTGATCGTCTCGTCGCGGAGCAGGGGCTCCATCGGCCCCAGGCCAAGGATCTCGTCGGTGATCTGCTCGAGCATGCGGACGCGCTCGGCGCGGGTCAGCGCCAACCCTTCCTCGTCGGCGATCTTGCCGAAGAGCTCCTCGATCTGGCGCCTGACCTCGACCTGGTTGCTGAGGTCCAGCTTCGGATCGAGCTCGTTGATGAGCCGGTTCTGAACGCGGAACTTGGCCTCGCGGAACGACTCGCGCGCCGGCATGGCCCCCAGGAACGGCCGATTGGCAGCCGTGCCGCCGCCGGGCGGTGTTGGCGGGCCACCGGGACGTGGAGCCGGGACCGGCGCCTGCTGCGACACGGCGGGAACGTTCGACGGTTCCCCCTCTGCAGCGGGCCGGGCGCGCTCGATTCTCTTCAGCA
>JBDUEE010000192.1:0-17172 GCA_040002615.1 Chloroflexota bacterium | reverse complement strand
GTCGCGCCCTGGACGGCAGATACCTGTCGGACGCGTGGCTGATCGATGATCAGGGAACGGCCACGCCAATCCGGCTGGCTGGTGATCCGCCGCCGGCACGCTCCGGGGCAGAGCTGGTTGCCGATCCAACCCATGGCCGGCTGCTGCTCTTCGGTGGCCGCGACGCGGACGCCGTTATGAACGATCTCTGGGAGCTGCGCCTGCCCACTCCCTGAGTGCGCTGCGGGTTAGTACCCGGCCTCTGGACTGCTGGAGCCGCCACCCGGTCCCGAGTTACCGCCAATGCCGTCACCGCCACCGGGGCCAGAGTTGTCATCGGTCGGCGACGGCGACTCATCCGGATCGTCTGACGCATCGGGCAAGCCGGAGTCATCGTCCGAGTCGCTGGCCGACGGATCGGCGGACGGTGATTCCGACGGCGACGGCGAGACCGTCGGCGAAGGCGAGGAGGAGACCGGCAGGCTTGGGTCGGGTGACGCCGGGATGCTCTGGCTGGGCTGCGGAGTGCCGCCAAACTGGCTGGGCATCAGCCGCGCCAGCTGGCCGGTGGCCAGGACGGCCAGGACGGCTACGGCCACCGTGGCAGCCATCAACGCCATCCGACCACGCTCGCTCGAGAAGGCCGTGGCCAGCCAGGCCAGCACGCCGCGGCGTGGGATCGGCTCGGACTCGACCATATGCACCACGCGATCAGCGAAGCCGCGCGAGGGTTCGGCCGCCGACTCGGCTCTGTAGCGCTCCAGGTCAGCCACGGTCGGCTCCAGGTCGGCACCGAGTCCATCGGCCTCGCCATGCTGGAAGGGACGGCGCGTCACGCGGCCACCTCCCGTCCAAGGATCGGCCGCAGCCGCTCAAGCCCGCGGCGCAGATGGGTCTTTACGGTGTTGAGCGGACGCTGCGTGACCGACGCAATCTCATGCAGGCTCAGCTCGCCGAAGAAGCGCAGCGCCACCACCTCGCGGTACGGCTCACGCAGGCCGGCCACGGCAAGGCGAACCTCGCGCTGCCACTCGCCCGCCAAGGTCACGGCGACCGGATCGGAACCGGGGCTGCCCATCGGCAGCTCGGCCGGCAGCTCGGCCGGCAGCTCGCTCGTCTCGCGCCGCTGACCGAGCCGGCGGAATGCCTGTCGGGTGGCAATCCGCATCAGCCAGCCGCCCAGCGCACCGTCGCCGCGATACGTGCCGAGAGCGCGGTAGGCCATCACGAAGCTCTCCTGCGCGACATCTTCGGCATCATGTGGGCGACCGAGGATCCGCAGGCACACGCGGAAGACCGCGACCTGCTCCCGCTCCACCAGGATCCGGAAGGCATCGCGGTCTCCGGCGAGTACGGCATCGGCGAGGCCGCGGTCATCCACGGCCCCATCGTGCCACGTGGCGGCTGCCACCCGGCTTAGTCGTCGTCGCCGCCCGGGCCGGAAATGGCGTCATCCCCGCCGCCGGGGCCGGAGTTGTCGTCCTGCTCCTGTTCGCCATTGCCGGGGCCGGAGTTGTCGTTCTGCTCTGCGCCCGCCTCGTCCTGGTCGTCGGAGGCCTCCGGGCTCTCGGCCGCGTCCTCCTCGCCTGATGCTTCGGGGCCTTCCGACGCATCTTCGACCTCACCGCCGGGAAAGCCGATCGCCTCCGGGGACTCGCTCGGCTCGGCTGACTCGCTCGGCTCGGCTGACTCGCTGGCCTCGGCGGAGGCACCTGATTCATCGGCCTGGGCATTGCTCGACGCGTCGCGCACGGCGTTGGACGCGAACGCGGCGCCGCTCACCAGGAGCAGCGACGCAAGGGCCAGACCGAGGCCGCGGATGAATCGAAATCGGTCACCAGGTTGCATGGGACTTCCTCTGAGCATGGGATGGGTTCCTTTCCCATGTCGAGGCAGCAAGGCGCCGGAAGGTTTCAGACGTAGCCAGGCTACGTTTCGAGCGTGGGCTCCACGGAAATCTCGACATTGCCCTTCAGCGCGCGGGAAATCGGGCACCCGTCCCTGGCATCCTGGGCGGCGGCGGCGAACTCGGATTCGGAGATGCCATCGACATGGCCCAGGACGATCAAGCGCGAGGAGACGACGCTCCAAGCATCGCCGACCTTGTCGAAGGTGACCTCGGCCTCGACGTGCAGGTGCTCCGGGGGCGTGCCGCGTTTGGCGAGCGCGCCGGAGAAGGCCATCGCGTAGCAGGCGGCGTGGGCCGCTGCCAGCAGCTCCTCGGGCGAGGTACGGCCCTCGGGCGCTTCGGTGCGCGAAGCCCAGCTGACCGGAAGGTCGGTGAAAAGCTCGCTGGTGCCGGCGCTGACGCTTCCCTCGCCGGATGTCAGATCCCCGTTCCAGGTCACGGTGGCGGTTCGGACGGCGGCCATCGGTGTCGGTCCTCCTTGTATCCTCGGGCGCATAGCAGCCTAGCCTAGAAGGACCGATGTCAAACGGCCAGCCTCCACCCCCGCATCCCGCTCCGATCCTTCGTTCGGAGCGGATCTATCTGCGGCCAGCCGAGCGAACGGACCTGCGGCTCTTCGTGCGATGGCTGGCCGATGCCGAGACGAAACGCCACCTCGCGCTCCGCTCACCGCTCAGCGAGGCGATGGAGGAGAAATGGTTCGAACAGGCGGTCGAGCGCCAGGGGCGGGATCAATACCATTTCGTCATCTGCCTCATCGAGGATGGGCGACCGATCGGCGCGGCGGACCTGCGCGAACTGAACCTGGAGGACGGCCACGCGGCCTTCGGCATCATGATCGGCGAGAAGGGCGAGTGGAATCGTGGGTATGGCACGGAGGCGCTGAACGCGATCTGCGACTTCGGCTTCGGACAGCTGCGGCTGGAGCGCATCGAACTGGACGTGTACGCGCCGAACAAGCGGGCGCAGCGGTCGTACGAGAAGGCCGGCTTCCGGCTGGAGGGCACGCTGCGCCACGGCCATTTCGCGGACGGCGAATTCCTGGACGTGCTGCGCATGGCACTGCTGCGGGACGAATGGCTGGCGCAGGAGCGCCCAAAGAGCTGGCAGCTGGCAGCCCCGGACGCCTGACGGGGTGACCCGCATCCAGGATCTTCCGCGCCTGCTCGAGGTGATGTCGCCGGAGGTCCGGCAGCGAGCGCAGGCGCTCTTCGATGTCTCGCTGGTCGAAGGCCTGACCGATCCGCCTCCGGAGCTGACTCAGTGGATTGAGCGTCAATTCGGCTCAGTCGAGGCGGTCCGCAGGCAGCAGATCGTGCGGGTCACCAACCGATGGAGTCTTGAAGGCACGCTCTTCTCGCCGCTGCGCAGCCGACGACCGCACGGTGCTGGCTCGGCGGGTGCCTTTGCGCGAGAGGTGCAGACCACCGTCGGCGACCAGTTCTGCCACCCGGAGACCGGCACGCCGGCCGACACATGGGGCCGGGTACGCGGCCGCCGCTCGATCACCGCCGCCAACGCCGCCAAGTACGACGGGCGTCATGGCGTGGTCATCTTCGACCACCACGATCCTCTGGCGTTCGACCATGAGTCGGTCCTCGATATGCTCGTGGTCGGCCGCGAGTGGGCAGAGCGCGGCCGGGTCGAGGAGCCGGCGGCGTGGGCGTATCTGTTGATGTGGAACTGCGGGCCGCGGGCCGGTGGATCGGTCGTCCACGGCCACGCCCAGGTGCTGCTGGGGCGGGACGCGCATTACCCCCAGGTCGAGCGCCTGCGGCGCGACGCCATTGCGTATGCCGCGGCGACGGGCGGTTCGTACCTGGCCGACCTGGTGGTGGTCCACCGCGAGCTGGGACTGGTCGTGGCCGAGGCGGACTCCGTGGCGGTGGTCGCCAGCATCACCCCGGTCAAGGAGCGAGAGCTGCTGGTCATCGGGCAGCCGGGCATGGACGAGCGCGAGCCCGCCTTCGCCAGTGCAGTGGCGCGCACGGTGGTCGCCTACCGCGACCTGGCTGGCGTCAAAGCCTTCAATCTCGCCCTGCAACGGCCGCCGCTCAATCCTGCCATCGCTGCGGCTGACGGCTGGCAGCTGCTACCGCCGGTGGTTCGCCTGGTCGACCGCGGCGATCCGGACAGCCGAAGCTCGGACATCGGTGCCATGGAGCTGTACGCCGCCTCGGTGGTCGGCGGCGACCCGTACCAGTTGACGCAGGATCTACGCGGGAAGCTCGGCGACTGAGGCCATCGGCTACGATCCGCCGGTGTTCGAGCTGCGCCGCGACCCTGTCACCGGCTGGTGGTCGGCCATCGTCACGGATCGGTCTTTCGAGCATGCCTCTTTCGCCGTGCAGGCTGCGCCCGTCGAAGGCACGCATTGCCGCCATTGCGAGGACGACCCTGCCGGGGCCGATGCAGACGACGCCACCGTTCGACGCGTGGTCCTGCGCCAGGACGCGTTCCACCGCATCGATTCATCCAAGGAAACGGCCTCGCAGCTTTCCCTGTCGGAGGTTCAATCGTCGGGTGGCTCGTGGGAGATCCTGGTCGGGCCGCGAGAACATCACGAGCGACTGGCGGACGCGTCGCCGCGCCTGGCCCTGAACCTGCTGCGCGCCCTGCGCGAAACGATGCGCGAGCTTGGCGCCGAGGCATCGCCACCCGAAGCCCCGATATCGGTCCAGGCGGTGCAGAGCTACGGCCGCCAGGCAGGGTCACGAAGCCAGCACCTCAACATCGAGCTGTACGCCATTCCGCTTGTACCGCACCGTCTGGCCGAGGAGATTGGCGGGGCGGCGCGCCACCAGATCAAGAACCACAGCTGTGTGTGGTGTGGGCTGGCCCGGACGGAGGAGGAGTCGGGCGAACGACTGGTCCTGGCCGAGGAACGCTTCATCGTGTTCGCGCCGGCCGCCAGCCGCAGCGCCTTCGAGCTGATGATCGTGCCCCGTGCGCACGCGGCCGACTTCACGACGCTGGACGACGATGACCTGGCCGCCACCGCTGCCACGCTTCAGCGCACGCTGGGCGCGCTCGACGCACTTGGCGACCCGCCCTACAACCTGTTCCTGCACACCGCCCCGGCCGGCGAACGGCTGGACCAGACGTTCCACTGGCACTGGGAGCTGCATCCGCGCCTGCGGGTGATCGCCGGGTTGGAAGGCGCCACCGCGTTGGCCGTCAACCCGGCTGCGCCCGAATTCGCGGCCGAGGTGCTGCGAACGCATCTGCAGCAATCGGCGTAACAGGGGGGGAGACAGATGCGTCAGGGGAGGCGAATCGGGGGGAGGCCGTATCGGAGGGTCGTGTGCTGGCAATCGAGCTGCGTCGCCGAAGCCGAATCGTGGCGCAGACGATGACCACGCCCGATCAGACCGCCTTCGACCGCGTCTTCGAGGAGTTCTCGACCCCCATCTACAACTACGTCCTGCGCATGGTCGGCGACCCCGATCGCGCGGCGGACATCACGCAGGACACCTTCATCAAGGCGTATCGCAAGCTGGACTCCCTGACCGATGAACACTCAACCAAATCCTGGCTGTATCGCATCGCGACCAACACTGCCATCGACGACATGCGTCGACGTCGGTGGATCAGTCCGATCGGCCTCGATGACGAGCGGCAGCCGGAGCGGCCGGACGGCAGGCCCGGCCCGGAGGCACAGGTGATGGCCGGCGTGCTGGACGAGCGGATCCAGCGGGCGCTGCTGCAGCTGCGGCCCAACCATCGGCAGTGCATCGTCCTATCCGACCTGGAGGACATGAGCGCGAACCAGATCGGTGAAGTGATGGGGCTCTCCTATGGCGCGGTGCGCACCCTGCTGTGCCGGGCGCGTGGTGAGATGCGGCGGCACCTGGCCACCGAGGGCCTGGTCCGATGACGATGCGCCCCGGCAAGCACGACGACGAGCTGATCAGCGCCTCCCTCACCGGTGACCTCAGCGAGGACGAGCAGGCGGCGCTTGACCGTCACCTGGCCGATTGCGCTCGCTGCCGCGAGACGCTGGCCGCCTTTGCGGAGGAGCGACGGCTGATCTCCGGCATGCGCCATGTGGCGCCTCCCCGCGAGATGGGCGCCCGCGTGCGCGCAGGCATTGAACATGGTGCGACGCCTTGGTGGCGACGACCGGGTCTGCTGGTTGGCATCGGCGCCAGCCTTGCCACGGTCACGGCCGCCGTCCTGGCTGTGGTGGTGTTGGGCGACATTACACGCGGGCCGGTGGCAAGCAGTGGCTCGCCACTTGGATCGGCATCCGTGGGCGCGTCGATCGCCGCGACAGCCTCTGCATCACCAGGCGAGACAGTGGCGCCCTCGCCCACCGGACCGGCAGTCGTCCCCGAGGCGATCCCGCCCTACTACCTGGCGTATGCGGGACCTCGCGACAGCGTTGCGCTGACGGTGCGTGACGGTTCCAACGGAAGCACGCTCCGCGAGCTGGCGACGCCTTCGGGCCCACCCATCAATGCTGCCCTCTCGCCGGATGGGCGATGGCTGGCGTACATCACCCAGGTCGGCCTCAAGGGAACGAACATGTACTGGGCAATGGACATCCAGGCCGGCATTGAGGTCCAGCTTGGCGAATCGTTCGCTGGAAGCCCGTTCCTGGAGGGCCTCTTCTGGTCGGCGGATGGTCGATTTCTGCTCTACACCCTTGGGGATTGGCAGGGCGACGCCGGAACCGATGCGTGGCTCTTCGATACGACCGACCGCAGCGTTGAGCAGCTGACCCGGCTCGGCAGCGCCTATGCCGCGGCGTGGCGAACTGAGTCCGCTGGTCGTAGCACCGCCTGGATCTCGCTTGCTGCGCAGGACCCGGTTTCCTATGAGCTTCCGGATCTGGACGGCCTCTCGCTTCCATTGCGGACGTCGGATCTCGCACAGGCGAGCACGAAGGCGGATGGCGTCTTCCAGCCGCTGTGGAATCGGCCCGGCGACGCGCTGATCTTCTGGCGCGGAAGCATGCAATTCACGACCGATGCTTGTCCGTGTGAGTTGCTCGGCGGGTCGCCATACATCGTGGGCAACGTCGGTTCGGATCCAGCTGCCGCCATGGATGACGCGACCCCTCTGTTCAGCGATGTGACGATCGGGGCAAACGCCTTCACCAGCGCGGCCATCACGTGGGGCGGGACCGATGCATATGCCGTCTGGGACGCACAGTGGTCGGGCACGCCACAGAGCAGCGATGGCTCCGCCTACCCCGACCCATCCCGGATCTACTTCAGCCACGTGTCGGATGACCGGAACATCCGGGCCGGCCACGCCCTCGACCTGGCCGATGTGCCGGATGGCGCGTACGTATCCTCGGTCGCCATCGCACCTTCCGACGTTGACTTCCTGGCCATCACCGTCGGCTTCCCGGCGCCGGATGACCTGGCCGTCCCGAAGGCAGAAGTGCGGGTGATCAAGCGCAACACTGGAAACGTGGCGGATGAGCTGATCGAGACCCTGAGTGGCAGCCAGAAGGGCTGGTTCGGCCCCGCGGTCTACCCATAGCCGGCATCGGGCTACACTCGCGGGAGTGAGCGATACGCAGATCCTGGATGCCGACGACCTGCGCAGGGCGCTGACGCGCATCGCGCACGAGATCGTCGAGCGCAACAGCGGAACTGAGGACCTGGTGCTCGTCGGAGTGCGCAGCCGCGGGGTGCCGCTGGCGCGGCGGCTGGCCGGCCTGATCGAGCAGCACGAGGGCATCACGCTGCCGGTCGGCTCGCTCGACATCACCTTCTATCGCGACGATCTGACCCGGCTGGCGCATGCGCCAATCGTGAAGCGTACCGATGCCATGCCCGAGATCGGTGGCAAGACGGTAGTGCTGATCGATGACGTGCTGTTCACCGGACGAACCGTGCGCGCCGCGCTCGATGCGCTGACCGACCATGGGCGGCCGCGGGCGGTGCGGCTGGCCGTGGTGATCGACCGCGGCCATCGCGAGCTGCCGATTCGAGCGGACCACGTCGGAAAGAACCTGCCAACCTCGCGCGACGACCTGGTGCACGTGCGCCTCACCGAGACAGACGAAGCCGATGAGGTGGTGCTGGAGCAGGCAGGCGCCGCTGTCGATCAGGCGGAGGTGAGCCGCCCGGCGTAGCTGTGCAGGGATACTGCGGCCCGGCGCCGTATACTGCGCGGCGACCCTTTAACGCGGTCCGGTGAGGCCGCCAAGGAGATCGATGATCGACACGCCGCGCGCCAATCTCCCCGTCGGCACGCCAACACCGGCCGCCAGCTGGCGCCAGCGGCATCTCCTGGATGTCGATCAGCTCGACCGCGACGAGATCATCCGCTGCCTGGACCTTGCCGCCGAGCTGCGCTCGCTGCGCAAGCGACGTGAGCGGCTGGATTCGCTGGCGGGCCATGTCATCGGCCTCGCCTTCGCCGAACCATCAACCCGTACCCGCGTCAGCTTCGAGATCGCTGCCACCTCCCTCGGCGCACAGGTGGTGGAATTGCCGATGCAGGCCAGCAGCGCCACAAAGGGCGAGTCGCTGATCGACACGCTGTTGACCCTGGAGCGGACCGGAATCGACACGGTCGTCATGCGACATCCAGCCAGCGGGGCGCCGTACCTGGCCGCGCGCGCGACAACGCTGCGGGTCGTCAACGCCGGCGACGGAACGCATGCCCACCCAACCCAGGCCCTAGTTGACGCGCTCACTCTCCGCGACGCGCTGGGCACGCTGCAGGACGCAGTGGTGGCGATCGTCGGCGATATCGGTCATTCGCGGGTGGCGCGCTCGGACATGCTGCTCCTCACGGCGCTGGGCGCCACGGTTCGCCTGACCGGGCCATCGTCGTGGACACGGGGATTCGAGCACTGGCCGGGCGTGGAGGTGCACCCGCGCCTCGAAGAGGCGCTGGAGGATGCAGACGCCGTCATGGCTCTGCGCGTGCAGCTTGAGCGTGAGGCGGGTGGGGGCGTCCCGAGCCTGCACGAGTACACCGCGCGCTGGGGGCTTGACGCGGAGCGGATGCGACTGGCGCGCCCGGGAGCGCCGCTGCTTCATCCGGGACCGACCAACGAGGGCGTCGAGCTCACAGCCGCGCTCGCGTCGGGGCCACGCAGCCTGATCGGGCAACAGGTGGCCAACGGCGTGGCGGTGCGAATGGCCGTACTGACCTTGCTGGCCGCCTGAGCCGATGAGCCTCCTGGGCCGCTTCGGATCGCTGGCCGACCCACCGGCCAGCTTTGTGCTTACCGGCGCTCGCGTGGTCGACCCAGGCGACGGGACCGACGCCGTCCGCGACATGGCGATCGTCGACGGCCGCTTCGTGCGATCCGACGAGGTGGGCGCCGACCTGCCACGCGTCGATGCCAGCGGGCTGATCGCAGCGCCGGCCTTCTGCGACCTGCACACTCACCTGCGGCAGCCGGGCGCAGAGGCGTCCGAGACGATTGAGAGCGGTACCCGCGCGGCGGCCCATGGTGGGTACGCGACCGTGTGCGCCATGCCCAATACCGAGCCGCCGCTCGACGAGCCTGCGCGCGTCGCGTTCGTACAGTCATCTGCCAGCCGCGCGTCGGCTCGCGTCCGGGTGGTGGCAGCCGCCACGGTCGGACGCGCCGGCGAGCAGATGAGCGCGCTGGGCGAGCTGGCCGAGATGGGGGTCGCCGGCTTCAGCGACGACGGCGCCGCGATTGCATCTCCTCGACTGGCCCGGTCATTGCTCGCCTACCTCGCTCCACTTGACCTGCCGCTCATGGAGCACGCAGAAGATGCAGCGCTCGCCGACGGTGCGCTGATGCGCGGCGGCCAAACCGCGACCCGGCTGGGGCTGTCAGGCTGGCCAGCCAGTGCAGAGGTCACAATCGTCGAGCGCGACATCGCCCTGGCGGCCGAGACCGGCGCACGCCTTCACCTGACCCACCTCTCCACCGCTGCCGCGCTCGAGGCAGTGCGGCGTGCCAAGGCAGGCGGCCTCAGGGTGACGTGCGACGTCACACCTCATCACCTGGCCATGACCGATGCCTGGGTGGCCGGCGACCGCAGCTTTGCCTGGGAGGATCGGGACCAGGCAGCGCAGCCGTTCGGTGCGCCACTCGACCCCAGCCTTGCCTACGACGGCCGGTGCCGGGTCAACCCGCCGCTCCCCTCCCGCGAGGACGCGCTGGCCCTGCTCGCCGGGGTGGTGGATGGAACCGTCGACGCCATTGCCACCGACCACGCGCCGCACGCTGCGGAGCGCAAGGCGGTCGAGTTCGCCAACGCGGCCCCGGGCATGGTGGGCCTGGAGACCTCGCTTTCGATCGGCCTGGCGGCCGTCGCCGCCGGTCGGCTGGAGCTGGGCAGGCTGCTGGCGACCATGAGCAGCCGGCCGGCCGCGCTGATCGGCGAGAGCCGCTCGTTGAGCTATGGCGAGCTCGCCGATCTTGTTCTGTTCGACGCGCGAGCTCGCTGGCAGGTTGATGCCGGGCTGTTGGCCTCCCGCTCGGCCAACACTCCACTCATCGGCATGGACCTGCCCGGCGTGGTGCGGCTCACCCTGGCCAGCGGCCGGATCACGTACGCGTACGACCTGGCACCGCTGAGCTGAGCGGCGCTGAACCGGGCCGCCTGTGACCGGGCGGCGCATCGCATCCGGCCGCCATGTGGGACCATGCGGGACCCACCATGCGCGACGAACCCAGACTGGCCTACTTCGACTGTGCGTCCGGCGCGAGCGGCGAGATGATCCTGGGTGCCCTGCTCTCGGCCGGATTGCTGGAGGCTGATCTGCGGGATGTGGTGGCGCCGTTGCAACGGGCGGGCGCGGCCTTCGATCTGAGCGTGCGCGAGGTGCAGAAGGGCCACGTACCCGCCGTCGAGGTGCGTATCGCCGGCCAGGTGCCGAATGTGGAGGCGCGCCTGGATGACATGCTGGGCCTGCTGCACAGCTCTCAGCTCGCGCCGGCCACCCTGACTCGGGTGACGGCAACGCTGAAACGACTGGCGTCAGCCGCTGCCCACCACGCGGGGGAACGCCCCGAGGACCTGGTCTTCGGCGGTACCAGCGCCATCGACGGCGTGGTCGCCGCCGTTGGTGTGGTTGGCTCGCTCAACGCGCTGGGCGTCAAGGAGGTCTCGGCCTCGCCGGTCAACCTGGGCACCGCACAGCCGGTGGTCAGCACCCTGCTAGCGGGCGTCCCGACCTACGCGGATTCGGCCGGAGTGGCGCTCGTCACGCCGCTGGGCGCCGCCCTGCTGGCCGAGCTGGTGGTGGAGTGGCCAGCCTCTCCGCCGTTCGCCGGAGGCGAGATCGGGCATGGCGCCGGGACGCGTGACCTGCCCAGGCCGAACGTGATGCGGTGCTTCCTTGGATATGGGACCATCCCGGCGCCACTGACCACGCTCCGGCCTGAGTGATGCATGACAAACCGCTACAACGAGGATCTCGACCCGAACCAGGGCCCGGGATTCGGCTGCTTCATCTGGCAGGCGGTCCTGTTCGCCGTGATCCTGCTGCTCATTCCGGTCGGCCTCTTCTCCTTCGACTGGCCGGTCTGGCTGCTGGCGACTCTGCTGTTCATCGACCTGTTTCTGCTCTTCTTCCTGAGCATGACCTCCGTCTTCCTGCTGCGCGTCTTCTTCGCCGATCGGCGCGGGGGCCGTGGGCGGACCATCGGGGCGGGCAGGCAGCCCACCCGCGTCATCAGCAGCGAACCATCGCCCGCCGACGATGCGCAGGCTCCGGATGCCACCACCGGGCCGCGCGATGACTGATCAGCAGCCAACCAAGCGCCGGAACTCAATGCTGGGAGTGTGGACGGCGATCGGCATCGGCATCGGTGCCGCGCTGGGCGTCGCACTCGGCAACCTTGGCCTGGGTGTTCTGCTGGGTCTGGCCCTGGGGATCGGCATCGGTGCCGGGCTCGATCGCACGGGATGGTGCGGCTGATGCCGTTGATGGTGACATTCTTCACGGTGCGCAAGGGCCGCGACGCGCTTTTCAAGCGCGGCATGCGCCACGTCTTCCCCCGCACCGCGCGGCGCTACCAGGAGCAGTACGGGGTCAGGTTCATCGGCTGGTTCAACGTCACCGAGGGTTCTGAGTGGGACAACCTGATCATCCTGGACCTGCCCAACTACGCGGTGCTGGACCAGCTCTACGCCGATCCGGGCGCACGCGGTTTCGGGCACCGCGTGGCGGAATCGATTTTTGACAAGAAGCACACCATCTTCCTGCGCGAGCGGATGGGACCCGATTTCGTGTACAAGCCATAGGACGGTACGACTCAAGGTGGACCGATGAGCGCACCACGCATAGCCGCGCTACGAGAGCTGGCCCAGGAGGCCGAGCTCGAGCGGCGCGACTTCCTGTACGAGGCGACCGAGCAGCTGCGCCGCTTCGTCGACTCCAATCGGGAGCGGCTGCGGGAGATCGGTCCCATCAAGCTGGTCGACGATGACCAGGACTACCTCCTCTACCAGCCGGTCGACGAGACCTGGACCACGCGCCTCACCTACCAGGATCCCGCGGATAGCGAGTGGTATGACGAGGAGCAGGTGATCGACTCGTTTGCCGAGATCGCCGAGCTCTACAACCCGGCCGACATATTCGGCTGGTTCCTGCAGGCAGCCCGCGACCCGGTCAACCACCTCATGGCGGCCGATGAGCTGGCCGCCGCTGAGGAGCCGCCACCGGCCGAACCCGGCGAGGAGGACTGGCAGGCGGGCCTGCCGCCAACCCAGCAGGAGAATCTGGCAGCCCAGCGCCTGTGGCAGCTGGCCGATGCATTCCGGGGGCAGATCGGCGAGCAGCAGAAGCAGATCCTGCGTGAATTCGCAGCCAATGCGGAGGACGTGCTGGCCAAAACCGGCGACCTGCTCCTGCTGGACGAGAGCGATGACACCCTCCTGTTGCGATCCGATGGTCGCTTCGAGACCAGCCTGGACCTGAGCGACCTGCCGGCCGGCTCGGCCCTGAGCATGGAGCCGCGGCGCGCCGGCCTGACCGTGACGGAGGCCCGCGTGATCGCCGACTTCTACGATCCGTCCGACGTGCTGCAATGGGTCACCGACGCGCTCTCCGAGCGATTCCCGGCGGTCGACTTCAGCGCCGTCTACGAATAGGTCCTGCGAGCCTTTCTGGACCGATGCTGGCTGATCCCGGATCCGCCTCGATCGAGCGGATCTTCGAGGCCGCCGGTGCGCTGCGCCGGGGCCACTTCCTGCTGAAGAGCGGGCGCCACTCGGACCGCTACCTGGAGAAGTTCGCCGTCCTGCAGTACCCGACCCTGGCGGTGGAGATCGGGCGGCGGCTGACGGAGTCGCTGGCGCCGCGTGATCCGACCCTGGTCGTTGGCCCAACCACCGGCGGGGTGCTGCTCGCGTTCGAGACGGCCCGCCAGCTGGAGACCTCCCTGGGGCACGAAGTGCGTGGCATCTTCGCCGAGCCCATGGAGCGCGGCCGCCGTGCGCTGCGTCGAGGATGGCCGGTGACCGGAGACGATCGGATCGTGCTGGTCGACGACATCCTGACCACCGGCGCCTCGCTCGTCGAAACGGTGGCGGCGGTCCGCTCCGCCGGGGGCGAGCCGCTCGCCGCAGCAGTCATCGTCGATCGCTCGACCGAGCCACTGGATCTGGGTTTCCCCGTTGCCGCGCTCGGCCGAATCGAGATCGAATCATGGGCGGCAGACGAGTGTCCGCTCTGCCAGTCCGGCGTGCCAATCGTGAAGCCCGGCTCCAGCTAACAGTCGGACCCCCGCGCCAATCAGCCGAGTAGCGCGGCGAACTCCTCGCGACCGAAGGCTGTCCCGGCGATTCCCCAGCCACCCTCCGCGGCCTCTGTGAGCAGGACCCACGTCCGGGCGGCTTGACTCGGATCGCCAACGATGCGGGTGACGATCTCGGTCGCGTCTGCGACCAGGCGTCGCTGGCCGTCACGGGTCAGGGCGGCGGGCGGCGTCACGACCTGGACCCGGACCGTCCGTGCGGCGTCGGTGCCGGCGGTATGGACGGTCGAGGCGGGCATTCGATGGATGTAGGCCCCCGTGTTGTCGAGATGGGCTGCCTTCGGCGTGGCGACCCCCTCGGCGCGCAGCAATGCGGCGGTTAGCTCGGCAGCGAGGGTGCGGTCAGACCCTTCGGGAAGGAGGTCGGAGGCGGCGTAGACGTCGATCATCGGCATTGGGTTCTCCTGGAATGTGGGATTATGATGGTCGACATAGAGACTAGAGTATGACGACCGTCATAGTCAAGAGGGAGGTCGCAAATGGCCCGAGGGGTGCGTCAGCGGATGGTCGCGAGTGCGGTCAACCTGCTCGCACGACGCGGCCTCCAGTCGACCTCGTTCTCCGAGGTTCTTGAACATTCCGGAGCGCCGCGCGGTTCCGTCTATCACCATTTCCCGGGGGGCAAGGACCAGATGATCGCTTCGGCATTGGACGTGGCCGGCGGTCGGGCGATCGACCTGCTCGACCAGAAGGCGGGGGCGCCAGCCGAGGACATCGCATCCTGGTTTCTCAATATCTGGCGCGAGGTCCTCATCCGCGGAAAGTTCGAGGCCGGCTGCGCCGTGCTCGCGGTGGCTGTTGCGGCCGACTCCCCGGAGCTCCTCGACCAGGCCGCCCAGGTCTTCCGAACCTGGCGACGACGGCTGGCCGAACTTCTCGAGCAGGGCGGGCTACGGGCCGCGGACGCGGCGCGGTTCGCCGCAGTGCTGGTCGCATCGAGCGAGGGAGCCGTCGTCCTGGCGCGCGCGGAGCAGAGCCTGGAGCCCTTCGACCTGGTCGCCGAGCAACTCGTCGACCAGGTTCGCAGTCTCAGCCACGTTGGCGCTCAGCGGGCACGTCCCAGCAAGCCTGCTCGATCGCCCTAATCGTCTACGCCAGGCCCGGCCCCCACGCCGCCGCCGGGCCGCACGAATCCCTCAGCCTCGCGCGGAATCGGCTCCTGCCAGTTGACCTGGGTGATGCGGGAAGGCGGCACCTCGCCGTCGGGCGGCACCACGCCCTCCTCGGCCTCAAGCGGAATGCCGATCGGCGCGACCAGGTAGCGCCCCGACAGCCGGCGCGCTTCCACGTCCAGGGCAAATCCCGCCTTGGCGCGGTGGAACGTAACGGTCACGTCAGCCTCCACCACCGGCGAGGAGCGGCTGCCATCGGTGACGTCGATGCGCGTGGGCGTGTCCACGGCCAGCACGCCGCATGGCCGCCCGGCAGCGCGGGCGTGGGTGCGGATGCCGTTGACGAGGTCGACGGCGGTCGAGATCGGCTCTCGCAGCGGGCCGGAGGCTCCCGTGCCCAGCAACGCGTCGATCACCAGGCTCGCCGGCGACAGGCGTGCGCGAAGCTGGAGCAGAAGCTCCGGCGTTGGCGCCACGAACGCGTCCAGCGACCCGGCCGATGCCATCGCCTGCAGCACCGTCCAGTTGTGTGCCGCGGCTGCACCGCCGGACCCGATGCGTGACGCCTCGCCCACGAGGACGACCACCACGCGCCGCCCGGCCGCGGCCAGTCTCCGGGCGACCACGAACCCATCGCCGCCGTTGTTGCCAGGACCACACAGCACGATGGTGAGCGGAGCATCGGCCAGAGAACCTCCGGGGCCACTGATCGGCTCGGCCAGGCGCGCCAGCTCGGTCAGGGCGACCTCAGCGACGGCCGCGCCGGCGCTCTCCATCAGCGCGTCCTGAGAGAGGCCAAGGCGCTGCGCCGCTTCGTCGATCTCCGCCATCTCCGCCCCACCGATGAGGACGGGAACCTCCCGGGCCGGCCGCGCGGCCGGATCGGTCACTGGAGAGACTTCAGGTACTCGACCACCGTGGCGATCTCCTCGGGGCTGAGCTGGTTGCCGAAGGCGGGCATGCCGCCGCGATCGAGACCTTCAACCGCTGGGTCGGTGCCGGCGATCCACAGGTTCGCCCAGTCCTCGGGGTGCTCGGTGCCGAGCTTCTGAAGATTCGGGCTGACAGGCCCATCGGCAACGCCATGCAGGTTCGGCCCAACTCCACCGGTCAGGTCATCGCTGTGGCAGGCGGTGCATTGCGGCTGCGCCTTGCCGATGATCTGGCGCGCCTGCTGCTCCAGGTTTGGACCACCCGACCCACCCGATCCGGACGGGCCGGCCAGGATCGGCGGGTTCTCGCCGGAGAGATTGCCGGCCAGGTAGACGCCGCCGACCAGGAAGACGAGCACGGTGAGGCCGATCGCCCAGCCGGGAATGGCCCGCGAGCGAACCTCGATCGGTGTCTCGATCGTCATCGGCTCAGTGGCCGGCGGCGGGTGCAGCGTCGACCGGGGCGTACTCGGCCCGCCGGGCGGTGGTGTACATCAGGAACAGCGTCCCGACAACGCAGACTGCGCCCAGCGTCGTGAGGCCCAAGCCGCCAGCTGCCACAAGGCGGAACCACAGCAGGGTGCCACTCACCTGTTCGGGCGGCGCGCCCTCCCTCATCAGGGAGCCGTGCGCCAGGCCCGCGCCAATGAGCGCCAGGCCGCCCAACGTCGCGCCGGCGAAGCCAGCCCACTGCTGCGCATCGGTGAGGAGGGTATCGGCCCAGTCGCGCCGGAACATCCTGGGCGCGGCATGATCTGTGAAGGCGAAGAATGCGAACGTGGCCGACCCCAGCGTGGAGAAGATGACCACCCCGGTCGTCCACTCGGTGCCGCGAACCAGGTCCTGCACCGAGTGCAATGCGCCGATCGCCTCGAGCAGGACGGTGGCCAGCAGGAAGGCCATCGATATGACTGCGAATGACACGGTCCCTGCGCTGAGTGCCATCGTCCAACGCCCCTGCATGGTCATGGCCAGGCTGCCCACCGCCAGGAAGACGGGGGCGACCAGCAGGATGGTGCCAACGTTGCCGAGGGTGGTGACCACGAACGGAACCGATGTATCTACCAACGCCCCGAGGCCTGAAATACCGGACAGTCCCGCCCACAGCAGCCAGGCGGCCAGCGCCATGCCGCCGCTGCTCAGCGCGTTGAGGGTTGCGCGTGGCACGACGTAGAACAGCGTTCCCAGCGCCACGCCCAGCACCCAGTACGTCGAGACCACGCGCGCGACGAAGGCCTGAACCAGTGCCACGGCAGTCGGATCGAGGTTGATGAAGATGGCGGCCGCCTGACCGGCCGCCGACAGCGCCACGGCCCCCATGAAGGCCAGCAGGGCCAGCCCGAAGAACCAGACGCTGACGTAGGGCACGCGCTCGCGCGCGGCGAGCAGCGTGCGCCAGAAGGCGGCGTTCACGTTGAGCAGCGCAAGCAGCAGCAACCCATAGACCAGCACGCCCAGAAGGGCCAGTCGCCCCCCAGTCGACAGGGCCGGCAGATAGACGATCGCAACGACTGAGGCGACACC
>JBDUEE010000191.1:0-11492 GCA_040002615.1 Chloroflexota bacterium | reverse complement strand
GAGCTGCTCCCGGCTCATGACCTTCGGTCGTGATGCCCGGCGGCCCGCGCCCCTGCCGCCAAGCACCTGCGGGATATCGTCGCCGGAGGTCAGCAGGTGGTAGCCGATGTCGTACTCGGCCAGCGCATGACGAACCGCGCCGAGCTCGACCCGTGCCTCGTCCTCGACACGACCCACAAAGCTTGCTCGATCCAGCAGGACCACCACGGTGCCCACTCCGCGTCGGCGGAGCGAGGCAACAGCCCGAACCCATTCACGATCGGTCGAGCCGGTGACGATGCAGAGCGTCATGCCACGGCGCATCTGGGGCAGGGTGGCCAGCAGGATCTCCGCGAGGGGGCGGGAGCCATCGGCCTGGACGTTCGCGAGCAGGTTTAGGATCTTCTGCTCCACGCGTGTGCCGCGATCCGGGGTCAGGACGTGCTGACGGCGGGAGGAGACGGTCATGCCAACCGCTCGGTTCTCATTGAGCGTCTGCACCGCGATCGAGGCAACGGCGCTGACGGCCGCTTCCACCGAGGCGCCTTCCCCCACGCCGGCGTGCGCGGCGCGATCCAGGTCGAGCAGCAGCCACAGGTCAGCTGTCTGCTCGAGGTCGAACTCCTTCACATGCAGCTCACTGTGGCGGACGCTGGATAGCCAGTGAATGCGGTTGATGGCATCCCCGTGCACGTAGGGGCGGATGCTGCTGACGAGCGGGCTGGCTGCCTCGAAGCGAACGCGCGACGGAGCGGTCCCGTCCACCGGCGAGGGTGGGAGGCGCCAGTGCGGCAGCTCATGGACCTTGGGAAAGACCATGATCCAGGTAGGCTGTCCCACGACCATCTCGCTGGTGAAGAGGCCGAACGGATCACCGGTTCGCACGCGCAGCGCTCCCAGCCGGAAGGATCCGCGGCGCAATAGCGTGACCTTGGCCAGCCACTGCCGGCTGTCCCGCGCCTCAACCGGGATCACGCGACCCGGCAGCGGGGCGGGCAGCGTCGAGTCATTCCACAGCTCTACCCAGGGCTTGGTCCAGCGGCTCTGGTTGTCGATGCGGTACATCGCCTGCAGCACCTCGCCAACCTGCGCCCGCGGATTCAGGATGTGGTAGCCGGCACGAAGGCCGCGCAGGCCACGCCGTGCGTAGATCCACGAACCGAGCAGCAGCCCACCAAGCAGGTAGACAAGGAAGAACAGAAAGTTGATGCCCGTGCTGAAGGCGGCAACGACCAGCACCGTGCCCAGGAAGACGAATCGCAGCTGTCGCGCAAGGCTGCCCAAGGCGGCGGGTCCTTCCGTTGGCGCTAGACGGGTCCGGCAGTGGCGTTGACAGCGTCGCCGACCGGCACCTGGCCAAGGATCTCGCGCACGATGGTGTCGGGGTCGATCTCACGCAGTGAAGCCTGGGTCTTGATGATCAGCCGATGGGCCAGCACGGCGACCGCCAGCTGCTTGATGTCATCAGGGATGACGTAGTCGCGGCCCTCGAGCGCCGCCAGAGCCTGGCCCGAGCGGTAGAGGTTGATCGAGCCGCGGGGCGATGAGCCGAGATAGACGTCCGGGTGCTCGCGTGTGGCCGTCACCAGCCGCACGATGTACTCGGCCACCGTCTGGTCGACGTAGATCTCCTTGATCCCGGACTGCATCTGCCGGAGCTCCTCCAGCGACAGGACCTGGCGCAGATCGTCGATCGGATGCAGGCGCTTCTGCTCGTCCAGGATGACGATCTCCTCCATCGCCTTTGGATAGCCAAGCCTCAGGCGGAGCATGAACCGATCGAGCTGTGCCTCCGGCAGGGCAAAGGTCCCCTCGTACTCGATCGGGTTCTGGGTGGCGATCACAAGGAACGGGGACGGCATCGGATATGTGGTGCCGTCTATGGTCGCCTGGCGCTCCTCCATGCACTCGAGCAGCGCCGACTGCGTCTTCGGCGTGGCCCGATTGATCTCATCGGCCAGGACGACCTGCGCCATGATCGGTCCCGGGCGGAACTCGAACTCCTGGGTCTTCTGGTTGAAGATCGAGAGGCCGGTCACGTCGGACGGCAGCAGATCGGGGGTGAACTGAATGCGACGGAAGCTGCAACCGATGCTCTTGGAGAGCGCCTTGGCCAGCATGGTCTTGCCGACGCCAGGCACATCCTCGATCAGGATGTGGCCCTCGCACACGAGGGCGACGAGAGCCATGCGCACCTCCATGTGCTTGCCGATGATCACGCGTTCCACGTTGGCGACGACGCGCTCCGCCGGCTCCTGGACGTTCTTCACCATGTAATCAATGTCCTCATCCTGGCCAAACGCTCGGGCGGGAAGCCTGGTTCCCTCCGCATCACAATACCCCAGCGCGTTACGGAGGAGTTCAGCCGCCGCCCTGCAGCTTGAGCCATTGCGCCATGACCGCTCCTCCGATTGGCGCTGCACGGCCGGAGCCGGAGCCGCCGCTCTCCACGATGACCGCAATGGCGATGGCCGGGGTGGCCGATCCCTGCGCAGGCACGAAGCCGATGAACCACGAGTGGGGTGGCACGTCCTGGCCTAGTTCGGCGGTCCCGGTCTTCCCGGCGGTCATCACGCCGCTGACCCCGAAGTTGGCCACCGAGCCGGCGCCGGCATACAGACGGCCCAGCTCCCCTTGCACCGCGTCCACCATCGCCGACCGGACCTGCGCGGCCGTCTGCGAGCTGACCACGCGGGTCCCGCCGCCGGAGGGATAGGTCTCCAGCACCTGGTCGCTGGGTCGCCTTCCCGGATTAACTGCGTGGGCCCGCACGTCGCGAACCACGAACGGGGTGGGGAGGACGCCATCATTGGCGATGGCGGCCGCGAGCAGGGCCATCTGCATCGGGGTGACGACGACGCGACCCTGGCCGAAGGCAGCCTGGACCAGCTCGGCGCGATCCGAGAACGGCGCACAGTCACCGTCCGCCGGGGCGGTCACGTACGAGGGAGCGACGGCCAGCGCTCGCGACTCCGGCCCGATGGCCAACGCCCTGCAGAAGCCGAATCGCCGTGCATAGTCGAGGTATGTCTCGGCACCAATCTCCAGGCCAACGTGCGCGAAGAAGATGTTGCTCGAGACCTGCAGCGCCTCGGATAGCGGCCACAGGGCCGGTCGCACCGGGCTCAGATCGTGCTCCCGCACGCGGAACCCATCCACGACGAAGCCCTCCGTCTCCTGGCGCGGCTGGTCGGGAAACGTGGTCTGCGGCGTGATCGCCCCGCTGTCCAGCGCCGCGGCAGTGGTGAGCACCTTCATGATCGAACCCGGCGTGTAGTGGCCCTGCCGATCCCGGGCGACGAGCGCGTTGCCTGGCTGCGCCCGGATCCGGTCCAATGCTTGCGCCGCCGTATCCGGGTCGCCGGAGATCGCCGTGGCGTCAAAGGTGGGCGTGGAGGTCATGGTGAGCACGGCACCGCTGCGCGGGTCGAGGGCCACGATGGCCCCGGCATCGGACCCCAGCTGGGCCGCGGCGAAGTCCTGCAGGCGCTTGTCGATGGTCAGCGTCAGGTCGCTGGGCGGCGGTCGACGGGCGAGGATATCGTTCACCAGGTCGTTGAGCGGGTTCGGATCGGCCAGACCGCTGAGGATGTCATCCCATGCATGCTCCAGGCCGGTGGTGCCGAAACGCAGGCTTGAATAGCCGATCAGGTGGGTGAAGGCTGGATCGACGTAGGTCCGCCGGCTGATGCCGGCGACCACCCGGCTCGACGCCAGCAGGCGTCCCTGCGCATCGAAGATGGCCCCACGCGGCATGCTGCGACGCGCGGCTATCACCTCCGGGTTGTCCTGCCGCGCTGCGAGCGTCGGCGCGTCGATCACCTGCCACCAGGTCAGGCCGCCGGATACGACGGCGAACGACAGGACCAGGTAGAAGGCCAGCCGCCGGACATTGAGCGCGATCACGGTCCGGTCGCCTCAGCCGCGGCCGCCACCGCCGAGCGATGGCTGATCGCGAGCAATAGCCCAAGCACGATGAAGCTGGCCAGCAGGCTCGACCCGCCATAGCTGACGAAGGGGAAGGTGATGCCGGTCAGCGGGATCAGCTTCAGAATCCCGGCCGCAATGATCAGCGTCTGCAGGCCCAGAGTGGTGGTCAGGCCTACCGCCAGCATGGCGCTGAAGTCGTCCCGCGCCAGGATCGCGATCCGCAACCCGCGGAACACGAGCGCCATGGTCAGGGCCAGCAGTGCGAACGCGCCGATCGCCCCCAGCTCCTCGCCGACCACGGCGAAGACGAAGTCGGTTTCCACTCCGAAGAAGCGCCCGCCCGCAGTGGGCAGCAGTGACCGGCCCAGGCCGTCACCAAAGAGCCCTCCGCGGCCGAAGGCGTAGAGCGACTGGACCGCCTGATAGCCGATGCCGCTGGGATCGGCGAAGGGATCGATCCAGGCGTCGATGCGGCGCGCAACGTGCTCGAACAGCCGTGACGCGACGAATGAGCCGGCCAGGAACAGGATCAACCCGATCAGCACGTAGCTTCGCCGGCCGGTCGCCACGAACAGCATGGTCAGGAAGATCCCGAAGAACAGGAGCGCGGTGCCCAGGTCCTTGCCGAAGACGACCACCAGCATGACGATCACAAAGATGGCGAGCATCGGCAGCAGGTAGGGCAATGGCGGGATCCTGATGGGGCCGACCCGCGCGCTGGCGTCCCGCAGGAGCGCGCGGTGCTCGGCCAGGTAGCCGGCCATGAAGACGACCAGCACGATCTTGATGAACTCGCCCGGCTGGAAGCCAATCGGGCCCACGTAGATCCACAACCGTGCGCCGTTCACCTCCGTGCCGAACAGGAAGGTGAACACCAGCAAGGCAATGCCCGCCAGCGCCCAGGTGTACTTGTAGTGGCGCAGCACCCGGTCGTCACGCAGCCCGATGGCGACGGCCAGCATGGCGACCACGCCGACGCCGAACCATAGGATCTGGGTCTCGGCGATGTTCAGGTTCAGCCCAAAGGCCGAAGTCTCGCCGACGTCCGGTGCCAGCCGGTTGAGGATCACGATCCCCACGCCGCCGATCGTGGCAACCAGCGGCAGCAGCAGCGGATCGCCGCGGTTGCCGGCGGCCACCAGCACGAAGTGAGCGGCCAGCATCATGACCAAATAGACCGCCGCCAGCTGCAGCGGCCCGGGATCTGCCGTGTTGGTCTGCGCGATGTGGGTCACCGCGAAACCCAGCGGCACCAGCAGCACCAACGGCAGCAGCATGCGCAGCTCCATCCAGCGCCACGCGACCTGCGGCGCGGGGCGGCGCACGGCCTTAGTGCTCAAGCCGCATCCTCACGCGCCCGATCGTCAGCTCATCGCCGAAGGAGAGCGCCACCGGCCGGTCGATGCGATGGCCGTTCACATAGGTCCCGTTGGTGCTGCCCTGGTCTTCGATGAACCAGCTCCTGCCGCGGAAGGTCAGCATGGCGTGGTTGGCGCTGACGAAGTCGTCCTCCACGAAGACGGTGTTGTTCACGTTGCGGCCAATGGAGTTGATCGGTCCCAGGGCAATGGGGCGTCCGACCGGCGGCTCATCTTCCGGCGACTCAAGCACGGCCAGGCGGCCGATTCCGGCCTGGCTGGCAACCTGCGCCTGCTCGGCGCTGCGCAGGTCGCGCATCAGCGAACGAGCAAAGCCGAGCAGAATCAGGTACAGGATCCCCAGGAACGCGAGCTGGAGGACGAGCAACAGGAGCCGGAGGACCTCCCCGGTCATCCGCGCACCTGGAACTCGATCTCGGCGGAGCCGATGCGGATCCTGTCGCCCGGACCCAGGGCAACCTCGTTGACCTGCTGGCCGTTGACGAACGACCCGTTGCGGCTCCCCAGATCGGCGAATCCGTAGGCGCCGTGCTGCAGCTTCAGCTGGCAATGGTGCCGGCTGACCAAGGGGTCGTCGACGATGACGTCGTTATCGCTCGCCCGGCCGATGCTGATCAAGGCGCCGCCCAGGTCGAACTGGACTGGCGCGGCACCATCGGTCATGACCAACAGATAGGCGCGCTGGGCCGAATCCGGCGCAGCGACCTCGTGCCCGGGCCTGGCGAAGACCATGGTGTCCGACGATGCCGGCAGCGGTTGGTCGTCACGCTGTCGCTCGCCTGCGTTATCGACCACGTTGGCGGCCACCCGAACGTCGCGACGCGGGACGGCCGGGTCGGACACGATGCGGACGCGCGGACGCGCCACCAGCGTGTAGCGCTCATGGCGAGCCCGGCTCAGCACGCGGTGGGCCAGGTCGTCCTCCAGTGAGCCGCGGTATGACTCGAAGGCAGCGAAGTCGGTCGGGTGCAGGTGCAGGTCGTACTGGTTGGGCACGATGATGCCGTCGTCGCGGAACGACTTGCTGGTATCCATGGCGCGCTCGATGCGCTTTTCCAGCGAGACTGGTTGGAGCCGTGCCCCCAAGCGTCCGGCGGGCGCTTCGATGAGCCGCTCGAAGAAGGCCTCCAGGCGCGACAGGATCCCCATTTGGCCGATCCTAGCACGGGGTGCGAGCACGACCGGCGTGGCGGCACGCGCGGTCACCCCAGGTACGAAAGCCTCCTCCAAGCGTACCAATCCGCCCATAGGGTCCAATCGGAGGCCGTGCCTATACTGTCGCTCCCTGACCGGCAGACCCCTATGGGAACCTGAAACCGACATGCCTGAAGCGCTCACCGAATCCTTCTGCGAACGGTGCGGCACTCGCTATGAGTTCGCCGCTCCTACGGAGCTGAACACGATTCGGAAGACCCGTGGCCTGATCTCCGGGCTCAAGAACTACATCATGAGTCAGGATGCGCTGGGCGATGCGGTCGGCGATGCGATGCGCTCGGAGGAAGAGTCGCTCGCCTCCCAGCAGCTCGAGGCGTTCCACGAGTCGTTCAATTTCTGCATCGACTGCCGCCAATACACCTGCACCAACTGCTGGAATGACGGCGCCGGACGCTGCCGCAGCTGCGTGCCGATCGCCGGCACCGATGACCTGCTCGAGCGCTTCGAGGCCTCCTTCCACGCGCAGCATCCGGAGCTCGCCTCTGCCGCTGCGGAGGCAGACCTCGACCGCCGTCTTGGCCTGGAGGCCTGGCCTACCGCGGACCTGGCCAGCGCCGGGGGTAACGGGCACGGTGCTGTCGAATGGCCAGCCGAGGAGCTTCTGGCCGGTGCGGGAGCCGATGTCGTGGCAGACGCTGTGGCCGTGGCAGAACCGATGTATGAGCCCGAGCCGGAGCCGATGGTCGCCGAGGTCGAGCCCGAGCCGATGGTCGCCGAGGTCGAGCCCGAGCCTGAGCCGCAGCCGATAGTCGCCGAGGCCGAGCCCGAGCCGATGGTCGCCGAGGCCGAGCCAACGAGCACCGAGCTCATGGTGGTGTCCGAAGTCGCGAGCGAGCCGATTCCCGAGCAATACCCGCCGCTGCACCTGGTCAGCTGGGAGGACGATGCGACGTTCGCCCTCGAGCCTGAGCCCATCGTGGCCGAGGTCGAGCCCGAGCCTGAGCCGATGGTCGCCGAGGTCGAGCCCGAGCCTGAGCCGATGGTCGCTACCGTTGAAGCCGAGGCCGAGCCGGAGCCTGAGCCGATGGTCGCCGAGGTCGAGCCGGAGCCTGAGCCGATGGTCGCCGCCGTCGAAGCCGAGGCCGAGCCGGAGACGCGCGCCCCTCGCCCAATCCGACCGATCAGCGAAACGATCCTGCAGATCCCGAGGCCCGTAGTGCAGCCGCCCGTTGCGCCAGAACAAGATCGCGTCGCGGCCGTGGCGGACGACGCGTCGGTGGCCGCCCGCCGTGCTCAGCTCGACATGCTGGGCCTGGGCGATCCAGGCGAGGGCCCGGTTGGTCCGGATCGGTCGAACGTGCTCCCCTACCGCTCGACCGGCGCATCGGTTCACGCAACGGAGGTTGCCCGTCGGACAGCCGCCGGGCTCGAGGTGCCGGGGGCCTTCTGGGAGGCGTCAGCCCGCGAAGTCGCAGGGGCGATCAGCCACGTTGGCGTCCAGTCATGCGGCGACTGTGGGCTGTCCCTGTCGGCCTCCGCCCGGTTCTGCCGTCGCTGCGGGACGCGCCAGGCGCGCTCGGCCTAGGAGCCGCGGGTCCGCGCCCTCGGGGCGCGGAAAGGTTCATATGCAAATCACCGCAGCCTTATCTGCCTCCGCGCAACCAGAAAGCACCCATATGCAAACCACGACGGCATCTGATGGTCCTTACCGGTCCTTCAGCCGCGTAATGCAAATCACGGCGGCATTTGACACGATCCGGGCCCCGACTGGCAGCGGCTGCACCCGATAGCGGCTTCACCCGATAGCGGCTGCGACGATGGCGGCCCGCGCCAAACGCGGAGCTCGGCCTAGTCCTTCTTGGCCGAATCGGGCACGCTGGTCGCGGACGCTCCGCCGCTCGACTCAACGCCGCCGCCTGCAGGTGTCTTGCTGTCCGCGCCGGTCGCGGGCTTCACCGTCGAAGACGATCCTGATTCCGAGCTCGACGCGCCCGCCGCCGCCGCCGCCGAGGACGTCGACGACGACGACGCACGAGAGTCGGTCTTGTAGAAGCCGCTGCCCTTGAAGATGATGCCTGCCGGGAACAGCACGCGCCGCAGCTCGCCGCCGCAGCGCTCGCAGGCGCTGGGTCCGTCCTCCGCCATGGAGTGGATCAATTCGATCGTGTGCCCGCAGCTGCGGCACTGGTAGTCATACGTCGGCACGGCCGGCGCATGATCGCATAGGCGCGCCGCCAGGGCGCAGGCCGATCAGGCGTTAGAGGTGCGAGAGACTAGCGTCGACCACCAGGAGCGGCGCACCCGCTCCGAGGTGACCGGAGCCGTGCCATTGACGACGATGCGCGCCACGTTGTGGAGGTCGGTGGCGATCTTCTCCTTCGGGAACTTGGTGATCACCGGAAGGCCCTCGTTCGAGGCGACCACGGCTTTGGGGCCGTTGGATACAACCGTCGCACTGACGGGCAGGCCAAGCGCCTGGGAGATATCGGCCAGGCTCACGCCATGGTTGGCGCGGTTCACCACGACCCGGATCATGTCGCCAAGGCCGACCTCGCGGGCCAGGCCAAGGAATTGCGAGCTGTTGCGGATGGACCCCACCTCCGGCGTGACCACCAGCAGGATCTCTGATGCCAGGGTTAGCATGGCCATGGTGCGATCGTCATAACCGGGGTGGGTGTCCACCACCACGAATGAGTGATGCGCCTTCGCCCAGCGCAGTGCCGCCAGTAGCAGGTCGACCGTCACGCGCTCCGACTCGGCCGGATCGTTTCCCCAGGTGAGGACGCGGACTCCCGACGGCCCGTGCGTTGAGGTGCACTGCTCGAAGGCGGCATCGGTCCATTCCTCCGGCGGAGAGTCGGCGAGATCGGAGAGGCCCATGCGGTAAGGGACGGCCAGCACCGAGGTCACGTTGCCCACCCCCACGTCCGCGTCGAACAGCAGGACGCGGGAGCGGGTCTGCTCGTGGAGTGCGACGGCAACGTTGACCGAGACCGTCGTCTTGCCGACACCGCCTTTGGGAGCAAAGACGCTGATGACATGGCCCTCACCGATGACCGAGCCATCGTCGCTAGTCACGGGAGTCCAATCGCCGGCCTCACCAGGAAGCGCCACGCCGCTGCGAATCAGGAGCGCCTGCAACCGGTAGACGAGGGCATCGCCGTGGATCGGCTTCAAGGCGTATTCGTCGTTTGACTGCGATGACTGGCTTGTGGCGAATTCGGGAATCTCATCGCCGAAGAGCAGGAGTGTCGGGACCGAGACGGTGGCATGCAGCGCGGCGTACAGCGATTGGGTGATCGCCGGCGGCAGGTCGCAATCGATGACCGCCAGGTCGACCCGGCCGCCAGAGGCGAGGCGCGTAAGGGCGTCGTCGGTGTCGGTGAGTGGCTCGAAGCCGGCTCGGGACAGGTCGGCAGCCACGGCCTCGCGGTCATCGGCCATCGCCAGCAGGATGATCGGGCGCTCCATCAGATCCCTTCGGTGTGCGTATGACAGTTGCGGACCGCACAACTATTGGCCGCACCCACCCACACGACAATGGGACTAGGGCACATTACCGCGCGCCGAAGGTACCGGCCCGTTCCTCCCGGGAGAGATTCAGGTGCGGCTCATCCGCATCCCGCACTTGGGGCAGTAGAACGCCCCGGCGTTCCCCGACTCGAAGCCGCAGTGCGCGCACACGAGCCCGCTCCTGCCATGGATCGCCGTGGAGCGCGCCGACTCCGCTGCTCCCAGGCTGTAGCCGGAGGCGATGACCTGCTGATAGAGCGAGCTCAGCATCTTCTGCCCGATCCGGTCGGTGTCTCCGCGCTGGCCCTTGCCTCCCCACCCCAGCACCGCTCGCACGATGAGCTCGCCTGACAGCTCATCCCAATGGCTGGCCAGTCCGCCAACGATGGCGTTGTACTCGGGGTAGCCGCTGGTGTCGACGTCGCCATGCAGCAGCGCGCAGAAGAAGGTATCGACCGACATGTCCAGCGCATCCGTCGATTCGAGCACGTAGAGGCCATGCCGCCCGATCGGTCCCAGCTCGCTCCTGGCCAGCACCCACTGCTGCATCTCGTTGAAACGCTCCATCGTGGGCGCCGCGTCGCTGTACTCGAGTGGCAGCGGCTCGACCGTCTCGACCGAGGTCGTGGCCAGGGGCTCGACGATGCTCGGCAGCAAGCCGCGCACCGCGGGGTCGGCCTGCATGCGCAGGCCCTCGCTGGATCGCGCGAGGTAGTTGAGCTTCAGCGCGTACTGCTGCGCCGAAACGTCCTCCTGCATGGGGCTGCTTGGTGGAGGCGGCGGGGCCTCGACCTTGCGGTTGCGCCTGAGGAACGACATGGAGTCCCCTGGGTGTGTGGGTCAGCGCGGCCGATTCTAGCAGTGGGGCTGGTCGAAACCCGATAGCCCGATCGGATGATCCGGTCTGCGGCCCGGCTACTGCCCGGTCAGGCTCGACAGCTGCGCACGCAGCTCCTCCAGGCGGTCGCGCTCGCGCTGCACCACTGCGCCAGGCGCTCGCCCCGCGAATTGCTCATCCGCGAGCAGGGCCTCCAGGCGACCGATGCCCTGGCGCAGATGCTGTTCACGCGCCTCGCGATTGGCGTCGGCGCCTCCGCTGGCCGCGGCGGTGTCGATCCAGGCGGCGCCGAAGGTCGATCCGATCGCCGACGCACCCGGCGGCGGGGCCTCACCGGCCCGCAGCTGGATGGGACGAGCGCGCGCCATCGGCTCCAGGTAGCGCAGCGCAGCCTCGAGACCGCGCGAGTCGGCGCCTCGCGCCGGCGACACGAGCAGCGGGATCCAGGCGCCGGCTGGCACCTTCGCCTCGGCCCGCAGGTTGCGCACCCCGCGCACCAGCTCGATCAGGTCGGCCATCTGTGCCTCAGAGTCCTCGTCTCGTTCACCAGCGGAAGGCCAGGCAGCACTGACGAGCAGCGGCTCGCCATTGGTCAAGCCGGCATCGAGCCCGTGCAGCTGCTCCCAGATTGCCTCGGTAACGAACGGCACGATCGGGTGCAGCAGGCGCAGGGTATCGGCAAGGGACTTCGCCGCCGT
>JBDUEE010000190.1:0-1648 GCA_040002615.1 Chloroflexota bacterium | reverse complement strand
GCGACGAGGGCAACCACGATCGCCAGCGAGATGAGGGTCATCATGCCGGGCTGCTGAGCGGCGAGCTCCGTCCGGGCGCCACGCAGGAAGACCAGGCCGCCGTACGCAAAGATGCAGGTCCCCAGGATCGCGGGGATCCACTCGGAGCCTGGGAAGCTTGGCGCCTGGTAGCCGAGCCAGTCCTGGACCTCGCCGCTCCAGAATACGACCGGCAGGGTCAGCGCCAGGACGATCCAGAACTGGCGTCGAAAGGCATCGGGATCGTGGCCCGCGTGCTTGTCGTGGCCGCCTCCATGGGTCCCGTGATCGGCGTGATTGCCGTGGGCGGCACGCTGCTCGTGGTGCTCGTCGTGCTGGTGCTCGGCGTGGTCCATCGGGTCCTCTACTGGCCGGATACTCCCCACCAGTATGCCGGATCGTCAGGTTCTTGCACCCACCATTCTCATTGGTGAGCGCCGGGAATCTGTCGCCACCGGGCTGCCACGTCCGCGATTGACCGTTAGAGTGGGCCGATGGACCCCCGCTCGCGTGCGGTAGCGGCTCAGCACGCGGATGGGATCGAGGCCCGGCTGCGCGAGATCGGCACGCCAGAACGCGCCATCCAGGAGAAACGCTATCTGAAGAGCGACCTGGACTTTCTGGGCGCCACGGTTTGGCAGGTCCGCCGGGAGGTCAAGGCCGCTATCCCCGTCATGGGCGCGCTTGATCATGACGAGCTGATTGCCCTGGTCGAGGCTCTATGGTCGGGGCCGATCTTCGAACGGCGGATGGCGGCCGCCATGCTCCTCCAGGTTCGCGGCGACGTGCTCGACGTGAACGATCTGCCGTTTCTGGAGCGTTTGCTGCGCGATTCATTGACCTGGGCGCTGGTCGATGGCCTCGCGGCCGATGTGGTCGGCGCAATCCTGGCGGCTGACGAGGAGCGCACCAGCGCAGTCCTGGACCGTTGGGCGACCGACCCCGATTTCTGGGTACGGCGCTCGGCCCTGCTGGCATGGCTCCGGCCGCTCCGCGCCGGCGCGCCGCTCGACAGGTTCCTGTCGTATGCCGAAATGATGCTGGACGAGAAGGAGTTCTTCATTCGCAAGGCCATCGGCTGGGTCCTGCGCGAGGTGGGCAAGCGTCGGCCTGAGGAGGTGGCGGAGTGGCTGGCGCGGCGGACGCATCGGTCCTCGGGAGTGACCATCCGCGAGGCGACGAAATACCTGCCGGCAGCCGATTCCCGGCGGCTGATGCTGGCCTTTCGCGAGCAGCGGCCGGCCTGAACCTCAGCCGATCGGGGTCGCCGGGTCCCATTCCTCCAGCCGTTTGCGGACATCGGCCAGGAAGTTGCCCACCTGCGCTCCGTCGAGGACGCGGTGGTCGAACGCGCAGGTCATGTTCATCATCGGCCGGATGACAATCACGTCCTCGCCCTCGATCGTGGTCACCACCGGACGCTTGACGATGGCCTCCATCGACAGGATGGCGACCTCCGGCGCATTGATGATCGGCATGGATGAGACCGATCCGAACCAGCCCGTGTTGTTGACGGTGAAGGTGCCGCCCTGGATCTCGTCGAGCCGCAGCTTGTTAGTGCGTGCGCGGGCCGCGAGGTCCTGGATCCGATGGTTCACGCCGCTGATGCTGAGCTGGTCGGCGTTGGCGA
>JBDUEE010000189.1:0-8163 GCA_040002615.1 Chloroflexota bacterium | reverse complement strand
GTCACAGCGCGCCTGCGTCTTACGGCCGTGCCGATGACCATGCTTGCGCTCATCCTGGGTGCCTGCAGCGGGGCCGGCTCCTCAACCGGCGGGACCTCGCAAGCTGCCAGCGCCGAAGCAACCCAGAGCGCCTCGCTGGCAGCCACGCGTTCGCCCAGCGAGCAGGCGAGCGCCAAACCATCGGACAACCTGGGCGATTTCGCCTGCAGCCTCCCGGTGAGTGGCGAGGGCACGGTCGCGCGTGCCCAGATCACCGACGTGCGCGTCGGCAGGCACGATGCCTACGACCGCGTCGTGTTCGAGTTCGGAAACGGCATCCCGCAGTTCGCGTTGGACAAGGCCACCCCACCGCTGCTCAAGGACCCCAGCGACCAGCCGCTGCACGTCGAAGGCAACGCCTTCTGGGTGCTGGTGATGCAGGGCGGCACGCGCGTGTCCCCCATGGGCGTCGAAACGTACGTCGGCCCGCTGGACTTCAATCCCGGCTTCCCGAAGCTGACGGAGCTGATCGAGGGCGGCGACTTCGAGGCGGTCAGTACCTGGTCCTTCGGCCTCGACGCCGCCTCGTGCCTGCGCGTCACCACACTCGCCGGTCCGTCGCGGCTCGTGATCGACATCCAGCACTGAAGGGGCGCGAACGGATCCCGCCCCGCGTACACCAACACGAGCTGCTCCGCTAGCATCGATCCATCCCACATCCGCACCCGGGAGATCCGATGGCCGATCAACCGATGCCGCCCTCTGGCGCGCTCGACACCTCGAAGGCGTACCGCGCCCGTTTCAAGACTGAGCGAGGCGAGATCGTCGCCGAGCTGTATGCCGCCCAGGCACCGCTGACGGTGGAGAACTTCGTCAACCTGGCGCGCGCGGGCTTCTATGACGGAACCACCTTTCATCGCGTGATTCCCGGCTTCATGGCACAGGGCGGGGATCCGACCGGCACCGGTCGCGGTGGCCCGGGCTACCAGTTCGGCGATGAGTTCAGCCCGGAACTGCGCCACGACGGGCCGGGAGTGCTGTCGATGGCCAACGCCGGACCAGGCACAAACGGCAGCCAGTTCTTCCTCACCTTCGACGCCACACAGCACCTGAACGACAAGCATTCGGTTTTCGGGCGCGTGGTGGAGGGCCTGGACGTGCTGCGATCGCTTCGTGAGCGCGATCCGGGCCGCGACTCGAATCCCGGGGACCGCATCGACACGATCGAGATCGAGGAGGCCTGAGCATCGTCGGGATGGACGCCCGACTCAGTCTCGAGGACCTCGGCCGGCTGCCCCTGCCGGGCACCGATGTGCCCGGCGCGATCGCCTTCACGCCAGATGGCGACGCGCTGACCTATCTGTACAGCGGCGCCGGCTCGCTGGTTCGCTCGCTGTGGTGGCATGACCTGCGGACCGGTGAGCGGCGCGTGATCGCCGGTCCGCTGCCTGGCACAGAGCGCGAGGAGGCCCTCGCAGACGAAGAGCGACTGCGTCGCGAGAGGACCCGAACCACCGAGCTGGGCGTGACCGAGTTCGCCTGGGCCACGCACGCGGCCGTGCCCACCCTGGGGGTGCCGATCGGTGGAAAAGTCCTCGCCGGCGTCGGTGGAGACGGGGCGGAGTTACGGGCCCTCGACGGAGTCGACGGGGTCTCGTGCGCTGTCGTCGCGCCCGATGGACGGCACGTGGCATTCGTTCGCGAGGGAGACCTGCGGGTGGCGCCGCTGGACGGCGCGCCGCCGCGCCGGCTGACCAGCGACGCGGAGCCGGGCGTCTTCAACGGGCTGGCGGAGTTCATCGCCGCCGAGGAGCTAGACCGGCATGAAGGGCAGTGGTGGAGCCTCGACGGCCAGCGGCTGGCGTATGCCCATGTCGACGAGCGTGGGGTTCCACCATTCGCGATCGCCCACCTGGCGGCTCATGCGCCGCGGCACGAGGAGCACCGCTACCCCTTCGCGGGCGGCCCCAACGCGCACGTGACCCTGCGGGTCGTCGCCATCGGCGGCGGCGAGACGACCGAGGTCGACCTCGGGGCGGCCGAGGACGACTACCTCGCTCGGGTGGTGGCGGAGCCGAGCGGCGGCTGGCTGGTTGCCGTTCTGCCACGCGACCAGCGATCGCTGCACTGGCTACGGGTGTCACCCGCAGGCGACGCGCACGAGCTGTGGACCGAGGCTGCGCAGCCGTGGATCAACCTGGATAACAACACGCGGGTGCTCAGCGATGGGAGCATCCTGCGCACGACCGAGCGGAGCGGCTTCCACCATCTCGAGCTACATGATGCCGATGGCACCCTGCGCGGTGCCCTGACCGGCGGCGCGTGGATGGTGACCGACGTCGTTCACGTTGACGAGCGGCGCCGCGAGGTGCTGTTCATCGGCACCGCCGATGGCCCCGTGGAGCGACACCTGTACGCCGCGCCGCTGGATGCCACGCAGCCCGTGCTCGAGCCCCGGCGGCTCACCGAGGAGCCGGGCTGGCACGTGGTCGTGCTCAGCCGAGACGGTGAGCGCTGGGCGGATACATGGTCCACCCTCGAGCGCTCGCCGTCGGTCGTGGTGCGCGACCGGCGCGGTGGTGAGCCGATCATGATCCACGAAGCGACCCTCACCACGACGTCGCTCGGTTGGCGGCCGCCGGAGCTCCTCAGCCTGGTTGCGGACGATGGCACCACGCCTCTCCACGCGGCGCTCTACCGGCCCACGGCACCGGCCGCGAGTCCTCCGCCGTGCGTGGTGTGGGTGTACGGCGGACCTCACCAGCAGTACGTGAAGGTCGCCTGGGAGATGACCGTGTATCCGCTGCGGGTGTACCTCGCCCAATGCGGCGTGGCCGTGCTGGTGGTCGACAACCGCGGGTCTGCCAACCGCGGCCTGGCCTTCGAGGCGCCCATCGCCGGTCACTTCGGTGGCGTCGAAGTGGCCGACCAGGCCGCAGCGGTGCAGCAGCTTGCGGCGGCCGGTGAGCTCGACCCTTCACGAGTGGGCATCACGGGCGGCAGCTACGGCGGATTCATGACGCTGATGGCCGCCATCCAGCGCCCTGACTTGTTCCGGGCCGGTGTGGCGATCTCGCCGGTCACCGCCTGGCAGAATTACGACACCGGCTACACGGAGCGCTATCTCGGGCGCCCGCAGGAGGAGCCGGCGGCATATGCCCGCTCCTCCGTCCTGCCTCGGGCCGGGGATCTTGCTGGATCGCTCCTGCTCATCCACGGCGCGCCGGACGAGAACGTCCACCTGCGCCATTCCGTGCGCCTGGTGGCGGCGCTGCAGGCGCTGGACCGCGATATCGAGCTGGTGATCCTGCCGGAGGATCGGCACCGGGCGCGCACGGCCGACGGCCTGCGCACGCGCGATCGGCGCACCGTGCAGCATCTCCTAAGGGCGCTCGGCGTTCCCCTGCCCGATGAGCTTGGTGGCGCGGACGGAACCTGACCGAGCGAAGCGGTGTAGGAATCGCAAACACGTACGGGGACAACCGCCATGCGACATCGCGCCGCCGTAGCCAGCACCGCCGCCGTCATTCTCAGCCTGGCATTCGCCGCCACGACCCTGGCCGGTGGCTGGGCCAACGCCATCATGGACAGCCCACCCGACGACCCGGGCGGTCCGAACCAGCCGATCACGATCGGCTTTACCCTCCTGCAGCACGGTGTCGCGCCGGTGGACTGGGGGACGGCCCAGGTCGTCCTGACCAACGAAGCGACCGGCCAGTCGGTGACGGTCGACGCTGCGCCGCAGGGCAAGGTGGGCCACTGGGTCGCCGAAATCAGCGTCCCGGCCGAAGGAACCTGGAGCTACGAGGTCCGGCACGACCTGGAGATCTCCATGGTCGGCTTCAACCCGATCGTCATCGGCGAGGCAGCTGCAGCCCCTGCTGCCGCAGCGGCAGCCAGCACTGCTGCAAGCGTCCAGCCGGCGCTGCTACTGGCGGGAGCGTTCCTGGGCCTCTTGGCCCTGGCCGGCATGACCGCAGGGATCATCGCCCTTCGCCACGGCAGGATGGATCGAGCCAGGGCCTAGGACTCGGCGCCGCACGAGAGGCCCGCCCCGGATCGAATTCTGGGACGGGCCTCGTCATGCGCGGCGGCCCACGCGGGGAGCGCCGTGGCCGGCGCGGAGTCTCAGGCGGCTGGTTGGTAGAGCAGGCCGTAGGTCACGACCGGGTCCGGAGCGAACGTCATGCGGGTGGAGCAGCCATCACAGACGAGCTCGTCGGTCGACTCGTCGACCGCAAACGCGATCTCGTCCTGGCACCAGGGGCAGGTCAGCTGAATGTTCATGGGCGCATCCTGAGCGTGGTGCGTGACATCTAGGGTGTCGCAACGCGGCGCCACCCGCCCGATACCATCGGACTACTTGCGTAATTGCGCAACCAATGAGAGAATTCGGTCCTGATGGAAACGACCCTGGTCACCGAGTCGCTGCGCGACCGCAGCGCCGCCGTTGCCAAGGCACTGGCCGACGCGAAGCGCCTCGGCGTGGTCGAGCGGCTGGCCGAGGGCGAGCGATCGGTCAGCGACCTGTCGCGCGACGTTGGCTGCCAGGTGCCGAACATGAGCCAGCACCTCGCCGTGCTGCGCAGTGCGGGCATCGTGGCCAGCCGCCGCGAGGGAAATACCGTCTTCTATCGGCTCGCGGATCCCAACGTCCTCGAGGTGTATCGACTCCTGCAGCAGGTCGCCCGCTGAGGCCGACGAGAAAGGACCCTTCAAGAACCAATGTCGAACATACGCGAAGCGACCGATGCGAACTTCCAGCAGCTCGTGCTGCACAGTGACAAGCCGGTGATCGTCGACTTCTGGGCCGCCTGGTGCGGACCCTGTCGCCTGGTCGCCCCCGAGATCGACAAGCTGGCAGAGAAGTACGCCGGCAGCGTCGAGGTCATGAAGCTGGACGTGGACGCCAATCCGCATACCGCCATGCACTACGGGATCATGAGCATCCCGACCGTGGCGTTCTTCGCACCGGGGCAGCCGCCGCGCGCGGCGGTCGGCTTCCGCCCAGCCGAGCAGCTGGAGGTCGCCTTCAGCCTGGAGTCGCTCGCGGTCGCGACTGAGGCTCCAGCGCCTGAGGCCAGCGCCTAACCCGATCGCAGCCTGACGCCCGCTCCCATCAAATGGGAGCGGGCGCTTCGCTGTCCGGCATACTTCGGCCCATGCCCCGCCCGCCTGGCCGCCGCCGAGTCGGCCACCGCTCACCCGGCATCCTGCCACGCCTGGGTCTGCTCCTGGCGTTCGGCCTCCTGGCAGCGACCGTTCCGACGCCCGTGTCCGCGGCCGGTCGCGGGCTGGTGGTGCTGGCCCAGGCGCGCTACGAGGTGCAGCCCGATGCTCACCGGGTCCACGTCACGATCGACGCTGTCGCCACCTCCTTCGAGCCGAATACGCCCGACGCCCAGATCTACTACAGCGGCGTGAACTTTGCCGTGCAGGCGGGCGCTGCGAATGTCGTTGCCGTCGCCGGCGGCGGCCAGCAGATCGGCGCCGCGATCACCGAGCATAACGACGACTTCACGGTCGTCGAGGTCACGTTCGGCCGGGGAGTCTTCTTCCACCAGAGCTACGCGTACACCGTCGCATTCGACCTGGTCGACGCAGGCGGCGCCGGGACGCGTGACCTGCGCATCGGGCGCAGCCTGGCGGCCTTTCCGGTGTGGGCCTTCGGCACCCAGAGCGAGCCCGGCGCCAGCGTGCGCGTCGACCTGCCCAAGGGCTTCACGCCCGACCTGCAGGGCGACGAGATGGACGCCTCGAAGCTGCCCGACGGTGGGACCCGGCTCCGGGCGGATCCGGCCGACCCGTTCGCCTTCTTCACCTACGTCTCGGCGGATCGGCCGGGGGCGTTCGCCGAGAACGAGCTGCGCCTCGACCTCAACGATGCGCGAGTAAAGATCCTGATCCGCAACTGGGATGACGACCCGCAGTGGGGCGAGCGGGTCACGCAGCTCATTCGTCGCGGGCTGCTCGCCCTTCAGGATCTCATCGGTGTCGACTATCCGGCGATGCGGCCGCTGACGGTCGAGGAGGCAGCGACCTCGCGACTCGGTGAGTATGCGGGCATCTACGATCCGGACACCGCCGTGATCCGCGTCCGGTATGACGCCGATGCCTTCGTAACGCTGCATGAGGCCGCCCACATCTGGTTCAACGGCACTCTCTTCCGCGACCGATGGATCGGCGAAGCGTGGGCCGAGTTCTACGGCGTCGAGGCCGGTCGAAGCATCGATGCCAACGGGCACACCTTCGAATTGACCGATGCGCTGCTGAAGGCGCGTATTCCCCTCAACGACTGGGGCGCGATCGGGGTGGAATCCCTCGGCGTCGAGGACTTCGCCTACGCGGCGAGCTACTCGCTTGCCCAGGACATCGTCGAGCGGACCGATCTCGACCGCATGCAGCTCGTATGGCAGGCGGCCGCTGCTGGGGCGATGGCCTACCAGCCCAGCCATCCGGCCAATGAGCCGGTCACCGGGGTGCCGATCTCGGTGGAGGGCTGGCAGCGGCTGTTGGACCTGCTCGAGGAGCGCACGAGCGTCGAGTACACCGATCTGTGGCAGGACTGGGTCGTCAACCGGGACCAGGTTCCCCTATTGGCGACGCGGCAGTCTGCGCGGCACCAATATGCCGAGGTGGTGGACGCGGCCGGCGAATGGGAGCTTCCGCTTTCGATCCGCTCCTATATGGGGGGATGGGAGTTCGACGCGACGGGCAAGGCGCTGACCCAGGCCAGCGAGGTGCTCAAGGATCGTGACGCCATCGTGACCCTGGCCGCCAAGCTCGACCTGACGCCGCCCGGCACGCTGCGGAAAGCGTTCGAGGGAAATGATGGGATGGGGGCGGCCGCGAGCGAGGCAGCCGCCGAGATCGCCGCCGTGGTGCAACTGGCCGATGCCACTGATCGGATCGACGACGAGCCGGGGGTGCTCGAGTCAATCGGGTGGCTGGGGCGCGACCCGCAGGCAGAGCTGGTCGCCGCGCGGGCCGCGTTCCAGGACGGCGATCTGCCGGCGGCAACCCGAGCCGCAACCGAGGCCATCGACGCCCAAACCGACGCGGCCGATGTGGGCCGCGGACGCGTGGCCGTGGGCGGTGCCGGCATCCTGCTGCTGGACGGCATCGGCATGGGCATCCTCATCAGCCGCCGGCGTCGCCGGCAGCGCGCCCTGCTCGTGGCGTGAACCGATCCGTCTCCGCCGTCCTCGCCGGCACGTTCACGCTGCGCTTCAGCACCGGGTTGACCGGCGGCCTGCTGGTCTACTACCTGAATCGGCTGCCCGAGTTCGGCGGCCCCCACGTCAGCAGCACCACGGTCGGCCTGTTGACCGCCGGGTACTACCTCGCGGAGCTCGCGCTGTCGCCGATCTTCGGCTACCTGTCCGATCGCTTCGGCGCGCATCGGATCATGCAGGTCGGGCCGATGTTCGGCCTGGTGGCGGTGCTCGCCACCGCCTACGTGGTAGACCTGCGCATCCTGGGCGTGACCCGCCTCCTCGAGGGCGGTGCGGCGGCGGCCTCCATCCCGTCCATCCTCGGGTACATCGCCCTCGCAACGTCCGGAGACCAATCGTTGCGCGGGCGTGCTGTCGCCCGATTCGAGGGGGCGACCCTGCTCGGCATCGGGTTGGGCATCGTGGCCGCCGGCCCAATCTTCGATGCCATCGGCCGCGGCGGCTTCCTGATCAACGGCGCCATCTACGTCCTGTCCTTCGCCGTCTACCGCTGGGGCGTCGTTGAGCTGCACCACGAGGCCACCCCCGAGGAGCTGGCAGCCGGCGCGCACAACGTCCGGCCAAACAGGCTCGACCTGGCTCGGTATCGGGGCATCCTTTCCTCGCCGCGGGTGTGGCTGCTGGCGCCGACCTGGATCGCCCTGAATGCGGTGCTCGGTTCGTGGACGACGCAATCGGTATTTCAGCTCGTCCGAGAGCCACCACCCGGCTTCAGCAACCAGCTGCTGATGCAGGGCTTCAGCCCCACCAGCGTCAGCCTGGGCTTCGGCGTGGCGGGGCTGATCTTCACCGCGGGGCTGCTGTACTGGGGCAGCCGCTTCCGCCGGCTGCGGCGCACCACGATCATCGCAATTGGCGTGATCGGGGCGCTGTTCATGCTGGCGGCGGCGTTCGGCCTCAATCACTCCGAGGAGCTGGGCCTGGCCATCCAGCTGGCTCTCGGTGCGCT
>JBDUEE010000188.1:0-2254 GCA_040002615.1 Chloroflexota bacterium | reverse complement strand
GCCCCGGCATCGTCAACTGCAAGGCGGACGTCTGGCCCCAGAGCGCGCATGGCGGCATGCAGCGGAGCGTAGTCATCGACGATGTCGTGTTCGGTGATCTCCAGGATGATCGGGCGCGTCCGGTGCGTGAGGATGGCTGTCAGCTGGGCGCACTCGGCCAGGAATATCGGCGAGACATTGAGGCTTCGTCGACGAGCTGGTCGCGAGCATGACCAAGGATTCTCCCTTCGGCCCTCACTGGCGGCTGGTCAGCTGAACCCCGCGAGTGGGCCACCGGCGTCTTCGAAGTCGACTCGCACGCGACGCTTAATTAGATTTGGAGCCGACGGAGGGAATCGAACCCGCAACCGGCGGTTTACAAAACCGCTGCTCTACCATTGAGCTACGTCGGCGAACGCGTCGATTCTACCCGTGGCCGCCGGCGGAACGCTGGCGGACGATCTCGAACAGGAGCAGGGCGCCGGCGGTCGCTGCGTTCAACGACGCCACGCGGCCGGACATCGGGAAGCTGACCAGCAGGTCCACCCGCCGCCGGGTGGCTCCGGAGATGCCCTCGCCCTCGCTGCCGACGACCACCGCCATCGGCCCGGTGAGATCCGTTTCCCAGGCAGAGGCCGGCGCATCCTGGTCCGCCGCGACGACGTGCAGGCCGCGCTCCTGCAGATCGCGCAACGCCTGCCCAAGGCTATCGACGCGCGCCATGAGCAGGTGCTCGCTCGCCCCGGCGCTGGCCTTGACCGCAGCCGCGGATAGCGGCGCCGCTCCCCGCTCCGGGAAGATCACGCCATGAGCGCCCGCCGCCTCTGCGGAACGCAGCAGGGTGCCGAAGTTGGTGGGGTCCTGAAGGTTCTCGAGGACCAGGATCAGCGGATCATGCGCTGCGGCCTCGGCACGCGCGAGCATCTCCGCGGGATCCGCCCAGCGCCGCTCCCCCACCTCGAGCAGGACGCCCTGGTGCCCATCGAAATTGGCCAGCCGCGCCAGCTTGTCCCCCGCCACGTTCTCGACTGGGACCGATGCCTGCCGTGCCGCGGCCAGGATCGCCTTCAGCTCCGGGCTGGGCCGGGCGCTGCTCGACACCAGCAGCCGATGCGCCGGCCGTCCCGCCGCGAGCGCCTCGACGACCGGGCGGCGGCCGCCGATCCATTCACTCAAGCCGGCGCGACCGTGGCCACTGCGAAAGCGGCGATCCCCTCCGCGCCGGCGAAGCCAAGCCCGTCGGAGGTGGTGCCCTTGACGCTGATGCTGGCCGCCTCCAGGCCGGTCAACTCCGCCAGGCGGGCCACGATCTCGTCGCGACGCAGCCCGATCGGCGGCCGGCGCGCCACGATCGCCAGGTCCAGGCCGGCCGGCCGCCAGCCGGCCTCCAACAGCCGCGTGACCGCGGTGCGCAGCAGCTCACCGGAGTCGGCGTCCCGAAACTGGTCGTCGTCCGGCGGGAAGAGCGACCCCACGTCGCCGACGCCGCCGGCTCCCAGCAGCGCATCGATGACCGCGTGCAGCGCCGCGTCGCCATCCGAGTGCCCCGCCAGCCCCGTCTCGCCCGGGAAGCTGAGCCCGGCGAGGCGCAGCTCGCGCCCCTCCTCCAGCCGATGGGCGTCGAAGCCGATCCCGGCTCGCATCCCTTCGGCCAGCGTCGGCGCCGAGAGCGGAACGCTCCAGCCGGCCAGCATCGCGCGCAGGGCGGCGTCGTCGCCGGGATCGGTGAGCTTGCGGTTCATCGGCTCACCCTCGACTCCCACGACACTGATGCCGCCGGAGGTCATCGCGGCGGCCTCGTCCGTGGCGGGACGGCCCCAGGCGTGGGACTCCTCCATCGCGGCACGCAGCTGCTTCAAAGTCGCGCCCTGGGGTGTCTGTGCCGCAAGGACGCCATCTCGGTCAACGGCACCGGTGATCGTCCGCGCGGAGTCGACGGTCTTCAGCGAGTCGGGCACCTGCACCACGGGCACGGCGCCGGTTCCTGCGCGCACAGCGGACACGACCCGAACCATCAGCTCCGGCGATGCCGCGGGGCGGGCCGCATCGTGGACCAGCACCGGCGTGTCCTCCGGCAGGCGAGCAGCAGTCAACGTGGTGATGCCCGCGACCACCGAGTCGGTGCGCTCCTGGCCGCCGCCGACCACCTGCACGCGCCCCCCGACGTCAGGCGGCAGCGCTTCACTGAAGCGTTCGATCCCCTCCGGCGGCACGACCACCGCCACCAGTGCCATGCCCGGAACCGCGAGGAGAGCGTCAAGGCTCCATCGCCACA
>JBDUEE010000187.1:0-2908 GCA_040002615.1 Chloroflexota bacterium | reverse complement strand
GAGGAAGTGATCGAGCAGCTTTCCGCGGCCGGGATAGGCACGTCCGTCCATTTCATCCCGCTGCACCTGCATCCGTACTACCAGCGCGCCTTCGGCTATGCGCCCGGCGACTTCCCGGTGGCGGAGCGCCTCTACCAGAGGACCATCTCCCTGCCGATCTGGCCGGGAATGCAGGACGCACATGTCGAGCGCGTGACCAGCACGCTGCTGAGCATCCTGGACAGCGCCCGTCGCGCGATGGAGGTCTGACCGGTGCGTCGCTGGCAGGCGGCGGTCAAACGGCTGATCGACCTGGTCCTGGGAGTCGTGGCGGCGGCGCTCCTGCTGCCGATTGCGCTGGTGGTCGCGCTGGCGGTGGTGATGGACTCGGCGGGCGCCGCCATCTACGGCGCGGCTCGCGTGGGACGCGGCGGCCGCGAGTTCACGATGTACAAGTTCCGGACGATGGCGCACGGGGCCGATGCCGTGGGTCCCGGCGTCACCGGCGCGCACGACTTTCGCATCACCCGCGTGGGCGCCTTCCTGCGGCGCACCAAGCTTGACGAGCTGCCCCAGCTGCTCAACGTCATCGCCGGGCACATGTCGCTGGTCGGGCCGCGACCGGAGTCGCCGCGCTACGTCACGCAGTGGACCGATGCGGAGCGCGCGGTGCTGGCCGTGCGGCCGGGCATCACCGGGCCGACGCAGATCGCGTACATCGACGAGGAAGAGCTCCTGGCCACCGCTGACCCGGACGAGGTGTACGGCGGCGAGCTGATCCACGTGAAGCTGATGATCGACCTGGACTATGTCCGCCACTACACGCTGCGGCGGGACCTGGCGATCCTGTGGCGCACGGTGGCCAGCGTGCTCAGCGCCTCCGGGCGCCGCAGCAACCGGCCACGCCGCCGCTACACGCTGGCCGAGCGAGTGCGGAGCGCTTCGTGGGGCGCACTGCTGCTGGACGCCACGCTGGCCGCCATCGCCGCCGGCATCGCCGTGGGCCTGCGCATCGATCGCAACAACATCCTGGCGGCCATCGCCGCCTACTGGATCTTCGTGCCGCTGGCCGCCGTGGTGCGGCCGCTGGGCTTCGTCCTGGCCGGCGCGTACCTGCGCGTCTGGCGCTACCCAACGATCAGCGATGTCGCCCTGGTGATCTCGTCACTGGCGGCCGGGTCGCTGGCGATGACCCTGATCATCTTCGTGGTGCTTCAGCCGTGGGGCTTCCCGGGGACCGTTGGCTTCCCACGCTCGGCAATCCTGATCGAGCTGCTCATCTCGGTGCTGGTGCTGGGCGGGATTCGTATCGCGTCGCGGGTGCGCCAGGAAGGGCTGGATGCGACGCCGTCCGTCATCGCCGGCCCACCCCGGCCGGTGCTGATCTACGGCGCCGGAGACGCCGGAGCGGGCCTGGCGCGCGAGATGCTCCGCAACCGCGCGCTCCGGCTTGAGCCGGTCGCGTTCCTGGACGACGACGAATCGAAGCATGGCCAGCGCATCTATGGCGTGGAGGTGGCCGGCGGTGGCGGAGACCTGCCGTCCATCGTGCTAGAACGCGAGGTCAGCGAGGTGATCGTGGCCATGCCGCGGGCTTCGGGCGAAGACCTGCGACGAATCATGCTGCTGTGCGAGTCGGCGGAGGTGTCGGTACGCACCCTGCCGGCGGTGCAGGAGCTGCTGGACAGCAGCGTGGCGGTCAGCAAGGTGAGGCCAGTACGGCTTGAGGACCTCCTTCGCCGCGAACCTGCGTCGATCCCTGAGGAGCCGCTGCGCGAGCTGATTGCCGGCAAGACCTTCCTGGTCACCGGTGCGGGCGGGAGCATCGGCTCGGAGGTCTGCCGCCAGGTCGCTGCACGCGGAGCCGCCAAGGTCGTCCTGCTGGACCGTGGCGAGACCCCGCTCTTCTGGATCGACGACGAGCTGCGCCGCCGATTCCCAGGGCTGGCGGTGGTGCCGGTGATGGGCGACGTCATCGATATGCAGCTGGTCGACCACCTCCTGGAGGAGCACGCCCCGGACGTGATCGTGCATGCCGCAGCCCTGAAGCACGTTCCGATGTCCGAGCTGAACGTGGCGCAGACGGTGCGCACCAACATTCGCGGGACGCGGATCATGGTCGAGGCGGCAGCGCGCCGTGGGACGGCCACCTTCGTCTACGTCAGCACCGACAAGGCCGTGGATCCGTCATCGGTGATGGGGGCGACCAAGCGGATCGGCGAGCGGCTGGTGCGCGAAGTCGCGGCGCATGCGAATGGCCGGTTCGTCATCGTCCGGTTCGGCAACGTCCTCGGATCGCAGGGAAGCGTGGTAGAGCTCTTCGCGCGTCAGATCGCGGACGGCAGCCCGGTGACCATCACCCACCCGGACATGACGCGCTTCTTCATGACCATTCCGGAGGCGGTGCGGCTGATCCTGCTGGCGGCAGCGGTGGGGGCCTCCGGCGACATCCACGTCCTGAACATGGGGCAGCCGGTGCGCATCGCCGACCTGGCCCAGGATCTCATCCGCCTGACCGTCCCGGCGGGCCAGGAGGTCCGCGTCGAGTACACCGGCCTGCGCCCCGGCGAGCGACTGGAGGAAACGCTCTTCAACGTGGACGAGCGACCAGAGCCAACGGCCTTTGAGAGCCTGACCATCGCGCGCAACGGAGGGACGATCAGCGGCGCGGTGACCGAGGCCTGCCGCCTGGAAGCCATGGCCGATGAGCTCGACGACGAGGGGTTGCGCCGCGCGCTCCTGGGCGGGCTTGGCACCTGACCGGGCTGTTTCTGGACTCCGCCGCAATGCCGAAATCGCTGCGCCTCGTCCTGCTCAGCTGCCTGATGCTGTTCGTCGAGCTCGCCCTCATCCGATGGACGGGCTCAAACGTCATCTTCCTCTCATACTTCTCGAACTTCGTGCTGCTGGGCAGCTTCCTCGGAATCGG
>JBDUEE010000186.1:0-2311 GCA_040002615.1 Chloroflexota bacterium | reverse complement strand
ACAGGATCGACAGCCCGATGACGATGCGCACGGCGCGGGTGCCACGGATGAGGATGAAGACCCAGTAGATGATGATCGCGACGAGGGCGATGTCCAGCAGCGCCGTCCAGCCACCGCGCAGGTAGGATCCCAGGAAATTGCTGATCGCGTCCAGCACGGGTCGGAAGGGTTGCCCTCATGCGTCGGGAGCCGATGATACCAAAGGGCCCCGGCGGATCCGCCGGGGCCAATGGGTCTAGCGCTTGGTGTACTGCGGTGCCTTGCGGGCCCGCTTGAGGCCGTACTTCTTGCGCTCCTTGGCCCGCGGGTCGCGGGTGAGGAGCCCGGCCTCGCGCAACGCCCGGCGCGCATCCGGGTGGGCACTCAGCAGGGCACGGGCGATGCCATGCCGGATGGCACCGGCCTGTCCCGAGAAGCCGCCGCCGGCGACCAGCACAGATGCCGAGTAGCGACCCTCGGTCTCGGTGACGCGGAACGGCAGCCGCAGCGCACCCGCGGCCGTGGCGCCAAAGTAGTCGGCCACGTCCTTGCCGTTAACCACGATGTTTCCGTCGCCCGGCAGCAGCCGGACTCGGGCCACGGAGGTCTTGCGGCGCCCGGTGCCGTAAATGTAGGTCGTGCTCACGCTGTTCTCGGCCTCCTAGAGCTCGGCAGCCTGCGGCTGCTGAGCCTGATGTGGGTGATCGGGCCCGCCATAGACCTTCAACTTCTTCAACATGGCGCGCCCGAGCCGGTTCCGAGGCAACATCCCCTTCACGGCGCGCTCGATGACGAGCTCCGGCTTGCGCGCCATCAGCGCCTGCAGGCTTTCCTCCCTGAGGCCACCCGGATAGCCGGAGTGGCGGTAGTAGCGCTTCTGGAGCAGCTTGTTGCCGGTCACCTTGATTCCGGCGGCATTGACCACCACCACGTGGTCACCCGTGTCGAGATGCGGCGACCAGGTTGGCTTGTGCTTCCCCTCGAGCAGGGTGGCGATGCGCGTCGCCAGCCGGCCCAGCGTCTGGTCGTTGGCATCGACCACCCACCATTGCTGGTCAATCTCGCTCGCCTTGACTGCGTACGTCTTCACGTTCCCTGCTCTCTCTCCTGAGCTGTCGACGGCGGGCCCGACCCTCGGCCCCGCCTCGTATTCAAATACCCGACCCGCTCGAGCGTCAGGCCCCTGGCCGGCACCGCGCGCCCGTACAGGGCACGACTGCCGGCTGCCAGCAGCCGATCCACCGCCTCGGGCGACAGCCTTCCGCGGCCCGCCTCCAGCAGCACGGCGACGATGCTGCGCACCATCCGGCGCAGGAAGGCGTTGGCCGTGACGCGGACCTCAACCGAGGTTCCGCGCCGTACGATCCGCACCTCCGACACGCGCCGAACCGTGCGGCCGTGAGCATCGCTGCCGAGGGCGGCAAAGTCCCGTTCTCCTAGCAGCGAGGCCGCTGCCGCCCGCATGGCGGCCACGTCCAGCCGTTCGTCGATCTCGAGCGTCCGATACCGTTCTGCCGGCCGTCGATCGGCCGCCATCCGGATCCGGTAGCGGTACACACGCCAGGTGGCGTCGCGCCGCGGGTCGAAACCGGGGGCCGCCGAGCGGAGCGACCGCACCACCAGGTCCGGCGGCAGGACGGCGTTCAGCCGGCGCTGCAGCTCCGGCCAGCTCGCTTGCTCGCCACGGCGGCGCGAAAGGCAGAAGGCCGCGACCTGGCCGGTGGCATGCACCCCGGCATCGGTTCGCCCGGCGAATCGGACTCTCGTCCGCTCGCCGGTCAGTCTGTTAAGCGCCTCCTCCAGCTCCCCCTGCACCGTCCGAGCATTCGGCTGGTACTGGGAGCCAGCAAAGGCGGTCCCGTCGTACTCGATCACCGACCGCGCGCATCGCTGCGTGTCGGTAGGCATCGGGTCCGTCTGTGGTTGTTCGCCCGGACCGACCGCGTCCGCGTCAGACGAGCTCGATCTGGACGATCGGCGCCGCATCTCCCAGCCGCTCCCCGATCTTGACGATCCGAGTGTAGCCGGAGGCGCGGTCCGCGTATTTGGTGGCCAGCTCACCCATCAGCTTGTCGATGATGAGCGGCTCGTGGGGCATCTCCGAGGCGAGGGTCCGTCGCGCGTGCAGGCCGCCGCGCTTCGCGACGGTGATCATGCGATCGACCACGCCTCGCACCTCCTTGGCCTTGGCCTCGGTCGTCTTCACGCGCTCGTAGCGGATCACCGACACGGCCAGGTTGCCCAGCATGTGAAGGCGATGGCTGCTGGTGCGGCCCAGCCGGCGCCCTGTGGTGCGATGGCATCTATCTTGGCGAGGTCCGCGAGAGAGAGT
>JBDUEE010000185.1:0-5633 GCA_040002615.1 Chloroflexota bacterium | reverse complement strand
CAGGTGGTCAAGCCGGGCTGCAACAAGCGCGGAGATGCTGGGTGGGACCGAGATGGTCCGAAGATCCTCAACCGCCCGCCAGCCCCCGTCCTCTCGTTGGAGGACACCCTCGTCGACGAGCATGGCGACGAGCTCCTCCACGAACAGCGGATTTCCTTCGGCGGTATCCCCGATCCGCAGCTGCACGGCCTTCGCCAGCTCCTCGTCGTCGACGAGGTTGCCTATGAGCTCCGTTGAATCCTCGGGACCCAGGGGTTCCAGGAGGATGGTCGTGGCGTTCATCTTGCCGCCACCCCAGTGCGGACGGGCGTCGAGCAGCTCCGGGCGAGCGATCGCGAGGAGCAGGATCGGCGCTTCGCGCGACCAGTCGGCGATATGGTCGATGAGGTCCAGCATCGTCGGCTCTGCCCAGTGCAGGTCGTCGATGACCGCTACCAGCGGCTTCGTGGCGGCAACGGCCTCCAGTAGCTTGCGCACCCCCCAGAATGCCTCCTCCGTGGGGACGACTTCATCGGATAGCCCGATGGTGGCGGCGACGCGGTCGACGATTCCTTCGCGCTCGGGTGCCTGCCCCACCAAAGCGGCCAGCTTCTGGCGTGCCGATTCAGGCGCTTCGTTCATCTCGATTCCGGCCGCAGCCTGCGCGAGCTCGATCACGGGCCAGAATGTGATGCCCTCGCCGTAGGGCAGGCAGCGGGCGCGCAGCACTTGCGCCCGGTCGCGCATCTGCCCCAGGAATTCGTGCACCAGGCGCGACTTTCCAACACCCGCCGTCCCTAGCAGCGTGAACAGGTAGCAGGCCTGTTCCTCGTTCGCGCGATCGAAAGCCTCGGAAAGGAGGTGCAGCTCGCGCCGGCGGCCCACCAGCGGCGTGTCGCGGCGGCGAACAGGCTCACCTTCGCCAAGGCCGATCAGTCGGAAGGCCTCGAACGGCTCCGCCTTGCCCTTGAGCTCCAGCGGGGGCATCGGCTCTGCCTCGATCGCATCCCGGACCAGCCTGTAGGTCGTCGCGCCGAGCAGGATCTCGCCGGGACTAGCCGCTTGCTCCAGACGGGCGGCGACGTTCACCGGGTCGCCCGTGACCAGCGTGTGGCCGGAGGTCGCCTCGCCCGCCACGACCTCGCCAGTGTTCACTCCGGTGCGCAGCGCGATCGGCCGCCAGCCGGTCCTCGCCAGCTCCTCATTGAGAACTCCGACCGCGGAGCGCATCTCATGAGCGGCGCGAACGGCGCGCAACGCGTCGTCCTCGTGGAGCGACGGGATGCCGAAGACCGCCATCACAGCGTCGCCGATGAACTTCTCGACCCTCCCGCCGTGCCGCTCGATGACTCGTCGCATCGCGTCGAAATAGCGCGATAGCATGCGCCGGGTCGACTCCGGATCGGTCTGCTCGCCCAGGCTCGTGGAACCGACGACGTCGGCGAACAGGATGGTGACGGTCTTGCGGACCTCGCTCGGAGGTTCTCCGGAGGACAGGGCGTCGCCGCAGTTCAGGCAGAACCGCGCGCGCTCGGGATTCTCCTCGCCACAACTTGGGCACTGAATCATGCAGGCCCGAGTGTACTGGTGGCGGGCGTCCCCGCCCGCCATCCGCGCCTGGTCGGCGGCCGATAGGATGGCGCGGTCATGCGTATCGGGATCGTGTCCACCCGCCTAGCAGGCGTGGATGGCGTCACCTTCGAGGCGACGAAGTGGGAGATGGCGCTGGAGCGAATGGGCCACACGGTCCGGATGTGCTCCGGGGCGGTGGACTCGCTGCGTCCCAGCGCCCGGCTGGTGCCACCGATGCACTTCGGCTGGCCGCCGGCCGCGCGGGTCACCGCGGCCGCCTTCGATCCGGACAGCGATCCAAAGGCGGTGCGCGCCGAGACTGATCGCCTGGCCGACCAGCTGGTCCCGGTTCTCGAGCACTGGATCGACGGCGAGGGCGTTGAGCTGCTGATCGTGGAGAACGCCTGGGCCATCCCCATGCACCTGCCACTGGGCCTGGCGCTGCGCCGGGTCGTGGAGCAGCGCGGCATGCCGGCCATCGGCCACCATCACGACTACTGGTGGGAGCGGGAGCGGTTCCACGCCTGCGTGGTCCCCGACCTGCTGGTCGAATCCTTTCCGCCGGACCTACCAAACGTGAAGCACGTCAGCATCAACAGCCTGGCCGCCGGCGAGCTGCGACAGCGCCGCGGCCTGGAGTCGCTCGTCGTCCCTAACGTCTTCGATTTTGACCGGCCGCGGCCGCGGCCGCATCCCGGCGTGCGGCGCCGCATGCGCGTCGAGCTGGGCATGGACCACCGAGGGCTGTTGGTGGTGCAGCCGACCCGCGTGGTGCCGCGCAAGGGCATCGAGCTGGCGATCGAGCTGGTGGGACGGCTGGATGACCCGGACTCCGTCCTCCTCATCACGTCACCGGCCGGTGACGAGGGCCTCGACTACCTGGTCGAGCTGGAGCGCCAGGCTGAGCATGACCGCGTGCGGCTGCGCTACGCGGCGGATCGCTTCGAGCCGGACCTCGAGGGCAAGCAAGTCGGTCCCGCGCACACCCTGGACGACGCCTACCTGGCCGCCGACCTGATCACCTATCCCAGCCTGTACGAGGGTTACGGCAATGCGCTGATCGAGGCGATCTTCTATGGCAAGCCGGTGGTCGTGAATCGCTACCCGGTGTACGTGGCCGATATTGCCACACTGGGGCTCGAGTTCATCGAGATCGACGGCGCCATCACGGACGACACGGTGGCCGCGGTGCGTGGCGCCCTCACAGACAAGCGACGCCAGTCGCGCGTCGCCGCCGGCAACTTCGAGATCGCGGTGCGGCGGCTCTCCTACAAGGTGCTCCGCCGCCGTTTGCGTCGGCTGCTGGGCGAGGTCGAGGGCGGCGTCACCGGCTGACGCGCGCTAGGCGGTAACTGGGAGCTAATCCGTCGGTAACCGGCGACCGCCACCCTGCGCCGCATGACCACCCGCCTCACGCGGCACGCGCGGGAGGGCCGCAATCGTGCGGAGTTCCTCGTTCGGCGCTTCGGGACGGAGCTACGCGTGGCACGGGTCACAGCTGGGCTCACCCAGTCGCGCCTCGCCGAGCTGGCAGGCGTAAGCCAATCATTCGTCAGCCTCGTCGAACGCGGGCGCCGCGCCGCCGACTGGCGGCTCGCCTGCGGTCTGGCATTGGCCGTCGGCCACGACCTCTCGCTCCGGCTATTCCCTGCCCGCTCGGTCAGCCTTCGCGATAGCGGACAGTTCGTTGCCGTGCAACGGATCGTTTCCAACGCGCACGAGTCATGGCATGCCCGGATGGAGGCTCCCGTGGCGGCCGGCGATTCGCGCGCTGCCGATCTGCTCCTCATCGGCGCCCGGGAGATACTCCATGTCGAGGTCGAGCGGGCGCTCGTCGACTTCCAGGCGCAACTGCGCGCCGCCCAGCGAAAGCGATCGGTCCTGGCTGACTCATTCGACAGCCCAGTACGCTTGGTGATCGCGATACCCGGGACCAGGCGTGCCCGGAGGCTGGTGGACGCCCTCCGGCCCGGGATCCGAGCGGCCCTTCCGCGCACGTCTGCACAGACATGGTCTGCCATCAGGGCGGGAGCACCCTTGGATGGGGATGGACTGCTGTTCCTTGGCGGTCGCGATATGACACGGTCGTCCTACCAACGACGAGATGGGCGTGGATCGCGTGCGGAGACATGACCGTGGGTCATCGGCCATGCGTATCTGCAGGCTGGACTCGTCGCTGTTAAGACCGCCCGGTCATACCTGGTCCTGACTGGCACGCTCCCCGCGCGAGCGGCTAGGCGACCAGGGTGTAGACGCGCTCGCGAACCGCCTCCAGGTCAACCTCGGGCGTGGACGTGCCGCCGGTGATGCCGATCCGTGCCTTCCCGGCCAGCCAGGGGGCGTGCTCGGCCTCGAGCTCGTCGGCATCTGCGACGTGGATCGTATCGGCGCAGACCTCGCGGCACTTGACCGCCAGCTCCTTGGTGTTCGAGGAATTCTTTCCGCCGACCACGATCATGGCGTCGACCTCGGCCGCCAGGACGACCGAGTCAGCCTGGCGGGTCAGTGTCACCGGACAGACGGTGTTGACCACCCGCAGGTCGTGGCATCGGCGCAGGCAGAAGGCGGCGAACTCCTCCAACTTGTGCGGCAGGATGGTCGACTGCGATAGGACGCCCAGCTTCTTGGTGTGCGGCACGCGCTCCCAGGTGGACCGATCCATGTCATCGACCACCACGTGCTTCTCGCCGGCGTACGAGCGCACGCCCTTGACCTCCGGATGATCCTCGTGGCCGATGATGCAGACCGTGTATCCGGCCTCGGCCAGCTCAGCGGCGGCCTTCTGCGACTGAAGCACCCAGGTGCAGGTGGCGTCGATGACCTCCAGCTCGCCCTTCTTGGCGCGAAGCTTCTCCATCTCGGTGGCCGGCACGCCGTGGGCGCGAATGACGAGCGTGCCACCCTCCACCTGGTCGGCCAGGTCGGCGGTGCGAATGCCGCGGTCGGAGAGATCGGCCTTGATGCCGGGGTTGTGCACCAGCTGGCCCAGGGTCGTGACCTCCTGGCCCTGCTCGCGGGCATGCTTGGCCTTGTCGATCGCCAGTCGTACGCCATAGCAGAAGCCGGCGCGCTCGGCGATGCGCACTTCGGGACGGGTCGGCGCCGCGGTTGTCATGATCTCCATTCTATCGAGAGGCGGCCGAAACGCCGTACCGCGACACTAGACTGACGCGCCGTGACCGGGCCCCAACGCGATCCGTACGCCATCCTGGGGGTGCCTCGCGGTGCCAGCCGTTCCGAGATGACTAGCGCGTTTCGACGCCTGGCCAAGCAAACGCATCCGGACGCGGGCGGCCAATCGCCGAATGCCATGCAGGAAATGCAGGAGCTCAACTGGGCCTGGAACCTGCTCTCCAACCCGGTGCGTCGCAGCGACTGGGACCGCTCACACCCAGGAGCCGCCCTGACAGGCAGCCATTGGTCAGCGGCCAGCGACCCGTTGCGCCCGGGGCCACCAGCCCGTACTGCCGACTGGGCCACCCCGCCTCCGTGGACCGTCAGCGGGGAGCCATGGGCGGGCGCCGACACGCCGGCCGTAGGACGGCGGAGCGGAATCGGCTGCATCGGCATGCTGTTGGGGGCGTTCCTGCTGGCAGCGCTCGTCCTGTTTGGCGCGTTGGCCTCGCCCTATCCAAGGCAGCCAGTCGACGGGGCGGCCGAGTCCCAGCCCTAGGCCACGGAACCGGTGCGCTAACCGGCCTCGCTCCCCCACCTGCCGCGCTGCGATTCCGGCAGCAGGGCAGCAATGGCCTGCATGATCTGCTCGGTTCCGCTCTTCAGCGCGGCGCGGTCGAGCCCGTCGGCCTGTGTCGCCAGCCGAAATGGGGCACCGATGCGGATCGTGACCTGTGAGCGGTGCGGCCATCGGCTGCGACCGGGAAAGATGGCGTGCGTGCCCGCGATCCCCACCGGCAGCACCTGCACGCCGGTGCGGATGGCCAGCAGCGCAGCGCCGGCGTGTCCCTCGCCAAGTCGGCCGTCGGGACTGCGGGTGCCCTCCGGAAAGAGCCCCAGCGAGCTCCCGGTGGCGAGCATCTCGAGCGCCAGCCGCTGTGCGCTACGATCGCCTGCACCGCGCCGCA
>JBDUEE010000184.1:0-20093 GCA_040002615.1 Chloroflexota bacterium | reverse complement strand
CACCGATGTCAGCCATCACTCGGCGGAAGACCGGCACCCGCGCACCTTCGGCGGCCGGAACCCGCAGGCCGGCCTGGTGCATGAGCGTCAGGAGGCCGAGCGTCTTGAGCGAGACCGTCTTCCCACCGGTGTTCGGACCCGTCACCACCAGCGCCCGATAGCCGAATCGCTCGCCGAGTCGCAGGTCGATCGGCACGGCGGCGGAGCCAAGCAGCGGATGACGCGCCGTGAGCAGCTCGGCCGCGTCCTCGGTGACGGCTGGGCGTACGGCATCCATCTGGAGGGCCAGCCGCGCGCGGGCCATCCACAGGTCGGCCCGGGCCAGCGCGGCCAGCGAATCGAGGAGCATCTCGGCCCGGCCCTCCACGTCGCGCGACAGCTCCTCCAGGATCCGCTCCTCCTCGCGCGCGGCATCGAGGGTCGCCTGCGTCCAGGTGTTGTTCAGCTCCACCACGCCCAGCGGCTCGATGAACAGGGTTGCGCCCGACGCGCTCTGGTCATGGACGATGCCCTTCACCCGTCCCTTGGCCTCGGCCCGGATGGGGATCACGTAGCGACCGCCACGGACCGTGACGATCGCCTCGCCGATCAGCCCCGCCAAGTCTGACGAGCGGAGCATGGTGTTGAGGCGCTCGCGCACCCGGTCCTGTGCGGTGCGCAGTCGCCGGCGAATTGCGGCCAGCTCGGCCGACGCCGAGTCCAGCACCTGCCCCGACTCGTCGACGCTGCGGTCGATCCGTTCGCGAAGCGCCTGCGCGGGGTCCAGCGCGTCATGCACCTCGGCCAGGTGTCGGCTCGTCCAGGACGCCAATCGCGCAGCGAACAGACCGGTGGCCCGCGCCGTCTCGGCCACGTCGAGCAGCTCCTGGGCAGTCAGCCGTCCTCCACGACGCGCGCGGCCGATGGCAGCCCGCACGTCGCGCGCCCCTCCGATGCTGGCCTGCGCCTGTACGTCCAACAGGCGGACTGCCTCGTCGGTCTGGTCCTGGAGCAGGGCAACATGGGCGGCGTCTGCCATGGGCAGCGACGCCTCGGCCAGCTCTCGTGATGGCGCGAAGGCGGTGAGCTGGGCGAGCTGTCCGACGATCGCGCCGAATTCGAGGGCGCGGAGCGTGCCCGAATCAGCGGCGGCCCCGGCCGCCGGCTCAGATCCGCGAACGGTATCGGTCATCCGCGACCGAGAAACGGAGTGGGGCGGATGCCCAATCGCCGGCGTAGTCGACACCCACCCGCGGCGTCCGCTCGACCCGCTTCGGCGTCTCGCCGGGCGCCAGCCGAACGGGTCCGGCCAGCAGATCGGCGCCGTTCAGGGAGCGATCGAGCCCGAAGGCGGCGCCCAGGTTGCCGGGGCCCGCTGCCAGGCGCGTGACGCGAACGTCTCCGCGCCGCAGCCGCGCCAGCGCCTCACCCTGCACGATCTGCGCGGCACGCAGCAGCACCGCCTCGGGCTTCGTACCAGGGCCGCACACCACGTTGGCGCAATGGTGCAGGCCGTAGACCAGGTAGACGTACAGGTGGCCGGCGGGACCGAACATGACCGCGTTGCGCGGCGTCATGCCGCGGGCCGAATGGGCGGCGAGGTCCTCCGGTCCCTGGTAGGCCTCCACCTCCACGATGCGCCCGGCCACCAGCCCTTCGACCGAGTCATGGATCAGCAGCATGCCCAGCAGATCCGTAGCCACTTCGACCGCCGGACGGTCGAACCAGGCGCGACCGGCGATCGGAGGTGTGCCGGCGCCAATGTGCCGCCCCGCCGCGGCCGCGGTCATTTCCGGTCCAGGAGCTCGGCGATCTCGTGCGGGACGAACGGCCGCGCCAGCAGGCCAACGGTGGGGATCAGCGTGGAGCGAAAGAACTCGACGAGGACGGATCGGTTCATCGCGCCGTAGAAGTCGGCCAGCCAGCCGGCATCCGCTGCTTGGGCGTCGGTCACGGCCGTGAAGTAGCTGTCCAGGACGAGCAGAAGAAAGACGATGGACAGGGCGGCAAAGAGCAGGCCCAGCACTGCGCCGCCGAGCTCGTCCAGCTGCTTGACGATGGGCAGTCGGGTGCGGCGGTACATCGCCCGCACAATGAACCAGCCGGCGATCACGAGGCCGACGAACAGCAGCAGGAAGATGATCAGCTCGCGGAGATCCGGGGTGAACGCTTTCCAGAAGGTCAGCAGGTCATCCAGCGGTCCGCGCAGCTGGGATGCCACCACGAAGGCAATGACCACCACCAACCCACTCAGCGCGTAGCGGATCAGGCCCTGGGTAAAGCCCGCGAATACGCCACCAGCCAGGCAGACGATGATGAACAGGTCGATCGGGCTCAGGCGGGAGAAGAACTCCACTACCGCTTCCTCCTGTTGGCGCTCATCCCCGGCCGAGGCAACTGCGGCGCGGGCTGGCGAAGGGTAGCAGCCCGCCGAAGCCGCGTACATGGCACATCCGCTCTCTCCCGTCGGTCAGCGGATCTGCGCGCCCAGGTGATGCTGCAAGGCGCCGCGCAGCCGCTTCATGGCGCGCTCGACGCCCTTCTCGTCACCCGCCGTCTCGGGCTGGAAGCGCAGCGCAATTGCGTACGAGACGCGCCCGGCGCCCACCTGCTCGCCGCGATACACGTCGAAGACCCGCGCCTCGACCAGGTTCGGGCCGGCGCTGCTGCGCAGGATGCGCAGCAGCTCGCCGAGCGGCGTTGACTCCTCCACCGACAGCGCCAGGTCACGATCGATCGGTTGTGCCGCTGGAATCAAGGTCGCGACCACCTCCTCCGGAAGCAGTGCGAACAGCTGGCCAAGGTTCATCGCGGCGATCACCGGTCGACCAGGCAGCCCCCAGGCCTCAGCCACGCGCGGATGGACCTCCCCAACGCTTCCATAGGCTCGACCGCCCGCATCCAGGACCCGGGCGGCGCGGCCGGGATGCAGGTGCGGGTGCAGCTCCTCGGCCGTCTCGGCTCGGTAGGCGGGAAGCCGCGCTCCCATCGCGGCATGGAGGCCATCCACGATGCCCTTCAGGGTGGCCACGTCGGCTGGCGGATGGTCCTCGTCAGGCGCCCTTGGGACCCGTGGGCCCATCAGGGCGATGGCGACGTGCCATGCCTCCCAGTACCCGGTGCCTGCACTCTCCGCCGTCGCTGGTCCGTTCGCGCCACCCATCCAGTACGTCTTGCCAACCTCGAACAGCCAGGCGTCGCCGCGCCGCTGTCTCACGTTCTCGGCCAGCCCGCCGAGGAGGGAGGGGTACATGACGGAGCGCATGATGCTGTGCTGCTCGGCGAGAGGGTTCGCGACGCGCACCAGGCTATCGTCGGACGGGTCGTAGCCGGAGCGGACGAGGTCATCCGGACCGATCAGGGCATGCAGCAGCACCTCATCCAGTCCCATGCCCGCCAGCACGCGGCGCACCCGCTGTCGCGGCTCGCTGGGATCCGGACGGAAGGGCGGTAGCGCGGGGGCCGGCAGTCGCCCAGGAATGCGATCGTAGCCGTGCGCGCGGGCAATCTCCTCGGCCACGTCCTCCGGAGCCATGACGTCGAGCCGATGACCCGGCACCACCACCTCCAGCGGGGGTCCCTCCCGCACCTCGAAGCCGAGCGGTGTCAGCAGCGTTCCCACCGCGGCCGGCTCCAGCGGGATGCCCAGCAGCCGCTCGGCGCGGGCCAGGTCCATCTCCATCACTCGTGGCGGTCTTGCGGCGGCATCGTTGTCGACGATGCCGCTGGCGACGCGCGCCCCCGTGATCTCGGCCATCAGCCGAGCGGCTCGATCGGCAGCGAGCCTGGGCAGCTCATGCCCCATGCCCTTCTCGTGGCGCATGCTCGCTTCGGAGCGCAGGCCCAGGCGACGCGCCGTATTGCGGATGGTGGGGCCGTGGAAGATGGCGGACTCCAGGATCACGCGCGTGGTCACTTCGGTCACCTCGGTGCCGGCGCCGCCCATGATGCCGGCCAGGCCGATCGCCTTCTCCGCATCGGCGATGACCAGCATCCGCTCGTCCAGCTTGCGCTGCTCGTGGTCGATCGTCTCAAGCCGTTCGCCGGCTCCCGCCTTGCGCACAACGATCCGTCCGCCTCGCACCGTGTCCGCGTCATAGGCGTGCATCGGCTGACCCAGCTCGTGCATGACGTAGTTCGTCACGTCCACCACCGCCGAGATGGGCCGCATGCCGGCCGCGAGCAGGCGCTGCTGCATCCAGGCCGGCGAAGGGCCGTTGTGCACACCCTCGAACCAGCGAGCCGTGAAGCGTGGGCAGGCCTCGTCCTGGATCTCGACGCTGACCAGCGCATCGGTCCGCAGGCTCCCATCCTCCTGGACCGATGCCTCCGGCAGCCGCAGGCCGGCGCCGGTGATGGCCGCCACCTCGCGGGCGAGGCCGACCATTGAGAGGGCATCCCCACGATTCGGCTTGACGTCCACGTCGAGCACGACCTCGCCGAACACCGGTCCAAGGTCGGCGCCCAGTGGCATCTCATCGTCGGCTCCGCCGAGCAGGTGGATCCCCTCCGCGTCGTCCCCCAGCCCCAGCTCGATGGCCGAGCAGAGCATGCCCTGCGACTCCACTCCGCGTATTCGAGAGCGCTCGATGCGACGCTCGCCAGGCAGCACCGCGCCGACCTTTGCCACCGGCACCAGGTCGCCGACCGAGATGTTGTCGGCGCCGCACACGATCTGAAGCGGCGCATCACCCCCCACATCGACCGTCGTGAGCCATAGCTTGTCCGCGTTCGGATGCCGCTCCACGCTGAGCAGGCGCCCCACGACGACGTCGGTCCAATCCGCGCCGGTTACGCTGATGCCCTGCACTTCCATGCCGCGAAGGGTCAGCTGCTCCGCCAGCCGCTCAGGGGCCAGGCTGACGTCGACGTAGTCGCGCAGCCAGGAGATCGGGACGAGCATCGGCCTAGCGTCCGCCGGGGAACTGGTCGAGGAATCGCAGGTCGGCGCCCATCAGCTGTCGCATGTCCCCGATGCCATGGCGGTTCATCGTCACCCTGTCCAGCCCGAAGCCGACGGCGTAGCCCTGGTACTCGCCGGGGTCGTAGCCGCCGTTGCGGATGACGGTCGGGTGCACCATGCCGGCGCCAAGGAGCGTCACCCATCCGGTGCGTTTGCAGGCAGGGCAGCCGACTCCCCCGCACACCTGGCAGCTGATGTCGAACGCCACACTGGGCTCGGTGAACGGGTAGTAGCCGGGGCGGAAGCGCGTGCGGGTTTCGCTGCCATACAGGGCACGGGCGAACTCCTCCAGCATCCCCTTCAGGTCGGCCAGGCTGGTGTCGCGGTCGATGACCAGCACCTCGATCTGGAAGAACTCGAAGTTCCGGTCGGCTGCCACGTTCTCGAAGCGGAAGCAGCGGCCAGGCATGATCACCCGGATCGGCGGTGTCAGCGCCTTCATGGCGCGAATCTGCACCGGCGAGGTATGCGTGCGCAGGATCGTGCCGTCCTCGGCCGGGCGCGGCGGGTCGCTGCCGGGTTCGGCGACGTACAGCGTGTCCCACAGGTCGCGGGCGGGGTGGTCCGGCGGGATGTTGAGCGCCTCGAAGTTCCACCACTCGGTCTCGATCTCCGGGCCCTCGAACACCTCGAAGCCGAAGGCGTGGAAGATCTCGCGGAAGTCGCGCTCAGCGGTGAGCATCGGATGCAGATGGCCGATACGCTCCGGGCGTCCCGGCGCGCTCATGTCCCGTCGCTCGGCCTCCAGGCGGGCATGCAACGCACCGGCGCTGAGCTCCTCGCTTCGTTGGCGAATGCCCTCCTCGACCTCCGTGCGGACGGCGTTTGCCAGCTGGCCCAGCGCCGGGCGTTCCTCGGCCGGTGCGGTGCCGAGCTCACGGAGCAGGACGGTGAGCTGGCCGGATCGGCCCAGCAGCTCCGAGCGCAGGGAGTCGACCGCGGCCAGGTCACGTGCCGCCGACAGTCGGGCAGCCGCATCCGCCCTCAGGCCTTCCAGTCGTTGGCGGAGGTCGCTCATGCGGGCGCGCTTGCGTCGATCTGGCCGCCGTTGGCCGTGTTCATCGGTCTCACCTGGAGATCATGGGCGAAAAACGAACGACCCCGCTCCGAAAACGGAGCAGGGCCAATGGGCGGCCGGCGTCACTCTGACGCCGGCTAGCTGGTAAAGGAGGCCTTGGCGGTGGCGACGATCGCTGCGAAGGCAGCCGGCTCGCGAACGGCCAGATCGGCCAGCACTTTGCGGTCGACTTCCACCCCGGACGCCTTCAGCGCGGCGATGAACCGCCCATACGGCAGTCCGTGCTGACGGGATGCGGCGTTGATGCGCTGGATCCACAGTCGGCGCATGTCCCGCTTCCGGTTCTTACGATCGCGGTACGCGTAGACCAGGGCGTGGAAGAGCGCCTCTCGCGCAGGGCGAACGAGCGTCGAACGCGTCCCGCGGCGACCGGAGGCCTGTGCCAGCAGGCGCTTGTGACGGCGATGTGCGGCGACGCCGCGCTTGACTCGGGCCATCTGCTACGCCTCCTACGCGTACGGGAGCAGCCGTCGGAGCTGCTCGTTGTGGGCCTTGGGCACGTTGGCCTTGCCGGCGTAGCGGCGGGTGCGGCGGCTCGACTTGATCTCCAGGTGATGGCCGCGCCAAGCCTTGGGGCGGACCCATTTCCCGGATCCGGTCTTCTTGAAGCGCTTGGCCGTTCCCTTGTGCGTCTTGATCTTTGGCACTGCTACCCCTGCTCTGCCGGTTGCGCCTCATCCGCTGTCGGGGGCTCAACCGTGGCGGTCGGCGCCGATCCCTTGGCGGCGACTGCGTCGCCGATCGTCTCTCCGCCATTCGGCGGTCCAGCGGGCTGGGGAGCCGACGCTTCCGCCGGAGAGCCCTCGCCCTTTTCCGTCTTCTTCTCGGGCCGCTTTTCCAGCGGCGCCATGACGATGTACATGTTGCGACCCTCGAGGAGCGGCGGTCGCTCCACCGTGCCGTGCTCCCCCAGCAGCTCCGCTGCCCGGTCGAGGAGGTCGCGTCCCAGGTTGGCGTGGCTCATCTCGCGGCCGCGAAACTGGACGGTCACCTTGACGCGGTCGCCCTCGGCCAGGAATTGTCCGGCCCGGCGGAGCTTGGTCCGAAGATCATTGACGTCGATCTTGACCCGGAGCCGAATCTCCTTGAACGTCTGCGACTTCTGCTTCCTCTTCGCCTCGCGTTCGCGCTTCTGCAGCTCGTACTTGTATTGCCCGTAATCGAGAATGCGACAGACCGGGGGGACCGCAGTAGGCGCAACCTCCACGAGGTCGAGCCCCTTCTCCTGCGCCAACTCGAGAGCCTTGGCCGTGAGCATCACGCCCAGCTGCTGGTTCTCGTCGTCGATGACTCGAACTTCGCGAATTCGAATCAGCTCGTTGATTCGCAGGTCCCTTGCTATGGTCCGGTCTCTCCTTCAATAACGAGGCCACCAGCCGATACCGACAGGTGGCCGACATCCACACAAACGCCGACGGATCTTACACCGGTTTCGAACGGGTGGTCAACGAGCGTCAGCTGGTCCAATCGTCGATTAAGTCCTGGGTCTGCTGCACCAAGAGGGCGGCACCCTTCTGCTCGAACATAGCCACCGCCTGGCGCGCCATGGCCACGGCCTCATCCGGCTTACCGGCTTCGCGGAGGATCAGCGCCAGCTGGACGAGAAGTTGACCATGCTGGTCGAGATAGTCCGTGCGTCCAATGATCTCGACCGCCTCGGTGGCCAATGGCACCGCCGCGTCATGCTCGCCGCGCCGGGAAAGCACCCGAGCCTGCACGGTCCGGCCGAAGGCCTGGGACATCACATCATCGCTGGATGAGGTCTCGCGGGCGATCGTGCCAAACCGCCACGCATCCTCGTCCTGCCGGAGCTCAAGGAGCACCAGGCCAAGCTCGGCGGCAAAGGTCGACGCGAAGGAGCGGTCGCCGGTCGCAGTCATGCCGTCGTACGCCTCGCCGATCAGACGAGCCGCCTCGGCATCGTTACCCGCCAGGTGTTCGATGTCGCCCTCGGCGTCAAGCGACGACAACACCAGGAGGCGATTCCCCAGGTCCTCGAATGCAGCCCGAGCTTTGGCATGCAGCTCGCGGGCTTCGGCGAACCGGCCCTGGAGCGCCCGCAAGCGGGCCATGCCGAGGTAGGCGCCCATGACAGACATCGATCCGTGGGCGCTCGCCGTCTGAGCCTCCGTGGCCGAGATCGCTTCCTCGATTGGCATGGGGCCCCACACCATTGACGCGCCGCGCGTTTGGCGAGCCTGCTGCTGCCACAGTTCATCTCCATCGCCTAGCTCCACGAGGGCACCGGCTCGTCGCGCTGCCTCCTCGGCCCGACCCATCGCGAACAGCATGAAGGCAGCCCCGGCTTCAGCCAGCCGCGCTCCAGCTTCGTCTCCCACGCGTGTCAGGACCGCAACCAGGCGTTCGGTTTCCTCAAGCACGTCTGATAGCTCCGAAGAGCGGGTCGAGGAATAGACGAAGCTCAAGATCAGTCTCGCCATTGCGCCCGCTCCCTCGTCACCGGCGCGATCGGCCTCGGCGATCGCATCGGTCAGGATGCGCTCGGCACGCGGCGCGTCACCGGCTTCGTAGACGCGGTCAGCCAGCCTGGAGCGGAGCCGGCGTCGCCGAGGTGCGTCAGGCAGCAGATCTACGGCGCGACTCAAGAGGTCGACCGTTGCCGATACGTCACCGCGCGCGTCAGCCCGCTCCCCGGCGTCGGCGAGCAGCGCGCCCGCTCGCTCCGCCAGGGTCAGAGCGTGGCCGTCCGGGGGGCCCAGCTCGGTTCGATACCGATAGGCCTGTTCCAGGTGATAGGCGATGATCTCCTCATATTCGGCCAGTCGCTCTGAGGCAACGCCCTGGAGCCAGGCCGCGAATCGCTCGTGCAGCTCGGAGCGGGTCTGCTTGGCCAGCGCCTGGTAAGCGGCATCTCGAATCAGCAGATGGCGGAACCGATACGCCTCGTCGCCCGCGAACGAGGCCTGGTCGGGACGGACCAGCTCCATCCGCATGAGGCTCGCCAGCCGATCGCGGACCTGCCCGCGCATCGGCTCCGGGGTGAGATCCGTGACCGCCCCGCGATGGAAGACCTTGCCCTCCACGGCCGCGCGCTCGATGACCCGCCGTTCCTCACCGCTGAGCCCGTCCAGGCGTGCGGCGAGGAGTGCCTGGATGGTTGGCGGGATGGCCAGCTGGCGTAGGTCACCCAGCGCGGACCAACCGTCGCCAGCCGTCACCAGGAAGCCGTCATCGATCAGCTTGCCGAGCAGCTCCTCGAGGAAGAGTGGGTTGCCCTCTGCCGCCCGACTGATCTGGGCCTGCAGCTCGGCCGGCAGCTCGGTGCGGCCCAGCAGGCTGGCGACCAGCTCCTGGCTCTCCACCTCGGAAAGCGGTTCGAGCGACATGGTCGTCACCCAGCGCTTGCCACCACCCCAGGCCGGCCGCTTCTCGAGCAGCTCGGCGCGAGCCATGACGATCAGCAGGATCGGCGCATCCCGCGTCCAGTCGGCGATGTGGTCGATCAGGTCGAGGAAGGTCGGCTCGCCCCAGTGCACGTCATCAAAGACGAGGACCAGCGGTTGGCGGCGTGCCAGAGCCTCGAATGTCTTGCGGATGGCCCAGAAGATCTCGTCCGGCGCCGGCGGGCTGTCCTCGATGCCGAGGAGACCGCCCACAATCGCCGCGATCCGCTCGACGTCCGGCTCGGCGGCAAGCACCTCGCGCAGACGAGCCGTAGTCGCCTCTGGAGGGTCATCCTCCGCGATGCCCGCTCCGTGACGGATGGCCTCGGCCACCGGCCAGTAGGTGATCCCATGCCCATACGCCAGGCAGCGACCGACAGCCACACGAGCCTCGTCGCCAAGGGAATCGATAAACTCATCGACCAGTCGTGACTTGCCGACGCCGGCCACCCCCAGGACGGTGAACAGGTGGCAGATGCGCTCCTCGACCGCCTCGCGGAAAGCCTCATCGAGCAGTCGCAATGGACGGCGGCGTCCGACGAGCGGCGCTTCGAGGGGTCTCGCATGCCGAAAAGTGGTGTCCACCACGGCTGCGAGGCGCCAGGCGGGAACCGGTTCAGCTTTGCCTTTCAAGGTCAGCGGTTCGACTGCCTCGGCGTCGACCGCCGTACGCACGAGTGCGTAGGTATCCGCTCCGAGCAGGATCTCGCCGGGCGAGGCCGCCGCCTCGAGGCGAGCCGCGACGTTGACCGCGTCGCCGGTCACGATCCGCTGCCTGGCGCTGGCATCCCCGGCCACCACCTCGCCGGTGTTGATCCCCATCCGCCACTCGATGGTGGCGCCTTGGTCGGCCCGGATCTCCTGGTCGAGAACCGCCAGCCGGTCGCGAATCTCGACAGCTGCCCGGCAGGCGCGCAGGGCGTCGTCCTCGTGGATGCTGGGCACGCCGAACACGGCCATCACCGCATCACCGATGAACTTCTCGATCACCCCGCCGTGGAATTCGATCACCTCGCGCATGACGTCGAAGTAGCGCGTCATCAGGTTGCGCAGGGATTCGGGGTCGAGCTTCTCGCCCAGCGCGGTGGATGATGTCGCGTCGCAGAACAGGATGGTCACCGTCCTCCGCGTTTCGGCGCCAGCAGCCTGGGCCTCCAGCGGCGTTCCGCATGACCAGCAGAATCGAGCGTGCTCGGGGTTGTCGGCGCCGCAGCTGGGACAGGCGCGATTGGTGACGGTCATGGGCTCATATCATCCACGCAGGCACCCAGTCGTGGAATCCACCTCAGTCCGGGTAGGCGTAGAAGACGGCTACCTGGCGTCCTTCAGGGTCCGCCACTCGGAAGGAGCGCATGCCCTCCCACTTGTCGCCCGATGGCGGTGCCACCAGTGCGAAGCCACGCTGCCCGAGCTCCTGGGCCCAGGCATCCACCTCGCTGGCCGTTTCCAGCCGGAAGCCTATCTGCAGGCCGTCGCGCGTTGCCTTCTCGCCGCGGCGGAAGCTCAGCTCGAAGCCGCCCAGCTCCAGGTCAACGCCGCCCTCGTCGGCGGCGCGTCGGCGGAAGCCAAACGCCGATTCGTAGAACTCAGCCACTCGCAGCGGATCCGTCGAAGCGAGGGCCAACTGCCCGACGCCGCGCATCTTCCTCATCGCGGGAAGCGCAGGCCGTACCGTTCGGCAATTGCGTCGCGCTCAGGCCAATCGGCGGCGGCGTGAAAGTCGGCGAGGAATTCCTCGAGGCCGCCGGTCGAGGCGGCCGAGGCCTTGACCCCGCCATCCGCGAGATACTCATCCGGCCCGATCGCGTACGGGCGCGCCGTCATGGGAGGTCGCCACTCCGCGCGTCTTCTGCGTAGGGCCACAGCTCGCGGGCGGCGACGCGATCCTGCAGCTCAGTCACGAACTCAGCGATCGGCTGGCCTTCCTGCGACGCCTTCTCGCCGGTACGCAGCCGCCAGGAGACATTGCCCGCCTCCTGGTCCCGGTCCCCCAGCACCACCATCACCGGGATCTTCTGCTCCTGCGCATCGCGCAGCTTGGCCTGCATCCGCTCGGAGCGATCGTCCACCTCGGCCCTCAGGCCCGCGGTCAGCAGGGCGTCCCGAACCTGTTCGGCGTACGGGATGTGGCGGTCCGCGATCGGCACCACCATCACCTGCAGCGGGGCCAGCCATAGCGGAAAGGCGCCGGCGAAGTGCTCGGTGATGACGCCGGTGAAACGCTCGAACGAGCCGTAGATGGCGTAGTGGATGATCGCCGGCCGCTCGAAGCCACCGTCGGCGGCCCGGTACTCCAGGTCGAAGCGCTGCGGCAGCTGGTAGTCGAGCTGGATGGTGGCCGACTGCCATTCGCGGCCCAGCGCATCGGCGAAGAAGATGTCGATCTTCGGCGCATAGAAGGCAGCCCCGCCCTCGTCCATCGCATACGGAATGCCCGATGCGTCCAGCGCCGTTCGCAGCCGGCCCTCGGCCATGTCCCAGAACTCGTCCGAGCCCAGCCGCTTCTCGGGCCGAGTGGCGAGCTTGAAGGTCGGTGTGAACCCGAACGGCGCGTACTGCTTCTGCACCAGGGTCAATGCCAGGTTCACCTCGTCGATCACCTGGTCGTCGCGGCAGAACACGTGCGAGTCGTCCTGCACCAGCTGGCGCACCCGGAACATGCCGGACAGGGCGCCGGTCAGCTCTTTGCGAAAGAGGACTGAGTAATCGGCGTAGCGCAGCGGCAGCTCGCGATACGAGTGCGACCGGGTCCTGTAGATCAGGATGTCCTGCGGGCAGTTCATCGGCTTCAGGCCGGACACATGGTCGTAGTCGTCGAGCACGAACATGTTGTCTTGGTACAGGGCCCAGTGGCCGGACTGCTCCCACAGCTCCTTGCGCACCAGGCTCGGCGCCCGGACCTCGTTGAATCCGCCGGAGCGGCGCACCTCGCGCGACCACTCCTCCAGCGCCCGCCATAGCGCCATGCCGCGTGGATGCCAGAAGGGCGATGCCGGCGATTCGGGGTGGAATGTGAACAGCTCCAGGTCCCGGCCGAGCTTGCGGTGATCGCGCTTCTTGGCCTCTTCCAGCTGCCACAGGTAGCGATCCAGGTCCTCCTGGGTCTCCCAGACAGTGCCGTAGATGCGCTGCAGCATCGGGCGCTTCTCGTCGCCGCGCCAATAGGCGCCCGCGGAGTTCAGGAGCTTGAATGGCCCAAGGCCGCCGGTCGACTCCACGTGCGGTCCGCGGCACAGGTCGCTGAAGGCGCCATGTCGGTAGAAGCTAACGATGCGCGACTGCTCCTCCGGCAGCTCGCGTACGATCTCGACCTTGTACTCCTGCCCCTCGTTCTCGAGATGGTTCAGCGCGGCCTCGCGGTCCAGCTCAGATCGTTCGAAGGGCAGGTTGGCGCTCACCTGGGCGCGCATCCGCTCCTCGATCGCCTCCAGATCGGCGGGCGTCAACGCCCGCGGCAGGTCGAAGTCGTAGTAGAAGCCGTTGCGGATGGCTGGACCGATCCCCAGCTTCGCCTCCGGGAACAGCTCGAGCACGGCGGCGGCCATGATGTGTGCCGCCGAATGGCGCATCGTGTCGAGACGGTCCTTCGCGCCGGCATCGAGCAGCTCGGCGGCTGCTGAGCGGACTTCATCCGCATCGATACTCATGCTTGGAAGCCTACCCGAGTCGAATGCCCTTCGTGTACCGCGGTAGGAGGCCCAACGACTGCCTATTCAGTACGGATATGTTGTCGGGAAGGTGGGCCCGTTGTGGTCGTCTACGACCACGGCGTATGCCCCGGCGGGCATATCCCGATGTCAAATAGCCCAGAAGTTGCCGACACCATATCTGCCTTGCATAACGCGTCTCAGAAGACACACCCCGCCGAACTCAGACCGCCTTGAACTGCTCGAACGGCTGGTGGCAGTCGTCGCAGTGGTAGATCGCGCGGCACAGGGTGGGCCCGAACGGGTTGTCCAGGGTCGCGTTCCGCGAGCCGCAGTACGGGCAGGTGGCCTGGCCCAGGATCAGCTGCAGCTCCTCGCCATCGAAGGATGGACCGATGAGCACGGGCGGCGCAAAGCCGCTGCCCCGCAGCTTTTCGCGCCCTTCGGGCGAGATGCGGTCCGAAGTCCACGGCACGCGGAAGCTGACCTTGACCTGGACCTCGTCGACCAGGTCGAGGCCGCGCAGCCGCTCCCCGATCTGTAGCTGCATGATGTCGATGGCCGGACAGCCAACGAACGTCGGCAGCAGCTCGACGATCAGCCGTTCGCCGCCCTCGGCGCGCGGTTCGAAGGCCACCTCACCGATGACGCCCAGCTCGACGACGCTGATGGCGGGGATCTCCGGGTCGGCGATCTCATCAAGCGCCGACCACACGAGCAGCGTTCGGGGATCGCTGCTGGGAGCCCGCGCTACCACGTTGCCGCCCCGTCGGAGCGTGAGACCATCGTGAACTGGCCGTGCAGCCAGGCGAAGTCATCGGTCCTGAGCGTGCGTCCGTCTGAGGCAGGAGCGCCCTCATCGGATGGCGCCGGTAGTCCGAAGCCGGCCAGCGCGGGATGGACCCGGTCGAGCCAGCGTCCGCGCAGCGTCTCAAGGCCTTCCGGCAGGATGCCCGAACCGGTGAGGGCCGCCTCGCCCTCGAGCGGCGTGAAGACGGCCTGCGCGTCCGGCTCCAGCTGCCCCAGCGCCTCAATCAGCCGTTCCCGTGCCTCGCCGCCGGCGTCTGCCAATCGCTTCAGCCAGACGTCGAAATGCATGAGATGGTAGGTCTCCTCGCGGCGCATCTTGGCCGCCAGGTCGGCCACCGGGGCATATGACGAGCGCGCCAGCGCCTCCAGCCGAACCGCATCGGCATGCTCGTACAGGTAGCGCCGAGCCACGGTGAACGCCCAATCGGTGCGAGCATGGTTCATGAGCTTCGCGTGGCGGTAGGCGTCCGGCTCGCGGCCGAATGCAATGTGATCTGCGTCGTCATTGGTCAGTTCCGCCAGCAGCTCATACCACGCCCGCGCGTGCCCTATCTCGTCCTGGCTGACGCTGCTCATGGCCACGTCCTCCTCGAGCATTGGCGCGATTCCGGTCCACTCCGAATCCCAGAAGCCAAGCACGAACTCGTCGTCGGCGAGGGTCAGCAGCAGCTCCGCCAGCGCGTCGCGGGTGGCGGGATCGAGCGCCTCGCTCATTCGTGGCCGTCAGCCGTCGGCGCGGCTTTCGACGGCTTGGCCGTCGCCCCGGCGCGGACCTTGGCGGCCTCCAGCTTGTGCTTGATGATGTAGCCGCCTGGACGCTTGAAGGACCGATCGAACGGCGGCTGCAGCAGATCGGGGTCGTCCAGCTCCACGATGGCTTCTCGCGGCACCACCCACAACCGGTGGCTCTCCTGGCGTCGCCCGTAGAACTCGCGAGCGTAGTGGACCGCCAGCTCTTCGTCCGGTGCTCGGACGCTGCCGCCATGGACCATGGGATCGCCCTCCGCCTCCTGGCGAAACACCTCCCAGACCCGATCCGTTGGTGGCGCGCTGTCGCTCATGGCCGAAGCGTACCGTACCGCCGGCCCACGTCTCGCGCACTGGGCCGGGAGTTGTCCTTCATGACGCCTGGCGCATGCGGTGCCGCTGCCGAATCTTCCCAAACGCTGCCCCGGGTAGCGTTAGAGGACGAGTCCTGCGCTTCCGCAGTCCATACGCGCGTGATCCGTGCTCAGCCAGTCGGGCGCTGGCCGCCAAACCCTATCTAACGCGGCCAGTGCGAGCATGTGAGAAGTTTCGCGACCCAGACGCCCGCCAACCACGTGAGGGTCAGGCGACGGCGGTACTCGCCGCCGGGCCAATGATCGCGTCGCGCACCCACTGCGTGGCAGCGGCGGCATCACGGCGGAATTGCAGCCGCTCTTGCGACCTCGGTCCGTGGCCGGTCACGACTGACCACAGCTCGTCCCAGTTCGGCTCGGTGTAGTGCCAGCGACCGGCGTCATCGTCGTGGCGCAGCTCTGGATCTGGGACCGTCAGGCCAAGCTCCCAGATGCGCGGCACGTAGATCGACAGGAATTCCTGGCGCAGCTGCTCGTTGCCCTTGGCCTTGATCTTCCAGATCAGGTCGCGGTCCGTGGCCGGATTCGTTGGCGGGCCGTGCATCTGCATCAGGGGCCCCCACCATCGGTCCAGGGCGTTCTGCACCAGGGCACGCTGGGCATCGGTCCCGTTCATCATGGTCAGGACGACGTCGCGCCCGTGCATGATGTGCACGGACTCCTCCCAGCAGATCTTCTTCATGGTCCGCGCGTAGGGCGCGTACGACGAGTCGCGCAGCGCCTGCTGCGAGACGATCGCCGCGGCATCCACCAGCCAGGCGATGATGCCGACGTCCGCCCACGATTCCGTGGGGTAATGGAAGACATTGTGGAACTTGGTCGTGCCGGCCAGCAGGTCGGCCAGCATCCGCTCGCGCGGCTTGCCCAGGTCCTCGGCCACGCGATACAGCAGCTGCGCGTGCCCCACCTCGTCCTGCACCTTGCTGGTCAGGGCCAGCTTTCGGCGCAGGGTGGGGGCGCGCAGGATCCACTCGCGCTCGGGCAGGACGCCCATCAGCTCCGAGTTGGCGTGCATCTCCACGAACTTGAGAATCGCCGCACGATAGTCATCGGGCATCCAGTCGTCGGCTTCCACCTTGCCACCGCCCGAGACGTGGGCGTAGAAGGCCTCAGCCTGCGGGTCGGCGTTAGTGCTCTGGAGCTCAGTCATGATTGCTAGAGGGTACCGCATGACCGATGCCGCGGCGAGGGCGCAGATCAGCCGCTTGGCAGCGGGTGCAGCTCCAGCGTGGTGGGCAGGTTCTCCTCCGCCAGCATGCCGCGCAAGCCACTGGCCCTCGCGTACTTGCTCCGTAGCAACGCCGAGCAGGCCTCCACTCGCTCCGCGTCGCTGGCGTCTTCGAGCCGGACCTCCACGCGCTGTCCGTCGACCAGGATGCCCACCGACTCGTTCGATATCGCCTCGCGGTACCAGCGGCTGGTCGCCCCGCGGTACGTGCGAATGAAGGCCCGTCCCTGCTCATCGACCACGACCCAGATGGTCGTCCGATGCGGCGGCACGTCCGGCGCGGGACGCGTCTCGATCTGGATCTCCTGCGCATCGCGCAGCTGGGCCAGCACATCGCCCGGCAGCTGGTCAGTCATGCGGGGCTCGTTTGAGCGGCCGGTGCCAGGCCTGGTAGGCCTCGTCGGCCGATGCATCCACCACCAGGCGACCCTGCTCGTCGTGCTTGACGTCCGGCACGGGGATATATAGGTCCACCGGCAGCAGGCCGCTGGTGCGGACCAGCAGATAGTCGGCGAAGACCGCGTCGACGGTCCCGATCCGCCGGCCACCACGCCCCAGCAGCCGTTGTCCGCGGCGAACGGCGGGTCCGGCGATCTCACTCATCACTGCCCTACCCTAGCCCACCCGCCGCCACGCTGACCGCGGCCGGGAGCACCGTGATGTCGACCGGCAGCGCACCGAATGGCTCGCCGTCAAGGTGGACGCGGGTGTCGGCCTGGCCCTCGATGCGTAGCTCGCGCACACGCACGATCTCCACCAGCGGATGATCGACATGGGCTGCCCGATAGATCCCGGGCAGCTCCCGCAGCGCGCCCAGCCGCGAGATGTCGCCCACCAGGCAGATATCCAGCAGGCCGTCGCTGGTGGACGCGTCGGGGCAGATCTTCATGCCCCCGCCGTAGTACGCCCCATTGGCGAAGGCCACGAACAGGAAACGACCGTCGACCTCACGCGCGCCATCGTCATCGGCCAACCGCAGCCGCAGCTCGCGGTTGCGAAAGCGCCGCAGCTCGTTGAGCGTCGAGAGGAAGTACCCAACTCGCCCGCGCTGCCAGCGATGCGGCCGGCCGGCCATGGTGAAGGCGACTTGCGCATCGAAGCCGGTGCCGCCGGCCGCTGCGAAGTAGCGGACGGTTCCGTCGCTGGTGGCGCGTCCAAGGTCCAGCGGCTGCGTTCGCTCGCCCAGCGCCACAGCCAGCGCTTCGAGCGGGACGGTCGGCAGACCCAGACTGCGCGCCAGGTCGTTGCCGCTGCCGCCGGGCACGATGCCAAGCACCGGCGCCCCGCCATCGGGCCCCACCCCCGCCGCCATCAGGCCGTTCAGCACCTCCTGGATCGTGCCATCGCCGCCCACCGCGATCACGCGGTCATGGCCCAGGTCGGTGGCCGCGGCGGCCAGCCGCTCGGCGTGGCCCGGCTCGCGGGTCTCCAGGAGGCGCGCGTCCGTGCCTGAGCGTGCGAGCGCCTCCCCGATCCGCGGCGCCAGCTCGTGCGCATGGCCCATCCCGGCGGCGGGATTGACGATGATCAGAGGGGCGCTGGGCGCTGGCACGCACCCGATTCTGCGCGTGGCGTCAAGGCGCCTGGCTACGCGGCCACCGGACGCTAGCCGACGTTGACCTGGATGGTGTGCAGGCCACGCGCGCCATCGGGCGCCGGCCGGGTGACCTGGTCGGTCTGGACGTTGCCCTCCCCGTCAGCAGCCCTCACGCGCAGTGTGTGCTGGCCGGGCGCTGCCTCCCAGCGGTACAGCCACTGCACCCAGGTCGCGTCCGATATCGGGGTCGAGATCTCGGCCGTCGCCCAGGCCAGCCCATCGACCTGGACCTCAACGCCGGCCACGCCGCGGTCCGGCGCCCATGCCACGCCGGCAACCGGTTGGATGCCAGCCTGCAGCGATGCGCCGCCGCCCGGCACGTCGATCCGCGACTGGGTCAGGATCGGCGCCTCCTTGGCCCATCCGAGTGGTACCCAGTAGCCGTTGAAGGCTTCGAGCGTGGTCAGTTGAATGTTGGTCAGCCACTTGGTGGCCGATACGTAGCCGTACAGCCCCGGCACGATCAATCGCGCCGGGAATCCGTGCTCCGGCGGCAGCACATCGCCATTCATGGCGACCGCCACCAGCGCCTCGCGACCCGGCACGTCCAGCCAGACAGTTGGGAAGCCGGCGGTCCAGTCGTCGAACGAGCGGCCGACCACCTGGGTGGCTCCCTCCTGCACACCCGCCCGGTCGAGCAGGTCGCGCAGGCGCACCCCGCGCCACAGCGCGTTGCCGACGAGGTTTCCGCCGACCTCGTTGCTGACGCAGGCGATGGTCACGTACTGCTCGACCAATGGCATGGCCAGCAGCTCGCTGTAATCGATGCTGAACGGTCGCTCGACCATACCGTCCACGCTCAGGCGCCAACTGCTCGCATCCAGCCGCGGGGTGAGCAGGCTGGTGTCGATCCGATAGAAGTCGCGGTTCGGGACCACCAGCGGAGTGATGCCGTCCACCGCCAGCTCGGCACCGGCCGGGAGTGGACGAGCCGGAACATCCGCCGCCGGGACCGGTGGCACGGACGCAGCGGCCGATGCTCTCCGCTCGAGCAGGACGCGGCCGACCACGCCCGAAGTGACCGCGGCGCCAGCCAGCGCGACGCCGGTACCCAGGAAGCGGCGACGGTCGAAGTCGAGCATGCGCGGGCTCTGGGCCTGGCGCGGCAGGGCCATGTGCAGCAGGCGCGGCAGCGTCCATGTGGAAATACCGACAGCGACGACGTCGTTCACGACGGCCAGCGGCAGATCCACCAGCGGGTCTCGGATGGCGGCAACCAGCGCAAGCCCGGCCAGCGCAACGAAGCCGATGCGGCCCCACCCCGGCCTTCGCCGCTCCAGCAGGGCCAGGCCGGCGGACATCGCCAGCGCGGCAGCGAGCACGGCGAGATTGAGCACCAGCTTGTCCGCCGTGCCGAACAGGTCGACCACCAGCTGCTTGGCGTTTGGTGGCTGAAGCGCGATCACCAATGAACCGATCGCCAGCACCGGCGAGGGCGCGCCGGGAATCAGCCCAGCGATCAGCTCCGCAACGCCCAGCCCCAGTCCACCGGCCAGCAGGCCGGCCACGGCGGCGGCAAGGCGTGATGGCGAGCGGGCGGTCATCGGCTCCATCTCAGGCGAAATTGTGTGACGCCTCTGTGTCGATCGTGCGAAGGGCACCGGCAGCGTACGCTCTGCGACGCATGGCCACGCGCATCGTCTACCTGGCGCCGGGGGCCTCCGGCGGTCCGGACAGCATCGCGCCCTACGTTCGCGGGCTGGAGGCAAACGGTCTCACGGCCAGCGCGGTCCAGCTACCACGCGGCCCCGCCGAGCGCGCCCTGCCCGTCTACCGGGCCGCAGCTCCTGCCGGCAAAGCGTCGGTGGTCGGTGGCCAGTCGTTCGGCGGGCGGGTGGCATCACTGCTTGCTGCCGAGACCGAGATGGGCGGCCTGGTGTTGATCTGCTATCCGCTGCACGCGCCCGGGTCGCCTGACTCGTGGGATGCCCGCACCGAGCATTGGCCGCGCATCACCTGCCCGGTGCTGCTGCTGTCCGGTGATCGGGATCCGTTCGCGCGCATTGCGCTGCTCCGCGGCGCCATCGCGCGGTTGCCGCATGCCGAGCTGCACGTCTACCCCGGCGTCGGGCATGGGCTCCGGTCGGTGCTGGACGACGCCGTCGAGCGGATCACCGATTTCGTGCGCGGCCTCGCCTGATTTCCAGCCGAACGTACACTTCCGGGTGATGATCGTGTGCCCGAGCTGCGGCAAGGAGAACCCGGACCGCTACCGCCGCTGCGGATTCTGCGGAACCCTGCTGGCTTCGTCGCGCGTCGAAGAGGA
>JBDUEE010000183.1:0-3749 GCA_040002615.1 Chloroflexota bacterium | reverse complement strand
GGGGCGACTGGATTCGAACCAGCGACCTCCTGCTCCCAAAGCAGGTGCGCTACCAGGCTGCGCTACGCCCCGACGATTTGTGCGCGGTAAGCGCACATGCTCCCGAAATCGTGCGCTAGGGGCTGGCCTACACCGCTCGAATCGCATATGCTGGTCGGGTCAACAGCCACCACACGGAGCCGAACGATGCGACCAACCCCTACCCTCGATGATACCGCCCAGGGCGAGCTCGATGCGCTCGCCGAGTCGTGGCGGCGCCATCTCACCGCCCAGCGCCTGAGCCCGGCCACCCTCGACACCTACGGCGAGGCCGTCCGCCTGCTGACCCGCTACCTGGTCGCCCAGGGCATGCCCATCGCGCCCGCGGCGATCGCGCGCGAGCACGTCGAGTCCTTCATCGCGGACCTGCTGGCGCGCTGGAAGCCGGCCACCGCCCACAACCGCTATCGGGCGCTGCGCTCGTTCTTCGCGTGGCTCGTCGAGGAGGGCGAGATCCGCGAGAGTCCCATGGCGCGCATGAAGCCACCGAGGTTGCCCGAGACACCGCCGCCGGTCCTGACCGCCGTCGAGCTGCGCCGGCTGCTGGACGTGACCGAGCAGGACCGATCCTTCATTGGCCGCCGCGATGAGGCGGTCCTGCGCATCTTCATGGACACCGGAGCACGCCGCGCCGAGGTGCTCGGCCTGACGGTCGGCGACATTGACCTGGACGCGGGTCGCCTGATCGTCACCGGCAAGAGCAGTCGCACGCGAGTGGTGGCCATCGGCGCCCAGACCGTTCGCGCTCTGGACCGCTACCTGCGTGTCCGGGCCAAACATCCGAGCGCCAGCCTGCCGAACCTGTGGCTCGGTCGAAAGGGACCGCTGCGCGAGACGGGCATGGCCGAGCTGGTCCGCGACCGTGGGCGCCAAGCCGGCATCCCCGGCCGCTTGCACCCGCACCTGTTCCGCCACGCCTACGCCCACCACGTTCTGAGCGCCGGCATGGCCGAGTCCGACCTGATGGCGATCGCCGGATGGCGCACGCGCGAGATGCTGACCCGCTACGCCGCGTCGACGCGCCAGGAGCGCGCGCTGATCTCTGCTCGCGCGTTGAGCCCGGTCGATCGGCTCGAGGAGCCAAAGCGATGACCCCGCAGGAGCGATCAGCGCTCATCGAGGCATCGTGTGTCATCGTCGACCTGTTGGCGTCCTATGACGTCGAATCGGCGGTCAAGCTGCAGAACGACCTCAAGGGCCGGACCCTCAGCGATGGAGAGGCGGTGCGGTTGGCCACGGAGGCCCTTCGCGTCGCCGGCGGGGAACTGATCGGCATGACCTATGCCCTTCGCACTGCCGTCAAGATGGGCAGCGACTACGGGGCAGCCTTTCAGGCGGTCCAGGCGGACGCGGCAACGCATGCTCGACGCGCCAGGAAGGAGCGCCAGGCGACACGCGCCCACGCACTCCGAGACGAGGGACTCAGCGTGTCGCGGATCGCGCTGCGGATGGCCACCGAGGATGGGCGCCAGGCGAGCGATCGGACCGTTGAACCCTACCCAAACCGCACGATCGAGCGCTGGCTCTCATCAAATAACCCCGACCAGACGTCGTAAACGTCCGACCGGACGACGAAACGTCGGGATAGGCGCCATCGCCCACGAACGCGAATCTAGGAGGCGTGAGCGATGAAGCGCGATGGGGCCGCATTGGGGGCCTGACCGCCTGGGCCAGGAACGAGCCCGAGACGATGGTGGGGCCGGCGCATGCCGGCTTCCGCCGTCGCTTCGAGCGGCTCGTTGACCCTGATGGCCGATTAGATCCGGCCGAGCGGACCGTCCGGGCGGATCGGGCCAGGCGCGCTCATATGCTTCAGCTCGCACAGCGATCAGCTGAGGCTCGACGCAAGAAGGCCGCCCCGGTAGCCCATACCGAGACGGCCCTGGAGGTGCGCGATGCAACCGCGGCACCACCGACCAAAGCAGCGTAGGGCTCGGCGGCATCCGCCGTCTACCCTCACGCTCCGGGCTGCATTCGAAATGGCCGAGGCGACCGTTCTCGAAGAGGCGCGCACCTGGGAACTTGGTAGCTCCGATACCGCGCAATCCCGAGCTGCCGAGCTGTTCCGCCGTGCCGCCCAGCTGCGCCAGCGACGGGAGCGGATGCCATGACCGGAAGCGCATGGGATGGGTCAGCCGTGGATCGGACGCTATCCCGACTGCCGTCCGCCATCGAGCGGCCCGGACAGGGTCCGCAGCTCATCGCCGAGCGTGGCGTCTTTACCGTGCTGTGGCACTCACCCGAGCAAGTGCAATTCGAGTTCGACCTGCTCCGCGTCGATCGACGCACCGGCACGATGACCGCAGAGGTGACGGTCTGGACCCACTGGCCGATTACCGACTACATCCACTCAGCCAGCCTCAACCTGTCGAGCACCCAGGCGCGCACCACCCTGGCCAAGCACCTAGCCGGACGCATCCGTGATCGGGAGTTGGACTGGCCGGCACTGGTGGAGACGGCCGTGATCATGGTCCGCAACGCCTACCGAGCTGGAGAGCCGGCGATCCTGCTACGGGATGCTCCCGAGCCTGCGCTGAACGGGGCCATCCTGCCGCCGATCGTGGCCACCGAGGGCGCAACCCTGTGGCATGGCGACGGCGGCACTGGCAAGAGCGAGCTGGCCCTGGCCGCTGCCGCTTCGATCCACAGCGGCCGCGATGTGCTGGCAGGGCTCCTGCCGGCCACCACGCGCCGCGTGGCATTCCTGGACTGGGAATGGACTGCCAGCGTCCACCGCAGGCGACTGGCCCGGCTATGGCCCGATGACAACCTGCCGGACCTGATGTACGTCCGCTGCGCGCTACCGCTGGCCCAGGACGTGGAGCGGCTGCGACGCATGGTGCGCGAGCACTCGATCGGGTTCGTGGTCATCGACTCGGTCGCCCTGGCCGCCGGTGGGGACCCCGAGCGCGCCGAGACGGCCATCGAGTTCTACGGCGGGCTGCGCCAGCTCGAGATCGACGCGCTGCTGGTAGCCCATGTCACCAAGCAGAGCGACGGCGAGAAGCCGTTCGGCTCGACGTTCTGGCACAACTCCGCCCGGTCCACCTGGTACCTCCGCAAGGTGCAGGACGCCGGCTCCAGCTCGCTGCGGGTGGCCCTGGTCAACAAGAAGGCCAACGACGCACCGCTGGCCCTGCCGATCGGGATCGAGATCGAGCACGGCCCGGAGGCGACCACCATCCGGCGCACTGACCTGGCAAGTGAGCCGGACCTGGCCCGCGAGATCCCGCTGCGGCTGCGTATCAAGCAAGCGCTGCTCGGCGGATCGCTGACGTATGACGAGCTGGCCGACAGTCTTGACGCCGACCGCGAGACCGTGCGGCGGACGGTAAACCGCTACACCGGCAAGCTGTTCACCACGTTCCCGGATGGGAGCGGGATTCGGGTCGGGGTGCTCGCTCATGACTGACCGGACACCGGTCCCGGACACCTCGGACACCTGTCCCCCGGACAACCGGACAGGACACTCTCCACCTATAGGGTGGAGTGTCCGCCCTAGTCTGTCCGACCGTCATAGAAAACGGCAGCCCTGCCGCTGCGCGCTATGCGACCGTGCGGCCGCCAAGTGTCTGAGACCCGTACACAAGGCGAGAGCGGTAGGCGCGGTTGGGAGAGCGCCGGTGGATTCACGTCGTGACCCCACCCCCAGGGGGGCACGTCCGTCACGGGACCTTGAGTCACCCGCCCTAACCGGCCCATCCGGCACG
>JBDUEE010000182.1:0-14845 GCA_040002615.1 Chloroflexota bacterium | reverse complement strand
CCTGCGGCGACATCCACCTCAAGGTCATCCTCGAGACCGGCGAGCTCGAGACCTATGACAACGTACGGCGCGCATCGGTCCTGGCCATGGCCGCCGGGGCGGACTTCATCAAGACCAGCACCGGCAAGGTCACGCCGGCAGCCCAGCTGCCGGTGACCCTGGTGATGCTCGAGGCGATCCGCGACTTCTACCAGCAGACCGGCCGCGCAGTCGGCATGAAGCCGGCGGGCAGCATCCGGACCGCCAAAGAGGCAATCGGTTACCTGACAGTCCTGTACGAGACGCTGGGGCCGGATTGGATGACGCCCGACCGCTTCCGCTTTGGCGCCAGCAGCCTCCTGAACGACGTCCTAATGCAGATTCGCAAGGAGCGCTCCGGCCGCTACTCGGGCGGCGACTACTTCACGCTTGACTAGCCCGCTGGTGGAAGTCGCGCCCGGGACCGTCGTCATCTACAGCGACATCGGCTGCCCATGGGCGCATGCCGCAGTGTGGCGACTGTGGGACGCACGCCGGCAGCTGGGCCTGGACGAGCAGGTTCGGTTCGACCATCGCGTCTTTCCGTTGGAGCTCTTCAATTCGCAGGCAACACCGCGCAACGAGCTGGAGCCGGAGATTCCGGTCTGCTCGTCGCTGGCGCCGCGCGCCGGCTGGCAGCCGTGGAACGGGCCTAACTGGGAGTACCCGGTAACCATGCTGCCGCCAATGGAGGCGGTGCAGGCGGCCAAGGAGCAGGGGTTGGCCGTCTCCGAGGCGCTCGATCGTGGGCTGCGCCGCGCCTTCTGGGGCGAGTCCCGCTGCGTCAGCCTGCGCCACGTGATCCTGGAGGTCGCCTCACAGACTGATGGGCTGGACCTCGCGCGCCTGGCGGCCGCACTCGATTCCGGACGTGCTCGGGTGGCGATCTTCGAGCAGTGGGAGGTCGCCAAGACCGACGCGGTGCAGGGCTCGCCCCACCTGTTCGTGCACGACGGCACGAATGCCCAGAATCCCGGCCTGGAGGTGGACTGGCGCGAGGAACCCGAAGGTGTATGGGTCCCAACGGTCGTGCGCGATGACGCGTACGCCTATTACGACCTGTTGCGGCGCGCGGCGACCTGAGTTACGTGCCGGAATCTCACGCAAGACGGTCATCCGGCGTTCCACCAGGCGTGCGACTGCCACCGTTCCAGGTGCTGATCGATGCCCACTCGACCGAGCTGCATCGGTTCCTGGTGGCGTCGGTCGGCCCCGACCTGGCCGAGGATTGCCTGCAGGAGACGCTCATCTCGGCGCTGCGCGGCTATCCGCGCCTGCGGCACGGGCAGAACCTGCGGGCGTGGCTCTACACGATTGCGCACAACAAGGCGACCGATGCCGTCCGGCGCGTGGTCCGACGCCCGGTAAGCATCGGCCTGGATGGCCTGTCGCCATCGGCCGAGCCGACGCAGCCGGCGCACGAGCCGGCCGACGACGGGCTGTGGCTGCGGGTCAGGACGCTGCCCGGCAAGCAGCGGGCGGCGGTTGTCCATCGGTTCGTGATGGACCTCGACTATCGGTCGATCGGCGAGCTGATGGGCACGAGCGAGGAGGCGGCGCGACAGAACGTGAGTGCGGGCCTGAAACGCCTGCGGAAGGAGCTGTACCGATGACGGAGCTGGAGCGAGACCTTGTCCGCCCGCCGGCCGCCAAGCTGGATGCGGATCAGCTGATGCGCCGACTGGGGCCGCGGGCGGGGGCCGCCGGCCTGGTGGACGTGGCCTATGCATCGATGGACACGCCGGTGGGTGAGTTGCTCGTGGCCGTGACTCCGCGCGGCCTGGTACGCGTCTCGTTTGCCAGCGAGGTGGCGGAGCAGGTGCTGGCCGAGCTGGCCGAGCGGGTGAGCCCGCGCGTCCTGCGCCTGCCGCGCCGAACCGACGAGGCACGCCGCGAGCTGGATGAGTACTTCGCTGGCTCGCGCCAGCGATTCGATCTCCCGCTCGACTGGACGCTGGTGCGCGGCTTCGCCCAGGGCGTACTGCGCGCTACGGCTCGCGTGCCGTTCGGGCAGATCACAACCTACCGCCAGATGGCTGAGGCGGCCGGGTCGCCGCGAGCATCGCGGGCGGCCGGCAACGCGCTGGGCTCGAACCCGATCCCCATCGTGGTGCCCTGCCACCGGGTGCTCCATACCGGGGGCGGGCTGGGCGGCTACGCCGGCGGCCTCGACCGCAAGAAGCTGCTGCTCGCGCTCGAGGGCGTGCTCGCGACCGAGGATCGGTAAGGTCGAAGCACCCGATGGCCCGCTCGCACGGCGTGGATCGCGCAACGCGACTGGAGAAAGCCATTCCGCAACTCACAAGGCTCCGAGTTGCGGAATGTGAACCCCCGTAGCGTTACGTGACTCCCGCACCCACCGATGACCAGTTCTGCGCTGGCTCCACGCTCGGCGGACGCCTGCGGGCGACGAATTCGAGGAGGCGCGACCCGCGTAACGCTTCCTCCGTTCGCAAACCGCAAGTCGATGGAGGTCAGCAGCCCTGACGGGGCCCCGGCGCCGATACGACCGGGCGGAGCATGGCGCCCACGGCAGGCGATCGGCTTCTCCGGAGGGCCGGTGCGATAATCGAGCGAGCATGAGCCTCACCAAGAAGCCGGAGACTCGCCCGGCCGCTGCCTCGTGGGGAATGTCCGCGCGCGGCAAGGTCCCATGGGAGTACGCCCCCGCGCCCGAGTCCACCGACCACATCACGATTCGACCCGAGTACGGCCTGTTCATCGACAACGAGTTCAAGCCCAGCCGCCCGAAGGCGACTTTCACCGTCATCAATCCGGCCACCGAGGAGCCGCTGGCAAAGGTCGCCAGGGCCTCCAGGGCCGATGTCGGCCGGGCGGTCACTGCAGCGCGACGCGCGTACAAGACCACCTGGTCGCGGCTTCCGGGCAGCGAGCGGGCGAAGTACCTGTACCGCATCGCGCGGATCCTCCAGGAGCGGAGCCGCGAGTTTGCCGTGCTCGAGACGATGAACTCCGGCAAGCCGATCAAGGAGTCGCGCGACGTCGACGTGCCGCTCGCCGCGGCGCATTTCTTCTACTACGCGGGCTGGGCCGACAAGCTGGACTACGCATTCCCGGGCCGCACGCCGCGGCCGTTGGGCGTGGCGGCGCAGGTCATCCCGTGGAACTTCCCACTGATGATGCTGGCCTGGAAGATCGCCCCGGCCCTGGCGGCCGGCAACACCGTGATCCTGAAGCCCGCCTCGACCACCCCGCTGACCGCCTACCTGTTCGCCGACGTCGTGCGTCAGGCTGACCTGCCGCCGGGTGTGGTGAACATCATCACCGGTCCGGGCGAGATCGGGATGGAGCTGGTCACTCACCCCGATGTGAACAAGGTCGCGTTCACCGGCTCCACCGCGGTCGGCAAGATGATCGCCCGCGCCGTCTCCGGGTCGCACAAGAAGCTGACCCTGGAGCTGGGCGGCAAGGCGGCCAACATCGTGTTCGACGACGCGCCGCTCGACCAGGCGATCGAGGGCATCATCAACGGCATCTACTTCAACCAGGGCGAGGTGTGCTGCGCTGGCAGCCGCCTCTTCGCGCAGGAATCGGTCTACGAGCCGCTGCTCGACAAGCTGAAGGCCCGACTCTCGACCCTGCGCGTCGGCGACCCGCTCGACAAGAACACCGATGTCGGCGCCATCAACTCCGCCGGGCAGCTGGCCAAGGTGCAGGAGCTGGTGCAATCGGGGATCGAGGAGGGGGCCGAGATCTTCCAGCCGGATTGCGTCCTGCCGGACAAGGGATTCTTCTTCCGCCCGACGCTCTTCACCGGCGTCAGCCAGTCCCACCGCATCGCCCAGGAGGAGATCTTCGGCCCGGTGCTGTCGGTCCTGACCTTCAGGACGCCGGAGGAGGCGATCGAGAAGGCCAACAACACGCCGTATGGGCTGTCGGCCGGCGTGTGGACAGAGAAGGGCAGCCGTATCTTCAAGATGGTGAACGCCATGCGTGCCGGGGTGGTGTGGGCAAATACCTTCAACCGATTCGACCCGACCTCGCCCTTCGGCGGCTACAAGGAGTCCGGCTACGGTCGCGAGGGCGGCCTGCACGGCCTGGGTGCCTACCTCGACCTGTCACCGAACGAAACGAACGGACGGAACGGCCGATGAGCCCGGCCGCTCGCCGACCCGCTGCCGCCAAGACCACCACCGCGCGACGGCGTGCATCCACCCTGGATGACCGACAGCCGGCCCCGCTGGCGGCGACCGATGGCACGGACCGGCTGGGGGTTCGCAAGACGTACAAGCTTTACATCGGCGGCGAGTTCCCTCGCACTGAATCAGGCCGCGCCTACGAGGTCCTCGACGTGCGTGGCAGGCTGTTGGCGAATGCCTGCCGGGGGACGCGCAAGGACATCCGCGACGCGGCACGCGCGGCTCGCAAGGCGTTTCCCGGCTGGGCCGCCAGGACGGCGTACAACCGCAGCCAGATCCTGTACCGCATCGCCGAGCTGATGGAAGGGCGGCGCGAGCAGTTCACGGGCGAGGTGATCGCCGCGGAGGGAGTTGGCCGTCAGCGAGCGACCCGTCTGGTGAACGCCGCCATCGACCGCTGGGTGTGGTACGCCGGCTGGGCCGACAAGTACGGACAGATATTGGGAACGGTCAACCCGGTCAACGGCAGCTACTTCAACTTCAGCGTCCCGGAACCGACCGGCGTGGTCGGCCTCATCGCTCCCGAGTCCTCCAGCCTGCTTGGCCTGGTGAGCCGCCTGGCGCCGATCATCGTGTCGGGCAACGCCGCCATCGTGATCGCGTCGGAGGCTCGTCCGTTGCCGGCCGTGACGCTGACCGAGGTGCTAGCCACCTCGGACGTGCCGGGTGGCGTGGTGAACCTGATCACCGGTCTGCGGCGCGAGCTGGTGCAGCACTTGGCTGGGCACATGGACGTCAACGGGCTGGATGCCTTTGGGCTCGACCCGGCGCAGGGCGCCGCCATCGAGGAGCTTGCCGTAGAGAACGTCAAGCGGCTTGTGCGACCGCCTGCCTCGGGCAGCGACGAGGTCGACTGGCTCAGCCAGCGCAGCCAGTCGCCCTATCTGATCGGCGAGTTCGTCGAGACCAAGACGGTCTGGCACCCCATCGGCGCCTGATCGGCTGGGCTAAAGCGCCAGGACCGCGCGCGCGATTTCGAAGTAGATGATCAGCCCGGTGCCGTCCACCAGGGTGGTGATCAACGGTGCGGAGACGACCGCGGGGTCGACGCGCAGCCGCCGAAGGACGAGTGGTAGCGCTGCCGCCACCGTTGCCGACCATATGCAGATGGCCAGAATCGTGAGCGAGACCACCACGCCGATGTCCGGTCCCACCCCAAGGAGGGCGGCCCGGCCGAAGGCAACAACGGACATCACGGCTCCCAGGAAGAGCCCAACGCGCAGCTCCTTGAAGATGATCCAGCCGATGTCGCGCAGGCTGACCTCGCCAAGGGCCATGGACCGAACGATGAGGGTCACCGTCTGACTGCCGATGTTGCCCCCGGTTCCGATCAGCAATGGGATGAAGAAGCTGAGGGCGACGACCGAACTCAGTTCACCCTCAAAGTTGCGCAGCACGGTGCCTGTGTAGGCCTCTGCCACGAACAGGAGGAGCAACCAGACAATGCGCTTTCGCACCAGCAGTGACACGCTCGCCAGCCGATATGGCAGGTTCAATGGCTGCGAGCCGCCGAGCCGGGCGATGTCCTCGGTCGCCTCGGCCTCAAGTACTTCGGCTACGTCATCTTCGGTGATGATGCCGAGCAGATGGTCGTCGTCGTCGACTACCGGGATTGCAAGCAGATTGCGGTCGGTTAGCAGCCGCGCGGCCACCTCTTGGTCAGCGCTCGCGCGCACGCGCACAGTGGTGGGCGCCATTAGTTCGATCACGGGGGCATCGGCTCGGCTCAGGATCAGGCGATAGAGCGACAGCACGCCCAGCAGGCGACGCTCGTCGTCGACCACGTAGACGTAGTTCACCGTCTCGGCCTGATCGACGAGCTTGCGGATCGCGGCGATCGCCTCCATCGCGGTCGCGTCGCGGGTGACCGCCACAAAGGCGGGCGTCATGATGCCGCCCGCGCTGTCGGGAGGGTAGACCGATAGCTCGCGGATCTCGGCCGCCTCCTCAGGTCGCATCCTGACCAGGATCTCGTTCGCGTCGCGCGGCGGAAGTTGTTCGACCACGTCCGCGGCGTCGTCGGGGTCCATCTCCTCGAGGAGCGTGGCCGCTTCCGGGGCGGAGAGGGTGCGCAGGATGCGGGCCGCCTCGGACGGTGAGAGCTCCTCCAACAGGGCGGGGATCTCTTCGTCCGGCAGCCACTGGAGCAGCACCGCCACCTCGCTTGGCTCGAGCTGCGGCACGAGATCAGCCCATTCGGACGCACCGATCCGTTCCGCCAGGCCCACCACGCCCTCGCGCTCGCGCTCGCGGATGAGGTCCTGGACCTCGGTGAGCAGCTCACCGGTCTGCGATGAAGTCATCGCAGCACCTCACCACGGCGATCGCCGCCGTCAGCGACAGCGGGCGTCACGGGCGGCTCGCGGCCGTTGAAGAATCGGCCTGGAATGAGCATGATTCGACCACCTCGCCAGGACGCGCCGGTGGTCTGGGCTCGAGATCGGCGCTAGGCCGTCATCCTCGACCGCAGCCACGGGCGCGCGTGTCTACTGGAGCCTGCGTCCACGTTGGATCGCGTCGCCTCGTTGCGGGTTCTATCGGTCCCGTCGCGGATGTCGGCGGGCCGCCGTGATTCTAGTCGGCGGAGGGGGGTGACGGAACCCCCGCGAGGCCGGCCCGTGCCCTTGCCCGATGGCGTGCCACCTTTGCCTGGTTGCCGCAGGTCCGCATGTCGCACCAGCGTCGCCGGCCGGTCGGCGAGCGGTCGACGAAGAGCCAGAGGCAGCCTTCGTTGGCGCATACGCGCAGGCGATCCCGGGCGTCATCTGCCAGGAAGTGGGCGAACGAGCTGGCGATCGCCGCTCGTGCCTGGTCGAGCCGATCGCCGACCTGGGTGACCTCGTACCGCGCGCCATCCCCCTCGGGCCTGAGCTGGTGGTAGTGCAGGCCGTGGCGCAGGATGTGATTGATCTCCGTGACCCGCTCGGGATGCGGCTGCCCGTCGGCAGAGAGGTCGCCCGCAGTTGCGTGCAGCACGTCCCGCAGATGGCGAAAACGCTCCAGCCGTCGATCCGCCTCCTGCGGTTCGCGGCGCTGACGGGCCGCCTCGGTCGCACGTCCGCGTGAGCTGATCAGGCCGTGCTCGCGCAGCCAGCTGAGCAGCGCGTCCGCGTCGGGGATGGTCTCTATGGCCTTGCCGTGCGTGCGCACGATGGTGTTGGCGAAGGCGACAAACAGCTCCTCCGTCTCATTCGGCTCGGCCATCGATTGGTGCGTTGTTGTGGCCATGTAACCATTATAGGCCGGTTGACAAGTTACATGCGTTCGCCTAGAATGCTCATGTAACCGGTATTAGCTATAAGACAAGTTACTTCGCGTCACGCACGCGACGAACAGGAGGCACGAGATGAGCAGAGGTGTAACGTACCTTGGCCTGATCGGCGCGCTTCGGCACGAGGACATGCTGGCAGATGCCATGCGACGCCAGCGTGCGACCGACACCATCCGTCGTCGCCGCGGGCAGACCCTCGCCAGCCGTATCCGCCGAGTGCTGCGCGCTCCCAAGCGCTAAAGCAGTCAGGTCAATCCGCAGAGGCTCGATCCCCGACGGGGGTCGGGCCATTTGCGTGCCCCTAGAATTCACAGCTATGCCCCGACCGCGCGCGATGACCCGCTCTGACGACGCCCTGCTGACCAACGCCGAGCTGGCGCGGGTGTTCCGGGAGATCGGCGACATGCTCGAGATCGCCGGCGAGGTGGTCTATAAGTCGGTTGCATATCGCCGCGTGGCGGACGCCATTGAGCGATATCCGGAGGACGTCGCCTCGCTCTACCGCCGCGGGGCGCCGCCCAAGCTGCCCGGTGCCGGCCCGGCGCTCTCCACAAAGTTGGCGGAGCTGTCCGAGACCGGTGCACTCGGTTATCACCAGAAGCTGCGGGACCAGGTACCGGACGGCCTGCTCGACATGCTGCGCATCCCGGGCGTCGGCCCGCGCACGGTGAAGCTGCTGCACGCCGAGCGTGGGATCGACTCGGTCGATGCTCTGCGCACGGCCGCGGCTGACGGTCAGCTGCGCGGGGTCAAGGGTCTGTCCGCACGAACCGAGCAGAACATCCTGGCTGGCATCGCGCACATGGAACGCAAGGTGACGCGGGTGCTGCTGCACGAGGCCGACGCCCTGATCGCGGAGCTCATCGCGCAGCTGCGCGACGTTCCCGGGGTGGTCCGTATCGAGCCGGCCGGATCGCTGCGCCGCCGACAGGCGACCATCGGTGACCTGGACCTGCTGGCAGCGACCGATGAGCCGCAGGCGCTGATCGCCGCACTCGACGCCCTGCGGCAGGTGGATCGGATCCTGTCGGCCGGCACCGACAAGTCGAGCATCGTGCTGGCGGCCGGCCTGCAGGTCGACCTGATGGTCTGTCCGCCCGCTGCCTGGGGCACCCACCTCGTCCACTTCACCGGCAGCAAGGAGCACAACGTGGCCCTGCGCGGGATTGCGCTGGACCGCGGACTGTCGTTGTCCGAGAAGGGCTTCAGGGTGGTGGAGACTGGCGAGCTGCTGCTCGACGCCACCGAGGAGGCGGTCTATGCCCGCCTGGACCTGCCGTGGATCGCGCCGGAGCTGCGCGAGGACGAGGGTGAGATCGCGGCGGCCCGCAAGGGAACCCTGCCCGAGCTGGTGACGGTGGCGGACCTGAAGGGCGACACCCACGTACATTCGGACTGGACCGATGGCGTGGACTCGATCGAGGTCATGGCGCGCGCGGCCCGCGCGCGTGGCCACGAGTGGATGGTGCTCACCGACCATTCGCCCTCGCTGGGCATCACCCGCGGGTTGGCCCCGGATCGCATCGATGAGCAGCGACGCGAGCTGTCACGGCTGAATGCCGAGCTTGCACCGTTTCGCATCCTGCACGGCACCGAGATGGAGATCAAGGCCGATGGCGGCCTGGACTACCCGGACGAGCTGCTGTCGAGGTTCGACGTGGTCGTGGCATCGGTCCACACCGCGCGCAGCCAGTCGTCGGAACAGCTCACCCGCCGCACGCTGGCGGCCATCGAGAATCCATTCGTCGATGTGATCGCGCATCCCACCGGGCGCATCGTGAACGTCCGCGATCCGATGGCGCTGGATTGGCCAAAGATCTTCGAAGCCGCCGCACGCACCGGCACCATGCTCGAGATGAACGGCAGCCCGCGACTGGACCTGGACGATTCGCTGGGCCGCGCGGCAGGACGGGCCGGCGTGCGGCTGACGCTGGCCAGCGATGCGCACCGCACCGAAGAGCTCGGGCAGATCGACTACGCCGTCTCGATGGCCCGTCGAGCGTGGCTCGCCGGCTCGCAGGTGGCAGGCACGCTTCGCGCCGACGCGCTGCTGGCGTCGCTGCGATGATCGGCCGCCTCATCCGCCATCGGCCGGCGGCATTGCGCGCACTCACTCGCCTCCAGCACCCGGAGGCGATCCTGATCGCATCGCTGATGGCGATCGTTGCGGCCGCGGGGTGGCTTCTCGCCCCGTTCTGGCTGGCGGTGATGGTTGCTGCTCAACTGGCGATCGGCGGGCTGGGCGCCGTGTGGCTGATCGGCCCCGCTCGGGCGGAGCTTGGCTTCGCGCGCTACGCCACACTGGCCAGTGCGGGGGTGGCCCTGACGCTGTTCGGCAGGCTGGTGGTCCCGAGCATCGGCCTGCTGCTGACCCCGGTCGCCGCGCTGCTCCTCTGGGGCGTCATCCGGCTTGAGCTGGATCTTGCCGAGCAGGGGCAGCGCCGGGTTGGCCTGGACCTGGCGCTGGTAGGCATCGTCTTCGCGGCCGCGGCCGGACTGGGAGCTGTCCTGCCGCGCGACGCCTGGCCGCCCGGACTGATCCTCCTTCTGCTCGTCGCCGCGATGCCGGCTCTACGGGCCGCGGAGGCGCGTGGCAGGACGGGCATCGAGGCGGTCGGCCAGGCAGCTTTGCACCTCGTCGCGCTCGCCCAGCTGGCGGCTGCGGTCGGCCTGCTCATGCTGCCCGGCGTGGTTGGGGCGGCGGTGGTGGCGCTGGGCTTTCACGCATGGGGAGGGGCCGCCGAGGCGCTGGACGACGGGGCCTCGGTGCGGGCCGTGGTGCTGGAGTTCGGGGCGCTGGCGGTGCTGGGCCTGGCGGTGGCCCTGCTGCTGCACGGCACCTGAGCCGGCGCCGCGCGACGCCGGGCGCGATTCCTCCTTCGCGTTGACACCTTTTTCAGCCGGTGCTACAACAAGGCGCCCTCGGGCCAAGCCCGGCTCGAACAGGGTTCCTGGTGCACCTTTTAGAGCCGCATTTTGCGGGGAGAAACACCCACCTCATGACGCTCGGGGATACCGAAACGACCATGCGCCAGCGTCGCCAGCTGGCCGAGAATGCCATCACCCACGCGACCCATGGCGACTGGGCGGCGGCGGTCGAGGCGAACCGCCAGCTGATCGAGCTGGGGCCGGATACGGATGGTTACAACCGCCTCGGCAAGGCGTTGGCCGAGCTTGGCCGGCACGGGGAGGCGCTGGAGGCCTACGAAAGCGCACTCGGGCGCGACGCGACGAATCGCATCGCCGAGCGCAATGTCGCTCGGCTACGCGTCCTGCTGGGCGGCGGCGACGGTAGCGGGCCGGGGAATGGCAAGCCGGAGAAGGCGTCGGCTGCCGACTTCATCGAAGAGATGGGAAAGACCGGTCACGCCCGCGTCATCAATGTCGGCCCGGCCCGCCAGCTTGCACCGCTCTCGCCCGGCGACGGGGTGGAGCTGGCGCTCGACGGCGAGCTGCTGGTGGCAAGGGTCGGGGAGGCGGAGATCGGCCAGGTCGAACCGCGCGTCGGCGCTCGACTCGCGAAGCTGATGAAGGGCGGCAACCGCTACGAGGCGGCGATCACCGTGGTGAACGGCGACGAAGTGCGCATCATCATGCGAGAGGTCTTCGCGCACCCCGACAATTTCGGCAAGGTTTCCTTCCCCGGCAGCGCGGCAGGACGCGGAACTGACGTCAGACCGTACATCAAGGGCACTCCGCTCCGCTACGATGACGAGGAGGAGAGCGAGGAGTCGGAGGAAGAACCGGAGGAGGTCGAGGAGCTCGACACCAGCCTCCCGGAGTTCTCGGCCGAGCCCGAGCTCGAAGAGGAGTTGCTCGAGGAACCATAGGAGGCCCGATGGGCGAGGCCCAACGGAGGCGTCTCGACCACGTCGTGCTTCCTCGTCGTCTCCCCGGACTTGCGCTCCTGGAGCGCTACTTCCCGTCGCCGGCCGACAATCAGCTCGATGCGGAGCTGGCCTCCTACGCGCGCAGCGGTGACACAATTCTCGATCCATGGGCCGGCACCGGCTGGACCGCGCGGCGCGCGATCGCGGCCGGCATGCGGGCCGTGGCCAGCGACGCCAGCCCCTTCGCGCAGCTGGCCGCGCAGGCCTTCCTGCTCACGCCCGATGCGGCGGCCATCGAGGCCGCCTTCTCGCAGCTGGCAGCCTCGCGTCGTGTCGACGTTCCGCTGCGGCAGCACATCGAGGAGCTGTACGCCACGCGCTGCGCCACCTGCCGCCGCCCGGTGGTGGGCGAGCAGTTCATCTGGCCACGAGACGCGGATGCGCCCGGCCGCAAGATCTACCGCTGCGCCAACTGCGACCTCTCGATTGGTGGACCGGTCGAGCGCGTGGCGGCGGTCGACGAGATCGACCTCGCCAAGCTCGGCATAGAGCGGCCGACGGAGCAGCTCGCGGCCGCTGAGCCGATGCCGGTGGATGCGCCCGAGCCACTGGAACCCGAAACGGACGACGACCTGCCGCCGGCTCCGGTTGGGCTGACCGCAGCGCCGTCACTGGGCGATGACCCTGCAGCGCCGATCGGCGAGGCCGGTGAGCCGCCGCCACCTCCATCGATCACCCCGGAGGCGCCAACGGGCTCGGCCGGCGATGGTCCGCGCTTTGCGTCAACGGTGCTGCCCGACCCAGTCGCGCCACAGGTGACGGCCACCGACGTTCGTCAGGGGACGCATTACCAGCAGCTGCACGACCGCTTCCCAGTGCTTGATGGACGCACGGAGCTGGTCGATGAACTGCTCGACCTGTACACCTCGCGCAACCTGTACGCGCTGCAGACGATCGCCAACAAGATCGATGCGGAGCTGCGGGATCCGGCGCTGGCCGCCGTATTCCGGCTGGCGCTGGCTGCGTGCCTGTTGCCCGCCAGCCGCCTGAACGGATACCCGGGACGCGTCGCGTCGCTGCGCATCAGCGGTGGGCATGTGCGCCAGCCGGCCTCGCGCTACCAGCGCGAGGCGAACGTGTGGCACCTGTTCGAATCGGCCGTTCAGGACGTTCGGATCGCGGTGGCCGCCCTGGGCCGCGATCGGCGCCCGGCTCGCTTCGCCGCCGGCCTGGAGGAGCTGGGCGGCGTGGCAGCCGCCAACGTCTTCTGGATCCGCTGCCGGCCAGCGGTCATCGGGCAGTACCTGCCGGCGGACCACGCCGACATGGTGCTCTCGTCAGTGGCCGCTGCGCCCAGCGTGGATGAGCTTAGCTTCGAGTACCTGGCCACCGGATGGCTGATCGGGCGCGAGGCCGCCGAGACGCTGCGGCTGGAGCCGTTGTTCGGCTCGGCGCCAGCCCGCTCCGACGGAGCGCAGTCCACGGCCCTGCGGCACGCGGTCGCGTCGGCGGCCGGCGCACTGAAGCCGGATGGCTGGTTCGTGCTGATGATGGACGGCGACGACCCGGAACGCCTGCTGTCCGCTGCCACTGCCGGCTCGGCGGCGGGGCTGGAGCTGGTCGATGTGATCCATCGCGAGTCACGTCGATCCGGTGACGGCCTGACTCTGCATTTCCGCAAGCCCTCCGCCGAGGATCGGCTGCGTGACGCTGTCCAGCCCCGGCCGCTCCGACTCGGAGCCGACGAGGGCCACCTCACCTATCCCGAGCTGGCCGATGCCATCGACCATGCGGCTGTCCAGCTGCTGCGGGCCAGGGGAGAGCCGGCCGGTCTGACGCGGATCGCCGCCGCGGTGGTCCTGGGCCTGCAGCATTCCGGGCTGCTGCGCCGGGTGGCCGCGGCCCGCGCCAACGGAGAGGGCGAAGGGGAGCCGCCGCCGGATGCCAGGCTGGAGCGTGGCGGCGCGGCATTGCTGGCCACGTTGCTGCGTGAGGAGCTGTGGCGTGACGAACATCGGTCGCTGATCCGCCTGGGCGATGCCGACCACCCGCAGTGGTGGCTGCGCGAGCCGGAGCTGGCCGAGGCACCGCTGGCCGACAGGGTGGAGTGGTCGACCTTCTCCATCCTGTCGACCGCCGGCCGCCTGGATGAGCAGGGGTTCCTGGATCGCATCTACGCCCTCTTCCCGGGCCTGGATTCACCGGACGAGGAGCTGGTGCGCGCGTGCCTGGCGGCCTACGCGGTGCACAGCGAGCGCGGGCAGCTGCGCACCGAGGACGAGCTGGGACCACGGCTTGAGGAGCACGCCCGCATCATCGGCCTGCTGGTCGACTACGCCCACAGGATCGGCCTGCGTGCGTGGGTCAGCCGCCGAGAGCATGACCGTCCTTACGCCGGCGGGACGCTCCTGGCGCGCATGCGCGACGACGAGCGACGCGCCTACCTGCCGCTGATCATCCGCGCGCCCGCGGAGGCGCTCGGCGCGGTCGATGCGCTGTGGTACCAGCGCGGACGGCTGGCCTTCCTGTTCGAGGTCGAATGGACGGCGATGATGGGCGAGGCCATCCTGCGCCGCGGGCGCCAGATCCCGGTTGGTGAGCAGCAGGCCCGCTTCCTGGTCTTTCCGGCAGAGCGGACCGAGCTGGTCCGCCTGAAGCTCGAACGCTCACCGTGGCTGCGAGCCGAGGTTGAACGGCAGAACTGGCACTTCCTGAAATGGCAGCATCTCGAGACCCTGGTCGACCTGGAGCAGGCCGGGCTGGAGCGATTGGAGCCGGTGCTGGGCCTGGATCCGCTGATCGAGCGAGGCGGTCAGCAGCTCACCATGTTCGGGGAGTGACCAAGCGCCAGCCGACTCTTGACCCACCGCGTATGCTCACCCCCGGGGAGTGTCGCGGTTCCCCCCTGCGGCACTCCCTTTCCCCGTGCTCAGGCCGGTCGGTCGACGGCGGCCACGCCCTTGCGCCGAGAGGCGGGGCGCCCCATGGTGCGCCGCACCACGGCCATCACCTCGTCGACATATGGCTGGCCTTGGCCCGATTTGACCGCGTGGGTCAGGCAGCCAGTGATGTGATCCTCCAGCAGCAGCAGGCCAACCTGGTCGGCGGCGGCGGTGAGCGCCTGGACCTGCTGTAGCAGGTCCAGGCAGTAGGCCTCCTCCTCGACCAGTCGCTGCAGGCCACGCGCCTGCCCCTCGATGCGTCGCAGCCGGTTCAGCAGCTCCGGGCGGTCCTTCGTGTACGAGTGCCGAAAGTGAGCGGAATGGTCGGTTGTCGGTTCGGTTGCCATACTGAGGGGCAGTATGCGGACGGTCGGCGGCATCGGTCAATCAGCGGTAGCATGCGCCACCCCATGACCGACCTTGTACGCCACGCGCTGATCGAGCCGCTGGACAGCGTGCTGGTCGTCTTCAGCCACCCGGATGACGCAGAGTTTGGTGCGGCACCGGCCATCGCAGCCCTGGCCGGCCGCGGGGCGCGCATCGACTACCTGGTCACCACCGATGGTGGTAAGGGGACCGAAGACCCATCCGTGACGCCGGAGCAGCTGGCCGCCACGCGCGTGG
>JBDUEE010000181.1:0-2393 GCA_040002615.1 Chloroflexota bacterium | reverse complement strand
AAGGTCCTCGACGCAAGGAGGCTCGGCCTCGTCGACGAGGATGAGGAGGTTCGCGCGGAGCCAAGCGCCGCGGCGCGGCGCGTCGAATCGACGATGTCTGTGAGCACGATCGACGCCAGGACCCGTTCGTCTCCGGCGTCCCGCCGCTTCCCGTAGGTCCGCATCGCCTCGAAGTCGACTGAGATCCACGGCTCGTCCCCGACTACCCAAGCATCATGTCCAGGTAGGATCTCGAAGACATCGCCCGGACCCACCTCGAGCTCGGTGCCGTCGGGCATCTGCGCGCGCAGTCGCCCTGAGCGTGATCCCTAGGTGATGGTATTGACATGTGTCCGTGCCGGCGATCGGCTGCATGTCCACCGACCAGCGCCAGCCCGGCTCGTAGGTCATCCGGCCGACAACCACGTCGTCGAGCTCGACCACGTCGATCCGGCCGCGGGGGATCGTCCGGACGTCACTTGGTTCGCTGAATCGCCGCCGCTGGAGACGCATCCCGCCTTCCCGCCGCGATTGGCCATCGGGCGGCAATCATGGCACACGCCGCCCCGTGATAAGGGCGCGGTAAGCCGCGACGCCTAACCTGTCGTGGGCCCCAGCTCCGCACCGGGCGCCCAGAAGGCCGAGTCCCACGCGGCGATGACGTGGGATCGGCTGGCCGAGATCTGCGGCCAGTTCCTGTGGTCGGCGTATGAGCGTAGGGGTGATAGCAGGATCGCCGGGTAGACTTCCGCGCATGGAGCCGTCGGATGAGGTTGTCGTCCGTGAGGCGCGATCAGGGGAGTACGAGACCATTGGTGATTTGGTCGTCGGCGCCTACCGGACGCTTGGCGACGCCGGGGATGCTTTCTATGAAGAGCAACTGCGTGACGTAGCTGGTCGCGCGGGGCACAGTGAGGTGCTCGTCGCGGATCTCGGCAGCATCGTGGTGGGGACAGTCACCTACGTGCCCGGCGGACGGGCGCTGGCGCACGTGGACGACCCGGAGGCGGCGACGATTCGGATGCTCGGGGTCGCGCCCGAGGCGCGGGGACGGGGTGTCGGCGAGGCGCTCGTGAGGTATTGCATCGATCGGGCACGAGCGGCCGGTCATCGGCGCTTCAGGCTCGACACCCGGACCTCGATGACCAGCGCACAGCGACTCTACGAGCGGCTGGGGTTCCAGCGCGAGGCGTCGCACGATTGGTCGCCCGCGCCGGGTCTCCAGCTGCTCGCGTATGTGCTCGAACTCGAGCCCGGGCGAGTGGCCCGTTCCCGCGCCATAAGCCGCCAGTAGCCGCTGGTAGGCGACCGCGCCTGAGCTCGAGCAGCGACGGCCGCGGCGATCGGTAGCGTGCCGGCGGCCCGGCGCCCTTAGATCTGGCCGCGACTTCACGGTTTCCTGGCTGTCCCTTAAATGTGGCCGTCGAAGTCCCCCTTGAAATCGACCATCACGACGGTGCCATCCGACTTGCTCCCAGGTAGGCGGCAGTCGAAGCTGCCTGCGGCGCCGTTCGCATCCTGTCGCGTGAAGTTGAAGGTGCAGGCCGGCTCGACGCCGGTCATCTGGATCTCGTTGTTCGCGAAGAGGACCATGTAGGTCCCGGTGGTGCCGTTGATCGCCAACCTGCCGATGCCGCCGTTCTCACGGAAGAACATGTACCAGGCGCCATTGGAGAACTGGCTGGCCAGCGGCTGCCAGGGGTACTCGCCGGACTCGATGATGTTAAGAGCCACCATCGCGCCCTTCGTAGTGGTCCGGCTGATGGGCGCCAGCCACGAGGGTGCCGGCCGCATGGAAGGTGTAGGTCAACTCCTCCGCCCCGGCGGGGTCCACGGCGCTCTTGTCTGCATCGAAACCCGATCTGAGGGGCACGCCAGCGGCCGCCGAGGCTAAGGTGTCGCATGCTTGAAGACCCCGGCTTCGACCACGCCGAACTGGCAGCCGCGCTGCTGACCGCGTATGGCATCGAGGCATCCACGTTCACGTTCATCCCCGCCTATGACCCGCACGCGGCCTCGTACCAGGCAGCCGGGCCAGCAGGTAGCTGGTTCCTCAAGGTCCACCGCCAGGCGGTCGGCGGGCCGCACCTGGAGGTGCCACGCGCGCTGCGCGACGCCGGCATCGCCAACGTCCTCGCGCCGATTCGGACGCAGGCGTCCACGCTCTGGCACGAGCTGGACGACGGTCGCGGTCTCGTCCTGTACCCGTTCGTGGCGGGCCGCAACGCGATCCGCGATGGGCTGACCGCCGACCAGTGGCGCACGTTCGGCACGGCCCTGCAGGCCGTCCATGACAGCGACCTCGCCGACCGGTTCAGCGGGCGCCTGTCGACCGAGACGTTCGCCCTACCGTCGGCCGCGGTCGTGCGCAGCGTGATGGAGCTCGCCGCAGCACCGCCCCTGGTATCGCCGGC
>JBDUEE010000180.1:0-4704 GCA_040002615.1 Chloroflexota bacterium | reverse complement strand
CTCCGGGCGGAAATAGACGAGGTTGTCGGGATCGCGCAGCTGCGGCAGCTCAGGCCACACGCCGTCGATCGCCTCGGTCACCAGGTACTGGTGCGCGAACGGGATGAGCGGCACTATGACGCCGGCCATCCGCCCGATCTCGGCGGCGAACATGCCCCCTGCGTTCACCACGACCTCCGTCTCGATCGTTCCCCGGTTCGTTTCCACCGCCCGTACCCGCACTCGCTCAAGCGCGATCCCCGTCACGTTCGTGCGGGTCGCGATTCGGATGCCGGCTGCGCGCGCGCCTGCAGCGAGCGCCATGGTCAGGCCGGTGGGATCAAGGTAGCCATCGGTCGGCAGCCATGCGGCGCCCAGCACGCCATCGCTCGCCATCAGGGGGAATCGGTCCTTTGCCTCGGATGGACCGATCAGCTCCATCTCCAAGCCGTCGGCCTTTGCCCAGCCCGACTGCCGGCGCAGCTCCTCCATTCGCTCCGCGGTGGATGCCAGGCGCAGGGAGCCGACCTCGCGCCAGCCGGGATCGACGCTGGTCTCCGCGGCAAGGTCGCGGTAGGTGGCCACGCTGTCGACGATCATCCGGGTCAGGGTTGGGCTGGCTCGCAGCTGCCCCACCAGGCCGGCGGAATGGAACGTGGATCCGCTGGTCAGCTCGGAGCGCTCGAGCAGGACGACATCGGTCCAGCCCAGGTGGGCGAGGTGGTAGGCGACCGCCGCGCCGCCCACCCCGCCGCCGATGATGACGACCCGCGCCCGATCCGGCAGCGCGGCCCCGTCAGCCACCCGCCGCAACCTCCAGGGAGCGTTCGAACGCCGGGCCTGCCGCGTTCTCCAGGAGCCGCTCGAAATGCTCGTCGGAATACGCCACGAAGTCGACGTCCAGGGTGCTGATGCCTTGCTGCAGCACGCCCCACATCGCCTCGCGGAAGTCAGAGACGATCCGCATCAGGCTCAGCCGTGACAGGCGGGCGTGGTCCACCTCGCCGTCGTAGGCCTCCAGCAGAACCATGTCAGCCTCCGCCGTCAGCTCGTGGTTGATACTGAAGTTGCCCAGGTCGAAGAACGGGTCGCCCATGCCGGCGTACTCCCAATCCACGATCCGGATGCGCTGTCCGTCATCGATGAAGTTCGCGTTCAGCAGGTCGTTGTGGCATGGCCGCGGCTCGAGCGGCGCCTGCAGCAGGGCCTGCTCGATGCGCCGCCCGACCTGGCGTGCCCGTTCGTACGTTGGCGGGATGGCAACCCCGCGTTCGGCGGCCAGCGCCCGGTAGGCCTCCACGATGCGCAGCGGCACGAACAGGCCGGGTATGGCCGGTCCGCCGTGAATCCGGCGGATGGAATCGGCGACCCGGCGCAGCGTATCCGGACGGCGCACCTGCTCCAGGCTCACCGCCTCACCCTCGATGAAGCGGGTTACCAGGTAGCCCTCGGGGCGGATGAAGGCCGCCACCTCGGGCCCGACTCCCACCCCGGCCGCCGCCACCGTGGCGGCATGCTCCACCTCGCGGCTGATGCCGAGCAGATGGGTGTCGTTGCCGGCCAGGCGGATGACGTAGCGCTCGGCAAGGTCCGGCGCGGTGATCAGGTAGTTGCGGTTGGTGATGCCGCCGGAGAGTGGCTTGAGGGTCAGCTGGCGGCCGGCCACCTCCGGCACGCGCTGCAGGGCGGCGACCAGCCGGTCGCGCAGGTCTCCGCGGACCTCCTCATCGGCGTCCGACACGACTGCTCCTGTCAGCATTTTCGCCCGGAAACGATAGGCGAGCGGCTCAGCACCGGGGCGCCGAGCCGCTTGCCTGAACTGCGTGGGACGAGAGCGACCCTAGCCGATCACCTCGTCCGTGGCCTGCATGCCCTCGACGTCGTGCGGACGACCGCGTATCGAGACCACGTAGTAGAGCGCACCGAAGACGAGCAGGACGCCGATCATCGTCTCGTAGAGCGGCCAGGCGGGCAGCCAATCCAATGTCTGCCCGAAGGGCGTGAAGAACGAGTTGATGTACGGGTTCCAGAACAGGCGACCGTCGGTTCCGAAGTCGCCAAAGATGTCCGAGGCCCAGATGCCGATGTTCACGACCCCCAGGACTCCATACACGATGGCCAGTACGTTGACCGTCATGCCCCAGCGGCCGAGGTTGAACCTGGCCGGTGAGTGCGGCCAGCCGCGTCGCCTGGCGGCCAGGACACCGATGTTGCACATCAGGTAGCTCAGGTAGATGAGCCCGGTCGCGGCGATAGACAGCGAGATCGCGGCGATGGGGTTGACGACCAGGATGGGGAGCGCGGCCAGGATCCCAACCGCGACAGCCGCATTGGCGGGGGTTTTGAAGGTCGGGCTGACGTGCGCCCATGTCCCTCCGAAGGGAAGGTGGCGGTCACGGCCCATGGAGAACATCATCCGGGTGGCCGCGCCGTGGATGGCCAGGGTGCAGACGAACACCGATGCCAGGATCACCACCAGGTACAGCTCACCCAGCGTGAAGTCGCCGATGAGTTTCCCATTCAGGTTGGCGAGGATGGTGGTGGCGATTGGGAACTCACCCGCAAGCCCCTGCGCCATGGTGTCCGGGATGCTATGGAGGGACAGGATGACGGCCAGGATGAACACCAGGCCAACCGCGCCTGACATCCAGATCGACGAGAGCACGCCGCGCGGCGCCTGACGGCCGGCATCCACCGTCTCCTCTCCGAAGGAACCAGCAGTGTCGAATCCGTACACGATGAACATCGCCATGTACGCACCCAGCGCGAACGTGGCCAGCAGGTTTCCGTTCTGCGGGATCTCGGCCCCATAGGTCTTGAAGATGACGTCGGGGGACTGGTGGTTCGCGAAGAACAGCAGGATCAGTGCGAAGACCAGCATGCCCACGATCTCGGTGGCGACACCGATGTTGTTGAGGATTGCCAGCAGCCGAACGCCGTAGGCGTTGATCACGGTGGTGATGACAAGTGTGCCGACGGAGATGATCGTGAACCACGAGATCCCGAGGGGACCGGGAGGGCCACTGAACAGATCTTCCTCGACCAGGCCGTCGACCGCGAAGGCCACGATCACCGCGACCGCGGAGACCGTCACCACCTGTGCCCAGAAATAGAGCCAGCCGGTGAACCAGCCCAGCGTGCGGTGCGATAGGCGCTTCGACCACTGGTAGATGGATCCTGCGACTGGGAAGTGGCTGGCAAGCTCAGCAAAGACCAGGGCCACCAGCGTCTGGCCGATGATGACGACGATCCATGTCCAGAACATCATCGGCCCGCCAAGGCCAATGCCCACGCCGAAGTTGCCGAACGAGCCGGTTGAGACGCTGATGAATGCAAATGCGATTGCGAAGTTCGACAGGAACCCGAGCGTTCGTTTCAGCTCGGGCTTGATCCCCAGCGATCGCAGGTGGGCGTCGTCGCGCGCAATATGGTCGCTGGTTTGGGGTTGCTCCGCGGTCAAGTGGCTCCTCCACTCCCCCACACCGATGGTGCGGCCTCCGTCCGAGAAAGGGTCCGCGGGAAACTGGCCGACAGTCCGTGCAGCAACGGTCCGGGCTGCCGGGCAGCATAGGAGCGGCTCCTGGCCGCGTCAACGAATTTCTGCCTGGCGCGGGGACTCCTCCGGATCAGGTCAGGTCAACGAAGACGTTCTTGAGCTCGGTGTACAGCTCCAGGGCGTGCATGCCCAGCTCGCGGCCCATGCCGGACATCTTGTAACCGCCGAACGGTGCCTCGGTATGGACCGATGCGTTCGAGTTCACGCTCAGCACCCCCGCGCGCACGCCCTTGGCCACGCGCAGCGCTCGCCCGATGTCTCGGCTCCAGATCGAGCCTGACAAGCCGTACGGCGTGTCGTTCGCCATACGGATCGCCTCCGCCTCGTCGTCGAAGGAAGTGACGGTCACGACGGGGCCGAAGATTTCCTCGCGCACGATGCGCATGTCGGTTCGGCACCCGTCGAAAATGGTGGGCTGCAGGTAGGCGCCGATATCGAACGGGTCGCCGCTCGGCGCCTCGCCGCCGGTGACCAGCTCCGCGCCCTCGGCCTTCCCCGACTCGATGTAGTCGAGCACGCGGTCGCGCTGCTTGAAGCTGACCAGGCTGCCGACCTCGGTGGCGTCGTCTGACGGCACGCCGAGCTTCATGGTGCCAGTGGCGTCCTGCAGCAGTTCAACCGCCCGGTCGTGGATGCTCGCCTCGACGAAGATGCGGCTGCGCGCACAGCAGTCCTGCCCGGCGTTGTCGAAGACCGCATATGGTGCCTCGGCTGCCCATCGCTCGAGGTCGGCATCGGCGAACACGATGTTCGGGCTCTTGCCGCCCAGCTCCAGGCTGATCTTCTTCACGTTGTTAGCGGCCAGCCGCATGATCTCCTGGCCCGTGGTCGTCTCGCCGGTGAACGCCACCTTGCCCACGCCGGGGTGCGCCGCCAGCGCGGCACCCGCCGAGCCGCCCGGGCCGGTGATCACGTTCACCACGCCGGCCGGGATGCCGGCCTCCAGCGCAAGCTCGCCCAGGCGCAGGGCGGTGAGCGGCGTATAGCTGGCCGGCTTGAGGATGGTGGTGTTGCCGGCGGCGAGCGCCGGGCCCAGCTTCCACGAGGCCATGTTCATGGGGAAGTTCCATGGCACGATCAGGCCGCAGACGCCAATTGGCTCGCGCAGCGTGAAGTCCAGCCCGGGCACGCTGACCGGGATCGTCTCACCGAACAGCTTGTTGGCCGCG
>JBDUEE010000179.1:0-2864 GCA_040002615.1 Chloroflexota bacterium | reverse complement strand
GCGCTTCGGGGCTTCGCCGAGTCTCTCGGCCTTCGCAACGTGACCGTGATTGCCGAGCGGGCAGAAGTGCTGGGCCGGTCGCCGGCGCACCGGGAGCGCTACGACCTGGTTGCGGCACGCGCCTGCGCGGCCCTGCCGGTCCTCGTGGAGCTCGCCCTCCCGCTCGTGCGCACGGAAGGCGCCCTGCTCGCCTGGAAGGGCCCGCTCGACGACGCCTCCGAGGAAGTACTGCGCGGTCGCGCTGTGGTCGAGCAGCTGGGCGGTGGGCACATGCGCCTGGTCCCTGCCGACATTGAGGTCCTCGGCGACCACACCTTCGTCGTGGTGCCAAAGGATCGGCCCACCCCGGTGCGCTATCCACGCCGGCCAGGCGAGCCAAACCGCCGTCCGCTGGCGTGATGGCAGAGCGATGCCGGGTCGATGGCCCTCGCTGGTCAGCTACCAATCTGGCTGGGCTTAGGTGGCATATCGGCCCGGCGGACGCCCAGCATCGCCCATCTGCACGCTCGGCGGCGAGCGTTGCGATATCCCGAATCGGGCGATGCCCAGGCTAAGCCGATCCTCGTTGGTATCTGGCGTTGGGTTCGGGCAGCCATCAGCCAGAAGGTACAACGAACGGCTGCCACCTTCCCACCGGTCGGCCGGCCACCCATCGGTATACTCGGCAGCCCATGCGCCTCGCGGTCCTGTCGGACATCCATGCCAACCTCGCCGCGCTCGACGCGGTCCGCGCCGACCTCCCCGAAGTCGATGAGCTATGGGTGCTCGGCGATATCGTCGGGTACGGGCCACAGCCCAACGAGGTCGTCGCGACCCTCCAGGAGATGGGGGCTCGCAGCGTGATGGGCAACCACGATGGCGCGGCGATCGGCCAGGTCGATGTCAGCTGGTTCAACCCGGATGCGGCGCGCGCCATCACCTGGACCGCCTCCGTCATCGATGAGAACACGCGCGCTTACCTGGCCGCCCTGCCGGAGGTGCGTCGCTCAGGGGAGCTGACGGCCGTGCACGGCTCGCCGCGCGACCCGACCTGGGAGTACATCAGCGACGTGGCCGTGGCCGGCGCCAACCTCGCTGCGTTCGATACCCGCCTCTGCCTGCACGGGCACACCCACGTGCCTGTCGTGTATCGGACCGATGACGGCCAGGTCCAGGCGGTGCATCCTGTTCCGGGCTCGCCGGTATCGGTCGAGACGGGTCGCCTGCTCGTCAACCCGGGCAGTGTCGGGCAGCCTCGTGACGGCAACCCGGCGGCCTCGTACCTGGTGATCGACATGAGCGCCAACGAGGCGCAGTTCCACAGGGTCAGCTATGACGTGATGGCCACCCAGCGGCTGATGCGCGACGCCGGCCTGCCGCCGCGCCTGGCGGAACGGCTGAGCTACGGACGTTGACGATGGGAGAGGTTCGGAGCCGCTGGCGGTGCGTGCAGACGACACGATCGGCGCTGACTGGCCCCCGATGGGTGAATCGGCGCCGTAGGATAGCGATCTCATGATCTTTGGACGCCGCGGTGAGAAGCGCGCGCCACTTCTGACCTTCGAGCGCATCCTGGTCCCCCTGTCTGGCACCGAAGCCGACGACGCACCGCTGCGCCTGGCCGCGCTGCTGCTGGGAGGTACGGGAGGGCACGCAGCGCTGCTGCACGTGATCGAGGTCCCGTTCGAGCGACAGCTCGACGCCGAGGACCCGAAGGCCGTCGCCTTCGCCGACGAGGTGATCGAGCGGGCGGAGGCGTTCCTGACCGAGCACGAGGTACAGGTCCGGACCGGAATCGCGCAGGCCCGCGCCGCCGGCGCCGCAATCGTCGACGACGCGGTCGAGCAGAACGCCGACCTCATCGTGATGGGGCTACGCTATAAGAAGCGCTTCGGTGGAGGGTGGGACGCGGGGCGCACCGTTCCCTACGTGATGCGCAACTCGACCGCGCCGGTATGGTGCCTGCGCGCGCAGACGGAGGACCTGGCACACACATCATGAGGATCATCATCGTTGGCTGCGGCCGCGTCGGAGCGCGCACAGCCGCCGAGCTCGACCAGCGGGGCGAGCACGTGACCGTGATCGACGCCGATCAGCGGGCGTTCAGCCGCCTGCCATCGACCTTCGGTGGCGTCACCGTGCGCGGCAGCGGCGGCGACGAAGACGTCCAACGCGGGGCAGGCGCGGAGATGTGCGACCTGCTGATGGCCCTGACCGAGGGCGACAACCGCAACGCCATGGCTGCCCAGCTGGGCAAGCACGTGTTCGGCATTCCACGCGTGATCGCCAAGATCAACGACCCGGTGCGCGCCGAGGCCTATCGCTCGTTGGGGCTGGAGACGATCTGCCGCACCGTCATCCTGGCCGATGCGCTCATACAGGCCGCCATCGAGGGGGCCGAGGCCACCGACATGGTCCTGCCGCCCACCGCGGAGCCCTTGCGCGGCGCGCCGGTGGAGGGATCGAAGGCCGCTCGCAAGGCCGAGCAGGATCGGGCCGACCTCGAATCCGACGCCGCCACGCAGGCCCCCACCGACGAGCAACCCGACGCCGAAGGCGAACCTGCAGCCGAACAGCAACCTGCCACCGAACAGGAGGCCGGCTAGCCATGTACGTTGTCGTCATCGGTGGAGGGAACGTCGGCTATTACCTGACCAAGGAGCTCCTGGCAGCCGGCCACGAGGTGGTGATGATCGAGAAGGATCCCGATCGTGCGCGGCTGATCGCCGACGAGCTGGGCAGCATCGTCGTGCCGAACGACGGCTGCGAGGGCCGCTACCAGTCGGAGGCCGGCATGGGCAGGGCCGATGTGATGGCCGCCGTCACCGGCGACGACGAGGACAACCTGGTCGCCTGCCAGGTGGCCAAGATGAAGTTCAACGTGC
>JBDUEE010000178.1:0-3596 GCA_040002615.1 Chloroflexota bacterium | reverse complement strand
CGAGGAGAGCGTCAAGGCTCCATCGCCACACCGGCCGGCCCCAGATATCGATCCACAGCTTGTCGGCCCCGAAGCGACGGCTCTGGCCCGCTGCGACCAGGATCGCGCCGACCGGCGGACTCATCGGTCCATCAAGGTGGTCAGGCGGCCTCGCGCGGCTGAGCGAAGATCATGCGGCCGGCCACCGTCTGGAGCACCCGCGTGACGATGATTCCCACCTCCGAATCCATGAAGCGGCTACCGCCCTCGACCACGATCATGGTCCCGTCATCCAGGTAGCCCACTCCCTGCCCTGGCTCCTTGCCTTCCTGGATGATCTTGACGTTCATCTCCTCGCCGGGATGGACGACCGCCTTGACGGCGTTGGCCAGCTCATTGATGTTCAGGACGCGGATGCCCTGCAGCTCCGCCACCCGGTTCAGGTTGAAGTCATTGGTCAGGATGGCCGCGCCCGTGTCACGGGCGTAGGCCACCAGCTTGGCGTCCACCTCGTCGACCTCCGGGTAGCTCGCCTCGTTCACCTCGACCGGGCTGACCGAGTCGCGCTGCAGCGCGGCCAGCATCTCGAGCCCGCGGCGCCCACGGTTGCGCCGCAGAGCGTCCGGGGAATCGGCGATGCGCTGCAGCTCATCCAGCACGAAGCGCGGCACCACGAGAGTTCCGAGGATGAAGCCTGTGCGCCCGATGTCGACGATCCGCCCATCGATCACCGCGCTGGTATCGATGACGACCTGGTTGGGTCCGGCGCGCGAGCGGCCGCCCGGCAGGACCCCCGCCAGTGCGGGCACCAGCACGTCGCGCTTGTAGAGCGTGGCCCACAGAAGGCCCAGCGCCAGGATGATGGCTGCCGCAGGCGGCAGCAGCGCTCCTGCGGTGCCGCCCAGTGCCGACAGGGGCACGCCCACCAGGAACCCCATCAGCAGCCCGACAACCACGGCCAGCACTCCCAGCGCGTACTCGGCGGCTCCCGCCTGCGCCAGGCGGTCGATCGCCCAGCGGCTGGGGTAGACGGTGATGTACGGGATGGCCAGGTAGCCGAACAGCAGCGACGCTGCCACCACCGCCATGAGGAAGGCAGGGCGGTTCGGCCCGCTCACGGCGCCGGGCGCACTGTCGAGGATGAGGAGCCCCAGCCCGAACCCGAAGAACGTGCCGAGCAGAGCACCCACGAGCTGGATGATCTTGTTCATGGACCGATGAGACCGATATGAATGCGTCGCCGCGGCCGATAAATACGGATGAAGGATGAATTCGGTGGCCACGTTTCGCCCGACGGGCGGCGGCCACCTTAGCACCAACGCCAGAGCGTGGGCAATCGGTTGCGAGGCGGGTTGCCTAGCGCTCCTCGAGCGCCAGCCGCAGCGACCGCGGGAGCGCGGCGCCAGATACCAACCATAGTCGGCTTAGGCCCGCCGTGAAGGTCGAATTGCCAGTCCTCAGCGCTCCTCCGCGCTAAGGCGCTGCCGCTCCTGCCATCCGAGGTGTCGTGCAGCGGTCCTAAGCCCGCTGTGGTTGGTACGTGGTTCCAACGCCGCGGGTAGAGCTTCGTTCCGGCGCCTCAGGAGCCGGCCAGCGCTGCAGCCAGGGCTGCGCGTATGTCGATGGCAACGGTCACGCCGCCGCCCGCCGCCGAGTCCCGGGCCGGCCCGGTGATCAGGCGGTCGAAGCCGAGCCGCCGAGCCTCGGTCAGGCGCCGCTCGGCCCGGCTGGCGGCCCGCACGCGCCCGGCCAGGGAGAGCTCACCGGCCAGCACGGTGCCGCTGCGGACCGCCCGTTCGCGCCGGCTGGATGCAAGCGCCACCGCCACGGCCAGGTCGGCGGCCGGCTCTTCGATGCGCAGGCCGCCGGCGACGTTGACATAGACGTCGTGGCTGGTGAGATTGATGCCGGCATGCCGGGCCAGGACCGCGATGAGCATGAGCACCCGGCTGACGTCGATACCGGTGGTGGCGCGGCGCGGCGAGCCTGCTCCGGATGGAGCGACAAGGGCCTGGATCTCCACCGCCAGCGGGCGCGTTCCCTCCAGCGCGATGGTCACCGCGCTGCCGGCCACGGGTGGCTGCTCCGACTCCAGGAAGAAGCGGCTCGCATCGGCCACCTCGACCAGGCCATCGCCGCGCATCTCCAGGACGCCGACCTCGTCGGTGGACCCGAATCGGTTCTTGGCCGCGCGAATCAAGCGTGTGGAGCCGAGCCGCTCGCCCTCCATGTAGATCACCGCGTCGACGAGGTGCTCCAGGGTTCGCGGCCCGGCCACCGTTCCCTCCTTGGTGACATGGCCGACCAGCGCCACGCAGGTCCGGCCGGACTTGGCCAGCTCCGCCAGCCGGGTCGCCACCTCGCGCACCTGTCCCACGCTGCCGGCGGGTCCGGCAAGGTCGGCGGAGGCCATGGTCTGCACGCTGTCGACGACCGCCAGCGCCGGGGCCACCGACGCGACCGCCCCCAGCGCCGTCGACAGCTCGGTGGTGGCCACCAGCCCCAGGCCGCCGACCACCGCCCCCACCCGCTCGGCGCGGCCGCGCACCTGCGCCGGGGACTCTTCGCCACTGATGTAGAGGACCTGGCTGTCGGCAGCCGCCAGGCGTGCGGCCAGCTGGAGCAGGAGCGTGCTCTTGCCGATTCCCGGGTCGCCGCCGAACAGGACGATCGAGCCGGGCACGAATCCGCCGCCCAGCACGCGGTCCACCTCCCCCATTCCGCTCACCAGGCGCTCAGCCTCTGCGCTGGAGACATCGGTGATGGGCGAGATGGTGCCCACGGCGAAGGCTGTGGCGGCGCTGGCGCGTGCGCGAGCGGCAGCCACCGGGCGGGTCACCACCGTCTCGACCAGCGTGTTCCAGGCCTCGCACGACGGGCACTGGCCGGACCAGCGGGGGGTCTCGGCGCCGCATTGCTGACAGACGTGGACGGATCGGACGGCGGGCACGGGCGGTCGCTCGGTACTAGAACGGACGGCGCGAGGTCGCGCCGTCCGTCATGTTGCCACGGGGCGGGCTACCGCCGACGTATCGGTCCGTTATCGGGCTTTGACTGGCTGTCGCTCCGGCGTCTTCTTGTTGATCGAAAGACCGCCGCCATCCGGGGCGGCGTCCACCACGATGGTGTCTCCCGCCTCGTAGCTGGCCATCAGCATCTGCTCGGCCAGCGGATCCTCGATCTGGTTCTGGATCTCGCGCCGCAGCGGGCGAGCGCCGAAGGCCGGGTCGTAGCCCTTGACAATGATCGAGTCCTTGGCGGCATCGGTCACCACCAGCTCCATCTGCTGGCCGGCCAGCTGCGCCTTCACGCGGGCCAGCAGCAGGTCAACGATCTTGCGAATCTCCTCGCGGGTGAGCTGGCGGAAAACGACAGTGGCGTCGATCCGGTTCAGGAACTCGGGGCGGAACGTGTTCTTCAGCTCGCCGAGCACCTTCTCCTTCATGCGCTCGTAGTCGGCGGTGGCCTGCGCATCCTCGGTCGGGCTGCCCTGGCGGAAGCCAATGCTGCCGTCCTTCAGCATCTGCTGTGCGCCGACATTGCTGGTCATGATGATGATCGAGTTCCGGAAGTCGACGCGGCGTCCCTTGGCATCGGTCAGGTGCCCGTCCTCCAGG
>JBDUEE010000177.1:0-12369 GCA_040002615.1 Chloroflexota bacterium | reverse complement strand
GCGCGCTCTCTAACTGGGGGCAACCGGAGATTCATCTGGGCGGCGGTGGCAACGTGGAGATGATCGGGACCGTGTATGCGCCCCAGGCGAAGGTTCTCGTAGGCGGTGGATCGGGTGGATCCGGCGGGACCCAGCTCGACCTGACGCTGCAGTTCATCGTCTGGGACCTGGAGCTCTCCGGCAACGCGACGTTCCATTTCGTCTACGACGGCAATGAGTTCGTGGTGCCACCCAGCTACGGGCTGACCGAGTGACAGTCGAGGCTGAAGTCAGCCGCCTCGACTAGGGCCCGAGCCGGGGCCGATAAGCGTTCAGTAAGCCGCCAGTACGTGGCCGCATGGCAGCATTTCAAGCGCATGGCCCTGCTCGATCTTGTGCTGCCACCTGCGTGCGCCGGTTGCAGTCGCTACGGATCGGTCCTATGCCACCGCTGCCTAGGCAGCCTGCGCCAGCCACGCGCCGCTACGGACCGCTTCCTGGCGCCCGATGCGGGAGTCGTGATCGGCGACGCCCTGGAGCTGGCGATTGCCGCCTTTGCGTACGATGGCCCGCTGCGCCGGGCGCTGGCAGGACTGAAGTATGGAAGTGCGGCCCGGGTGGCGACGCCATTGGCCGATCGCGCGGCCGGCTGCCTCGGCCTGCTGACCGACCTGGCCGGGAGCGCCACGCTCGTGCCCGTGCCGGTGCATGCCGAGCGGCTGCGCCAGCGTGGCTACAACCAGGCCGCGCTCCTGGCAGCGGCCCTTGCCAAGCGCAATCGCCTGCCGGTTGCGGATCCCCTTGTGCGGCGGCGGGCCACCACCCAGCAGCACCGGCTCGACCGCGCCGCCCGGCTGCGGAACTTGCGGGATGCCTTCGTCCTGCGCGCCGATGCGCGTCCGCCGCCGGTCGTGATCCTGGTCGACGACATCCTCACCACGTCCGCCACGCTGGAGGCGTGCGCCGCCGTTCTGCGCGCGGCAGGTGCCAGCCGCGTCCTGGGCTTTGCAGTGGCTCGCGAGGTCTGAACTGGCAACGAGTCGCTGCCGGGCGCGGGTGCTACCGTAGGAGGCCATCGCAGCGAGAGGGAATGCGACGTGAAGACCACGGTCAAGGCACGGAACCTCGAGCTCAGTGACAAGATGCGGGCCCAGATCGACCAGAAGCTGCAACGGCTGGATCGTGTGGCACATCCCGATGCCGAGGCCGTGGTGGAACTCATCGCCCACGCGTCGCACGCAACGTCCACCTCCCACGTCGCCGAGGTGACGCTGCACTCCCACGGCAACGTCGTCCGGTCAGTGTCGGCCGGGCCGACGCCCATGGCGGCCATCGACACGCTGCTCGACAAGCTGGAGCGCCAGGTCATCCGCAGCAAGACGCGACAGCGCAGTGTGCGGGAGCGAGATCACGACGAGACGGTGGCGGTACTGGATCGTGAGGCCCTGGGCAGCATGGCGACCGACGAGGAAGTTGGAGCCACCCTGGAGCCAACGGTCGTCCGCATCAAGCGCTTCGACATGGTCCCGATGTTCGAGGAGGACGCGATCAGCCAGATGGTGGAGCTTGGCCACGCCTTTTTTGTCTTCCTGAACGCGGAGAACGATCGCATCTGCGTCGTGTATGCGCGGCGCGACGGGACGTATGGGCTGATCGAGCCGGTGGTTGGCGGAGGCCGCTGATCAGCCGAGGATGGCCGGCAGCATCAGCAGCGCGGCAACCACCACCAGCAGCGACACGAAGAAGACCAGCAGACCGATCGTCAGCAGATCGGCCGCGCGGCCTGGCGTCTCGGGATCGGGGGCGACCATGGCCCGCACGCTAGCACGCCCCGAGCCCAGGCGTCGTCTCAGCTGGCCCACCGGGGCTCCACGAGTGGGCATGCACCTGGGCGTGGGAGGCGGGTTGCTGAAGGCAGCCCGTCGAGCGCGGCAGATCGGCGCCACCGCCCTGCAGATCTTCAGCGACAACCCGACCGCCTGGCGGCGCCGTGCGGAGCCGCCGATCCACTCTCCGGAATTCATCGGTTACCTGGACAGGCACGACATCGGGCCAGTGGCGATCCATGCCAGCTATCTCATCAACCTGGCCGGCAGTGCGGAGCCGTTCGCGTCCCAGAGCCGGGCGAGCCTGACCCACGAGCTGCAGCGGGCGCCGGCCTACGGCGCGAGGCTGGTCAACACGCACATCGGTTCGCATCGCGGCGGCGGTCGGGAGACCGGCCTGCGCCGAATCGTCGACAACGTCAACGCCGTGCTGGGTGATTCCCCAGCCGAGGTGACCCTGGTCCTGGAGAACTCGTCCGGGGGCGGCGACAACCTGGGATCACGATTGGAGGACCTGGCGGAAATCCTGGAGGCGGTGGACAGCAGGCTGGCGAATCGGCTGGCCTTCTGCCTGGACACTGCCCACCTGTGGGGAGCCGGCTACGATATCGCCACCCCGGATGGAGCCGTGGCCGTGCTCGACCGCTTCGACGAGCTGGTCGGCCTGGAGCGCCTGGCGCTGGTCCATCTCAACGACTCACGCTCGGAGCTCGGCTCGTGGAATGACCGTCACGAGCACCTGGGAGCGGGGCGCATCGGTCCATCCGGCCTGGCTGCCATCCTGCGCAGTCCGCGGCTTGCTGCGGGCACGGCGTTCATGCTGGAGACGCCCGGAGCAGACGAGGGCTACGACGCGGTGAACATGCGACGCGCCTGGCTCCTCTTCAACGGTGCTGAGACCCTGCCAGAGCTGCCGCCGAAGGCGTTCAAGCTCAACCGCCGTTCGACGAGGCAACCCCCACCTCGATGAGAGTGCTTTCCTCGATGAGAGTGCTTTCCTCGATGAGAGTGCTTTGCGACCCGTGGCGACCGGTCGCCGCGTACCAATCACAGTCGGCTAAGACTGCGGGAGACGCTACGGATCGGCCTGAGGACGGATCGGTGGAGCGTGAGGGAGCGTGAGGGAGCGTGAGGGAGCGTGAGGGAGCGTGAGGGAGCGTGAGCCGAGGTCCCCGGAGATGCTGACCATCGGCTGAATCTGCCTAAGCCGGCGGTGATTGGTATCTGGGGTGCCGAGTGCCGAATCGGTCGAGCGTCATTCTGGCGCCATCCCGGCGACACTTAGCCATCCCGACGACGCTCAGATGGTGCGGGCGCCCGCCACCGAGAAAGGATCATCGGCACCACCCGAGCCATTGCCGTTGGGCTGGCCCGGCGAGCCGTTGCCGCGCTGTCGCCGGCTGCGGACCGAGATGTAGGACTGCATCAGCTCGCGGACGTCCGCCTCGGTCAGGATCTCGTCGCCGCGCAGTGCGTATTCGACGCGGGCAGTGGGCAGCAGCTGCCGCGCCGACAGGCTGGCGAAATATGAGGGTCCCTCCGCTTCGTCGCGGATCTCGCGCAGGCCACGCGCCAGCTTGGTGGCGGTGCCCAGGGACGGCATGCGGTCGCCCTTGATCAGCCTGGAGATCGTCGAGTGATCGACCCCGGACTGGAGTGCCAGCTGACGCTGGCTCATCTTCTTTTCCTTGAGCTGGCCACGCAGCCAGCTGTTGAAGGTCCGCGGCGTCTGGAGCGTCATTCGGCCCGTTCCGAGCGGTGGCCGCCCTCCGGAATGGATCTCCGGTGGTGCGTCCGAGCAACCGCAGGATCGCAGTCAGCGGTGGGGTCGCCAATGACCCAAAGGTACCGACGCTCAGGGTGGTGACGAGCGCACGATCGATGAGCCGCCATTGACCCCGTGGGCTCGACGCACCATCCCCGAGAACGCGTAGAGGATTCCGCCGATCACGATCACGCTGAGCGTGGAGAGCAGGAAGTCGGTGACAGCCACTGCGGTGCCTGCCTCGCTTGACACCCCATACAGGTGCAACGTGCCGACGATGCCGGCCTGCACGAAGCCGATGCCCGCCGGGGTCAGCGGAATGGCGGTGAGCAGCGAGGCTGCCAGCGCCACGAAGATGGCCGAGCTGATCCCGATGTTCAGGCCAGGGATGTTGAGCGATGCAAGGTCCAGCGAGCGGATGACGAAGAAGACGCGCGCACCCTCGAGTGCCCAGACCGCGGCGGTGATGACGCCCACCTGAAGCAGCAAGCGTGGCCGAAGAGCCCCCGTGCTCCCTTCGTGGAAGCGTTCCCACAGGACCGCGATGCGTGCGGGCAGGAAGCCGGCGATGCGGCGGCCCTGGAAGCGCAGCACCACCACCATGATTACGAGCAGGCTGGCCACGATGAAGCCGGCCAGGAAGAGCGCGTCCACCTCCGGCCGGTTCCGATTCCGGAAGCTCCAGAAGCCGGCCGCCAGCGCCAGGGCAAAGATGACCACGATGTCGGTGATGCGCTCCAGAAAGATGGTGCCCACCGTTCGCGAGATCGAGGCGCCGTGGTTGGCGCGCAGCAGGTAGGCCCGATACAGGTCACCCAGCTTGGCCGGGACCAGGCAGTTCACGAACCAGCTGAGGAACAGGATCTCGGTCGCGTCGCGGTACGGGATCGGGCTGCCGACGCGACGCAGGATCAGGTACCAGCGCAGGCTGCGCAGCGGGAAGGTGAGGTAGTAGGCCACCAGCCCGGCCAACAGCAGCCACGGATTGGCGGTCCGAACCAGCTGCCAGGTGCGGCCGAAGTCGACGTTCAGGACAACCCGGAAGAACAGATAGACGAGGACCAGCGCGAAGACGATCGAGCCGATGGTCCGCCAGTTCAGGAAGCGGCGGGTGAGCGAGACCTCCGCCTCGGCGATGACCTCTTCCGGAGGGGCGTCCAGGAATTCGCCGGGCTCGTAGACCGAGTGCCCGTGCTGGTGCGGACCGATAGGGTGCTCGGGGGACGGGCGCTCGGGGGACGGGTGCTCGGGGGGCGGCTGCTCGGCGTCGGCGGGCGGCTCAGCCTCGGTCACTGGAGGCCTCGGGGTCGCGAGGCTCAGGCAGCTCCTCGGGCTCCGGCCGCTCGATCGGCTCCTTTTCGACCTTCGTGGGTGTCTCCGGGCCAAGGACCGGAGCCGTCGCCGTTTCTCCGCCGAGCCAGCCACGCACGATGTTGCTCCACACGGCCCAGCGGGTGGTGAGGTGGATCAGGACGGTCGATCGGCTGCCATGCCACTCGTTGTCCGGCAGCGCGGAGCGGAGCTCCAGTGCGGTGGCAAACGCGGGCAGCGCGTTGAAGCTCATGGCGATCTCGAAGGAGGAGTGGCTGTCGCTGCAGGCGATGCCGGGCACGCCGTATCGTGCCGCCAGCTCAGCCGCACGCAGGTTGTGACGGTGCAGCGTTACCCGGCTGTTGAAGATTTCGATCATGTCGACCTTGCCGGCGTCCAGCAGCGCGAGCAGCGGGGCCTCGCGGATGTGGGACTGCCGGAAGGGGTCATACGGGTGGGGAATCGATACCAGGCCACCCTGCTGATGAATAGCGTCGGCGGTCTCGTCGGCCGATAGCCCGCGAGGGATCGTGCGCTCCAGGAAGAGGCCAACCACCTCGCCGTCGGCGGTCGACACTTCCTCGCCCAGGATCACGGTCAGCCGATCGGCAAGGCCCAGCTCAGCGACCTTGTCACGCACCGCTACCGCCCCCTCGACGTTGTTGTGGTTGGTCACCGCAACGTGCGTCAGGCCGCGCTCCAGTGCGATACGGATGAACTTCTCCTCGGCCAGGATCGAATCGCGGCTGAATCGGGTGTGGACGTGGAAGTCTGCGAAGGCAAGGGCGCGCGAGGGCGGCGCCCCCGTCCGCTCCCTGGTTGTCTCGGTGACGCCGGCGTGGGCAGCAGCCGTCGGCGCCGACGCGGTCACGACCCGCTCACCAGGCTCTTGCGGAACGTGCTGAAGTTCTCCAGCGCCAGGCCGGTGCCGACTGCCACGCTGTTCAGCGCGTTCTCGGCCACGTGGCATGGGATGCCGGTGACCTGCGTCAGCAACGTGTCCAGGTTGCGCAGCAGCGATCCGCCGCCGGACATGACCATTCCCTTGTCGATGATGTCGCTCGACAGCTCGGGTGGTGTCTGCTCAAGCACGTTTCGTACCGCGGTGATCACCTGCTGCAGCGGCTGTTCGATCGCCTCGGTGATCTCGGTCGAAGTGATGGGGATGGTGCGCGGCAGGCCGGCGATCATGTCGCGCCCCTTGACCTCCATGGTCATCGGGTCATCCATGGGCAGGGCGGAGCCGATCGCGATCTTCACCTCCTCAGCCGTCCGGTCGCCGATCATCAGGTTGTACTTGCGCCGAATGTAGTTGGCAATCGCCTCGTCGAAGCGGTTGCCGCCGACCCGCACCGACTGGCTGACGACGATGCCGCCCAGGGCGATGACCGCGATCTCGCTGGTCCCACCGCCGATGTCGATGATCATGTTGCCGCTGGGGCCGGAAATTGGCACGTTGGCGCCGATCGCCGCCGCCAGCGGCTCCTCGATCAGGTACGCGTCCTTGGCTCCCGCCTTGAGCGCCGCGTCGCGGACGGCCCGTTTCTCGACGCTCGTTACGCCTGACGGTACGCTGATCATCACCTCCGGCTTGAAGAGCCGGACGCCGCGCGACACCTTGTTGATCACGTAGCGCAGCATGGCCTCGGTGATCAGGTAGTCGGCGATGACACCGTCCCGCATCGGCCGGATGGCCCGCACGTTGCCCGGCGTCCGCCCGATCATCTCGCGGGCCTCTTCGCCCACCGCCACCAGGCGGTTGTCATCGTCGCTGATGGCGACAACGCTCGGCTCGTTGAGCACCACGCCCTTGCCCTTGACATAGACAAGGATGTTCGCGGTCCCGAGGTCGATGCCGATTTTCATACGCGCACACGTGTCCAGTAAGCGGGTCTGCGGGGCGCCCGCAGTATACCGATTGGGCTCCTGCGAACGGCCGGTACCATCGGTCCATGCCCGAAGGCGACACCATCTTCCGAACCGCCTCCATCCTGCGGCGCACGCTGGATCAGCGCGCGCTTGCCGGGATCGGGAACGTCATCAAGTCGGAGACGTGCTTCGTGGAGCGAGCCGATCCTTGGGCCGCCGTGACCGAGTTCACGCACGGCGAGCTCGTTGCCCTATTCGACCGTGCTCGGCGTCTGCTGTCTGCGAATACCGGCGGAGGCCGGCGCGTGACCACCGGGATGGGCGCCCGGGGCGCTGCGCTATGGGTCTACGGCCGCGCCGATCGGCCCTGCCGGCGGTGTGGGACGCTCATTCGCGGCGCACGCCAGGGCGAGCAGGCCCGCATGACGTACTGGTGCCCGCGCTGCCAGGTGAGCCGTTGATAAGCCGGCCAGCGCCTTCTCGAGGCGCTTCGAGCGCGTCTCCGGCTTCTTCGCGTCGCTGATCGGTCCCGCAAGGTCGTGTCGGCGGGAGAGGGAGAGGGCCTCGAAGCGTTGGCGCAGGGCGGGCTCCTCGGCAAAGGCAGCCTCGAACTCCGGAGGCAGTTCAAGGACGCGCGGGGAGTCGTCGCGCATCAGCGCGATCTCGACCTCGTCGCCCATATTCACGCCAGCGGCCTCACGAGTTGCCTTGTGTACGCCGAGGTAGAACGCCCCTTGGTACGGCATGGTGCTGCTGCGGAGAGCAGTGCCGTTCAGCGTTCCGGTCACGCGCAACTGTTTCAGCCCGCCCAGCGCGGCCGCGACATCCTGCGGGATGAGGGCGACTGCCCCACCGCCGCGGGCAGCCTCGATCGTCGCTGGGAACCGGTGCCTGGTCATCGGGCCAAGGATAGCGTCGGGGATAAGCCGAGCGTAAGGCCGCGATAAGGCGCACCGTTTCAGGCTGGCCGCGTGCGCGACGTGGATCTGGGTCGCGTCGTCCGTGCCTTGCGACGGCGACGCGGATGGCGACAGGCGGACTGCGCCCGGTTGGCGAGCGTCCATCGGTCCACCTGGTCGCTGTTGGAGCGCGGCCATCTGGGCGGCATGACCCTCGAAACCATACGGCATTGTCTTGAGGCGATCGGCGTCCGCCTGGATCTTGCTCCACGGTGGCGCGGAGCTGACCTTGAGCGGCTTCTCGACGAGAACCATTCGCGCTTGGCGGCGATGCTCCAGCGCCGACTGCTGGGCTGGGCGTGGACTACGCGTAGCGAGGTGAGCTTCAATCACTATGGAGATCGGGGCCGCGTCGACATCCTGGCTTGGCATCCGAAAGCGCGGGTGCTCCTGATCGTGGAGGTTAAGACTGAAATCGCCGATGTACAGGCCCTACTCGGTTCGTTGGACGTGAAGCGACGATTGGGCGCGACGCTGGCGGGTCAGGCGGGATGGGCTCGGCCAATGGCGGTCGCCACACTGCTCGTCGTCGCGGAGGGCGCCACCAACCGCCGCCGCATCAAGCGCGTGGAGCCGCTGTTCGCGCAGTTCGATCGCCGCGGCCGCTCGGCCCTTTCGTGGCTGCGACGGCCCAGCGGCGCGCCTGAGGCCATGATCCTGTTCAGCAGCCTGTCACCTGCGACTGGTAGTCGCGTTATCCAAGGCGGAACGTCGCGTGTGCGCGTCCGCGGCGACCGCGCAGGCAGCGCGAGCGTGGAGCGGGCACGCGACGGCGCGAATCAGGCGCCTGGACTTGGATAACGCGACTGGTGATAACGCGTGACGAGTCGGTGACGTGAATCAAGGAATAACGCGCGTTGTGGCACGCGTTTGGCAAGAGGGACCAGGCCGCCTATCGAGGGCGCGCTGGACCCGCCGGCTCAGGCGTCGATGCGGTGGATCTGCGCTCCCAACGCCACCAGCTTGGCCTCGATCTGCTCGTAGCCGCGATCCACGTGCTCAACCCCAGAGATGACCGACGTCTCCTCCGCCGCCAGCGCGGCCAGGACCATCGTCGATCCTGCACGCAGGTCGGCGATCTGGACCTCCCTGCCGTGGAGCGGCGTCGGCCCGGCAATGCACGCATGTCGTTCGTCCATGACCTCGATCACCGCGCCCATCTTCACCAGCTCCATGGTGTAGTCGAGCCGATCCTCGTAGATCGTCTCGTGGATTCGCGAGTCGCCGTCTGCCTGGGTCATGAGGACGGCCAGCGGCGCCTGCAAGTCGGTGGCAAAGCCGGGGTATGGTGCGGTCTCGACCGATGCCGGTCGGTAGGAGCCGGCCGATCCGACCCGCAGGCCGTCATCGGTCTCTTCGAACGGAACTCCCATCTGGCCCAGCACCTCCAGGAAGGCGCCCAGGTGCCCCGGATTCGCGCCATGCATGGTGATGGAGCCGCCCGTCACTGCGGCCGCGATGGCGAAGGTGCCCGCCTCGAGGCGATCGCCCATGACCGTGTGCTCGGTGCCGCTCAGGCGCTCGACGCCTTCGATCTCCAGCCGATGCGGCGCGGTGCGCTCGATCCGCGCCCCCATGGAGCCAAGCATCGCCACCAGGTCGTCGGTCTCCGGCTCCCGCGCGGCGTTCTCGATGACCGTGGTGCCGTGGGCCAGCACGGCGGCCAGGAGGGCGTTCTCGGTGCCCATCACGGTCACATACGGGAACTCGATCCGCGCCCCGCGCAGGCCGTTCGGCGCCTTGGCGAAGTAGTACCCGTTCTTGTACTCGATGTTCGCGCCAAGCTGCTGCATGGCGGTGACGTGCAGGTCCACCGGCCGCCGTCCGATGCGGTCGCCGCCGGGGTTGCTGATGATCACGCGGCCGAAGCGCGACAGCATCGGCCCCAGCAGGATGAAGCTCGAGCGCGTCTTCATGGCGGCCTCGAGCGGGACGAACGGCCAATCCGCATCGTACGCGGTGATCTGCAGGCCGCTACCGTCGAGCGGCTTGACCTCGAAGCCGATATCGCCGAGCGCCTCGCGCATGATCATCACGTCGCTGATCCGCGGCACGTTGCGAAGCGTGGTCGGCTCCTCGGTGAGGACGGCAGCCGCCATCAGCTTCAGGACCGAGTTCTTGGCGCCGGCAATCTGGACTTCGCCATTGAGCGGCGCACCACCGGTGACGACGAACTTCTGCATGGCCCGCTGAGTCTACCCGGGCCACGCCTCCTTCCACTCGTGCGCGCCGGTGTGATGCCCGTCGCACAGCCCCAGGCGGCCTCCCATGTGGCGGCTGGGCAGGTAGGGCTGCATACCGGCCTCGAACGCGGTTGGCTGGCGGTTGCAGAGCATGTAGCGCCGCTCGCGCGCCCAGTCGTAGGCATGGGCAGCCGAGCAGAAGGCGTAGCCCTTGGTGAAGTTGGCGGTCTCGCCCGGTCGCGGGTCGGACGCCAGGCCGATCGGCCCCGCCTCGCGCACGATCTCGATTCGAACGGGCAGCTGCGGGAAGCGGGTGCCACATTGGTCGCAGGATTGCATCAGAGGCCGATGCTAGCGCACGGCAGTACGATCAGCTCCATGGCCCTTCCGCACTGGCTGACGCGGGTCAACCTGGCGTTCACCAACCGGCTGACGCGGCCATTGGCCGCTCGGTTGCCATGGTTTGGGGTGCTGGAGCACGTCGGGCGGCGTTCAGGCGAGGTGCGGCAGACGCCGCTGAATGCCTTCCGCCGCAAGCCCGATCGCTGGATCGTGGCGCTCACATGCGGCCCCGACTGCAATGGGTCCGCAACGTGCTTGCGTCTGGTCGCTGCCGAATGCTGGTCCGGGGACGCTGGATCGAGCTCGTGGAGCCGCGGCGCTTCCACGACCCGGCTCGCTCGCAGGTGCCGCTGGTCGTCCGTGGAGCGCTGACCCTCCTACGGGTTGACTGGTTCCTGGAGCTGCAAGAGGCGTCCTAGGGTCCGCGTCGCGCCGAGCAGCGGGAAGTGGCCGCTGAGAAAGTCACCATATGCAAATCACCGCAGCCTTAACCGCGACGTTGCCCCGAAAGGCACCCATGCGGAACTCACGGCAGCTCCTGGGGCTGATTGGGCGTCCTGCCGGCGATAACGCAAATCACGGCGACATTTGAGGCTGCAGCCCTCGATCGCAGCCGCGTCGCAGGTGGGACCCTAGCCGCGCGAGCGGCGTCGAGTGGCGATGCGTTCGCGCATCAGGGCCGTCTGCAGTGCAGCGCGGACGCGAGCGATGTCCACGGGATCCTTGACCTCGCCCAGCTCCGCCTCCGCACGCTTGCGCGCCTCCACAGCACGGGCCTCGTCGATCTCTTCGGAATGCTCGGCCAGGTCGGCCATGATGATCACCTTGTCCGGGCGAACCTCTACGAATCCGCCGGAGATGAACATCAGCGTCTCGGTGCCGCCCTTCTTGATCCGCAGCTCGCCGATTCCCAGTGCGCTGATCAGCCGCGCGTGGTGCGGCAGGATGCCGAGCTCACCATCGATCCCCGGCACGACCACCATGTCGACCTCGTCGTCGTAGGCCTTGCGCTCCGGACTCACGATCTCCAGCTGCAGAGGCATCAGCAGCACCAATGCGTGGGGTCGGTTGATGGCGTCGTGGCCAGGGGAAGTGGAGACGGAGTGAGGTAGACGATGCCGGCCCGGCCCTCGAAGCGTGTAGCGGTGGCCACGCGAGAGGGCGTGGCCGGCGTCGCACACATGACTACTTCAGCTCCTCAGCGTTCGCCACCACGTCTTCAATCGGTCCAGCCATCAGGAATGCCTGCTCCGGCAGCTGGTCGTGCTTGCCGTCCAGGATCTCCCTCGCGCCGCGCACCGTCTCCATGCGCTGGACGTACTTGCCCGGCCGCCCGGTGAACTGTTCGGCCACGAACATCGGCTGCGACATGAAGCGCTGCAGCCGTCGTGCCCGGCTGACCGTCTGCTTGTCCTCCTCGGACAGCTCGTCCATGCCCAGGATCGCGATGATGTCCTGCAGATCCTTGTAGCGCTGCAGGGTGCGCTGCACCTCGCGCGCGACCTGGAAGTGCTCGTCGCCGACCACACGCGGATCGAGCACGGTGGACGTTGAGGTCAGGGGATCCACCGCCGGATAGATCCCGATCTCGACGATCGCCCGCTCGAGGCGGATGGTCGAGTCCAGGTGCCCGAACGTCGTGGCCGGAGCCGGATCGGTGTAGTCATCGGCCGGCACGAAGATGGCCTGCAGACTGGTGATCGAGCCCTTCTTGGTCGAGGTGATGCGCTCCTGCAGATCGCCCATCTCGGTGGCCAACGTCGGCTGGTAGCCCACCGCCGAGGGCATCCGACCCAGCAGGGCCGATACCTCCGAGCCTGCCTGCGTGAAGCGGAAGATGTTGTCGATGAAGAGGAGGATGTCGCGACCCTCCTCGTCGCGGAAGTACTCGGCCATGGTCAGCGCGGTGAGCCCCACTCGCTGGCGTGCGCCAGGCGGCTCGTTCATCTGGCCGAAGACCATGACCGTCTTGGGCAGGACGCCCGATTCGGTCATCTCGCCGAGGAGGTCGTTGCCCTCGCGCGAGCGCTCGCCCACGCCCGCGAAGACAGAGTAGCCGCCGTGCTCCTGGGCGATGTTTCGGATCAGCTCCTGGATGATGACCGTCTTGCCCACGCCGGCGCCGCCGAACACGC
>JBDUEE010000176.1:0-2522 GCA_040002615.1 Chloroflexota bacterium | reverse complement strand
TAGCGGTTGTCGAAGAGGTGCTTGGTGAGCGCCTCGTTCACGCCCAGCACGGGGAAGCGCAGCGCGCCGGCAGCAGCCATCGCGCGCAGCCGGATCACCCCGGTGGTGGTCTCCTCCGTCCCGCCCAGCACGCCGTCCAGCATGTCGGTGCGGCGGGTATGGAGCTCCGAAACGAGGTCGGCGCCGTCGTCCATGGTGACCTGCGGCGCGTGGTCCAGCGCTGCGGCGATGTGGGAGTAATAGGAATCACGATCCTCGCCCTTGATGGCGAAGGTCGGGATGTCGTGATGCGCGACCAGCGATGCCGCCACGTCATCCTGGGTGGAGAGCGGGTTCGATGAGCAGAGCACGGCATCGGCCCCACCCGCTGCCAGCGTGCGCATCAGGTTGGCCGTCTCGGCGGTCACGTGCAGGCACGCGCTGATGCGCCAGCCGTCCAGGGGTCGCTCGGCCGCGAAACGCTCGCGGATACCCGCCAGCACCGGCATCTGGCGGTCTGCCCATTCGATCTTCAGCGCACCGGCATCGGCCAGGCCGATGTCAGCGATGTCGCCCCTCACCTCGCGTCGCGTTGCCATGTCAGTCGTAATGCCTCTCGTATCGGTCGCAATATTCCCCAGCCGCCCGCCCGCCTGCGCGCCAGCCGCTCGGTGAGCAGGCAATGCCGCTCGTAGCCCAGCCGCTCGTAGGCGGCGACGGCAGGGAGGTTGTCGGTGTGCACGTTGAGCGCCACGTCTTCGACGCGTTCCAGGAGCTCGGCCGTGACCGCGCTGGTGGCCATCTTTGCGAAGTCCTGACCACGATAGTCCAGATTGGTCATGACGTTGCCGACCACCGCGATCCCCTCGTGCGTGTTGATCACGTGCGTGCCCGCAGCGCTGACCAGCTGGCCCCGCACCCGCACCCCGTAGTACACGCCGTCCTCCAGCACGCTGGCCGGAAAGCCTCCCCGGAGGCCCAGCTGGTAGAGCCGATTGAGGTTGTCGATGTCCGCCGCCCCCAGGCGATCCGCCGGACCGGCAAAGGGGCGGAAGGTGGAGCTGTCGACCACCATGCGGTGCAGCCTGACCGGTCCCTCCAGCTCATACAGGTCTGCCACCGCCGCGTCCAATGACTCGGTGCCGAGCAGATACGCATCCCGCGGCCGGACGACCGCGTCGAGGATCTCGCGGCATCCCGCAGGTTCGCCCATCAGGAACAGCGGCTGCGGGATCAACCCGTCCTGGTGCATGGCCAGCGCCACCGCCCGGCCGCGATCGTCGTAGGCGATGCCCCAGCTGCATCGGTCCCGAGCGGGCCCATCCAGGTCGCCAAGAGCGTATGCGGCATAGCGGCGATCCGTGCGCAGGAAGGCGGCGATCTCATCGCGATCGGAGACGGCGCGGGCGTAGAGATCGGTCCTTGGGGCGACCGCCACCGTTCGGTCCGGCGCTCAGTACGTGATGAGCGTGTGAATCGGGTGGTCGCCGAGCTTGTCGCGACCGTGCAGCGCGGTCAGCTCGACCATGAACGAGAGGCCTGCAATCTCGCCTCCCAACCGCGTTACGAGCTCGATGGTGCCGAGCACCGTGCCGCCGGTGGCGAGCAGGTCGTCCACGATCAGCACGCGCTGGCCCTCGGCAATGGCGTCGCGATGGACCTCCAACGTGGCGGTACCGTACTCGAGGTCATATTCGACCTCTATCGTATCGGCTGGCAGCTTGCCCAGCTTGCGGACCGGCACGAAGCCCGCACGCAGCTTGTAGGCAAGTGGCGCGGCGAAAATGAAACCGCGCGACTCCATGCCCACCACCAGGTCGATGCGGTCGTCCATCACCGGCTCCGCCATGCGGTCGATCACGTCGCTGAAGGCGCGCGGCTCCTTCAGCAGGGTGGTGATGTCGTAGAACAGGATCCCCGGCTTGGGAAAGTCGGGCACCTCGCGGATCTTGGCGCGCAGGTCGTCGGCAGGGCGGACGGTCACGGAATGCTCCAGCGGATGAAGGGCTCGCTGAGTCTAGCCCGATCCCTCGCGTGCCAGCAATGGCGCCTGCAGGCCAGACCGAAACTATTGCCGGTGGGAGTCATCATTGGTTGACGAGTTGGGCACCCGTTTCTCCTGCGCTACGCTCGGTCATTCAGCCAGCGAGCCGCCGCAGAACGGTCTGCAACACCCCGCCGTTGGCCAGGTAGGTGACGTCGATCTCGCCATCCAGCCGTGCGACCGCACGGAATGTGCGCTGTTTACCGTTGTCGTCGCGCACCACGACGGTCAGCTCCTGCCTCGGCTGCAGGCCACCAGAGATGCCCTCGATCGTGTAGGTCTCGCGACCGGTCAGGCCCAGCGACGAGGCGTTCTCTCCGGGCAGGTACTGCAACGGCAGGATGCCCATCCCGACCAGGTTCGACCGATGAATCCGCTCGTATGACTCGGCGAGCACGGCTCGCACCCCAAGAAGGAATGGACCTTTTGCGGCCCAGTCGCGGCTGCTGCCGGACCCGTACTCCTTGCCGGCCAGGACGACGAGTGGCGTGCGCTCCTC
>JBDUEE010000175.1:0-19420 GCA_040002615.1 Chloroflexota bacterium | reverse complement strand
GGGCCGTCCTGGGCGTCGTCACCGGTGGCTTCTTTGTTCTCCTCTACATCGTGATGTGGATCGTCGTGCCGGAGGGCCCGGTCGTCGCACCACCGGGCGCCGCCTCGGCAGCCAAGGCGGGCACGACGCCAGGCGACGGCACACCGTTGGGGCCGGTCAGCCCAGGTCCGGAGTGGGCCGGCGAGCAGCCGTACCGACCGCGGCGAGGCTCAGGCGCTGCCGTGATCTTCGGCCTGATCCTGATCGGCGCTGGGATCTGGTTCCTGGTCGACCAGTACCTGCCCGCCATCGACCGTGACGTCGTCTGGCCGATCGGGCTGGTCGTCCTGGGCGCCGCCTTGCTCGTCGTCTCGCTGCGGCGGCCGCGGGCCGAGTAGAGGCCGACCGAACAGGGCGAACGCGGCCGCACTGACCGCCACCAGCGTGCCGGCGGCGAGCCGGATCATGTCGACCGCCAGCCGCGACTCGCGGTCGCCCTGCGGCGGCTCAGGGAACTGGAAGCCGTAGTTCCAGGGCGGATAGGAGCGTGCCATGTTGATGTACCAATCGGGCATGGCCATGGCCGATCCCAGCGGGAAGACCAGGACGCCCGCCACCGCCGCCAGCACCAGGAAGGCGATGCCCAGCGGCCGGTAGCTCCACGACCGCAGCATCTCGTCGACGACGTAGGCCACGGCCACCATCGCGAATATCACGGCGGTCAGGTAGTGGTATTGGAAGGTCGCCCGCTCGATCCAGGTCCACGGCAGGAACTGGAAGGCGAAGGCCACCACCAGCAGCACCAGCGCCGGGGAGCGGCGGCGCCAGGCCTGGACCGCGCACCAGGCGATGGCCGGCACGCCCGCCCAGAACAGGATCGGATTGCCGCCGTTGTAGATGACCGCTGTCCGGCGGCCGTCGAAGTCGTGCCCGTAGAACCAGACCGGCTTGAGGTCGAGTGGCCAGCTCCACCACGGCGAGGATGAGGGGTGGCCGGCCTGCAGGCCGAAGTGGTAGCCGAACATCTGGGCCTGCAGCTCGTCCAGGCTCCAGCCATACCCCGGCCCGCCGGACGGGCCGGCGATCGGGTGACCCAGCTGCAGGTACGGCACGTAGGCCAGGAAGTAGACGAGCAGCGGGATCACCGCCAGGCAGGCGCCGACCCATGACCAGGCGAAGCCCCCCAGCTCACCGGGGATCTGCCAGCGGCGGTCGCTGGCCGGGTCGACCAGGGACCACACGGCGCGCAGCAGGAGGAGAAGCGCGGCCGCGCCGAGCAGGATCCAGGCAGGCCAGGCGGCCTGCGCCGCCCGCGCCAGCAGCCCGAACACCAGCTCCACCGCGCTGCGCGGCTCTCGCGCCCCTTCGACCTGGTTGAAGGCCGTGGCGAAGGCCACGCCAATCCCGAGCAGAACGACCGCGGTGCTGGCCAGGCCCAGGAGGTCGCGCAGCTCGAGCTCGATGGGCCTGACCCAGACCACGATGAGCGCCAGGGCCAGGGCCATCAGCGAGATGACCAGGAATGGCCACGGCGCACCGAAGCCCATGACCACCGCCACCAGCGCCGCCAGCGCCACAAGCAGGAAGCGCCCCAGCGACGAGCGGGCGAGCACCAGGATCCACAGGCCAAGCAGGGCGTAGATGCCCACCCACTTGGTGGCTGCCGCCAGGCCGATCAAGACGCCGACCAGCGGCAAGGCCCACCAGGCGCTGCGCGTCCATCGGCCGGACCAGACCTGCCAGAACAGCAGGTAGGCGGCGGTGATGAAGACCGCCACGAAGATGTCGTTCATGCTGATCCGGCTCATCACGTAGCTCATGCCGTCGACTGCCACGAAGATGGCGGCCAGCAGGGCGATCCGACGGCGCCCGAACATCGTGGAGGCCAGCAGGTAGATCAGCGCGACCAGGATCGAGCCGAACACGATCCCGGACAGGCGCCAGGCGAACGCATTGCTGCCGGCGTCGATCTGCACCAGGCTGCCACCGTCCTCGGTCGCGACCGACACCAGCAGCCGCTCGTGGTCCTCGTCCTGGTCGTGGTCCGACAGGTCGAAGGCAAGGGCCAGTGGTTCCCCCGGCAGCAGCGTCGTGTCGAAGGCCGCGAAGCCTGCGCTCTGGGTTCCTCCGTTGCCGATCGGCTGCACGGTCCACACCGCGGGCTGGCCGCTGGAGGTATCGAAGCCCGCGATGTAGATGATGTTGGCCACCGACTGCCAGCCGATGAGCTGGGGCGTGCCCGGCAGCGGGGCGGTGTCGATCACGTTGACCTGCTCGTCGAAGACGGTGATGCCGCCGGCCAGCGCTGGATGCTCGTCGTCGGCCGGCAGCGTGCCGACCGGTACCCAGACCTGCAGGTCGTCGCCCTGGCCGCGCACCTCCAGCGGGCCGACCGGCGCCGACGGCAGGTCCTCGGTGCGCCCCTTGCCGTTCGCCGATTTGCTGGGGAGCAGCGAACCCGCGTCCAGCACCACCAGCACCCCCTTCGACTGGTCCGTGGCGACCACGAAGGGGCCCTTCGGAGAGTCGCCGCCGCCGCTGGCCGGCACGTAGCCCACGCCACCGGCGCGCAGGTTGCTGCGAGCGACCTCTGCGCCCGTCGCACGCTCGGTTTCGACGATGCCATCCGGCCCGCGGAAGAGGAGCGCGGACTGCCCCTCGGGCACGTCGATCTGGTCGACACCCGCCAGGCCGGTCTCGATCGCAGGCCCGGCTGCTGGCGGGTCGCGCGTCCCGGTTGAGCCCAGGAACGCCGCGGTCGCGTAGGTTGAGACGCTGCCGCTCCCCGCGAGGCCGACCAGCAGTCGCTGGTTGTCCAGGTCATAGGCCAGGCTGGCGACCTCGCCGTTCGCCTGCCACTCCGCCACGACCCCGCCGCTCAGGACCGATCGCGCGGTGATCGTCTTCCCGGCGCCGCCGAAGACAATCGACTCGGCGATCCCGGTCGATTTTCGCTGCGATGCAACGGCCAGCGCCTTGAATGCCGCTCCACTCGAGGTCTCGGCGATGACCTTGTTCGGGTCCGCCACCACGATGCCGGCGGCGATCAGGTACTTGGCCAGCATGGGGTGCGTCCACTCGTAGGTGTCCCGCGTCCAGCCTTCCTGCCAGTCGGCCAGCCATTCGGTGGCCGAGCGGGCGTGGTACACCTCGTCGAAGTGCATCGATCGCGGCGTGTCGAGCCGCCACAGGCGGAAGAGGAACGCAAACACCAGCAGCCCGACCAGCAGCGCCAGGTCCAGGCGATCGAGCCGCCGCCCGCGTTCGCGGAGGTACGGATCGCGCCGATCCGGGTGCAGCCAGGCAATCAGCCGGTCGAACCGGTTGCTGGCCGGCACTCGCGGCCAGCCCTGCTCCTCGATCTCGCCCATCGGTTGCGGTGGTGGCGCGGCTGTGCGCTCAACAGCCAGCTGCTGGGTCGGCGCCCTGGCGTGCATGGCCACCCGCCAGGCGAGCATCGCCAGCACCACCACGATCACGCCCGAGACCGCGAAGATTCCGTAGTCGCTGAAGACGGTGGTGGCCAGGAACGGGTCGCGGACCATCGGGTCGCCGTTGATGCCGGGGTTGATCGGCGCCCCTCCGACGAATGACCAGTCGGCGGTGTAGACCCAGTACACATTGGCAAAGAAGGAGAGGGACAGCAGGGCGTACAGGGCAGATCCACCCCACATGGCCAGCGCGATGGGCGTGACGGCGAGCAGCACCACCACTGCAACCTGGGCAAGCGCCTGGTTGCCGTCGGCAGTCGAGCCAGTGACCGGACGTGCGTACATCAGCAGCGCGAACAGGCTGGCGCCGATCACCGCCAGCCCCAGGCCAACGCGGCCGATCCGCCAGCGCTGCATCACCAACGGCGCCGCCAGCGCCAGGGCGGGGAACATGTAGCGCTCGTGGACCCGTGTCGGGAAGGCGAAGAAGGCGACCGCCAGCAGCAGCGCGCCGAGCAACAGGCCCTCACCATCATCGCGACGGGCGATCTGCCAGAAGGCCACCAGCGCCACGGCAGCGAACAGCACTACCCCCACCAGCTGCCAGCTGACCGGCATGGAGCCGAGGCTGAAAGCCACGCCGGCGCCGTCCAGGCATGACTGTGGCGCTGGCGGCGGCAGGCTCGGAGCGTCGCAGCCCCAGGTGATGGTGTCGCCCAGCCCGCTGAAGGGATTGCGCCACAGGTTCATGGCGTTGATGGTCAGGCCCTTGTAGATGTTCGAGGCGGCCACGAACTTCTGGTACAGGCCGTGGGTCGGATCGGACGGTGCCCACAGGGTCAGGCCGAACGGCAGGATGAGCACAACCAGCGACGCCAGGCCGACGGCAAGCGACGTCAGCACTCGCAGCAGGTCCGGCCGCCCGGCCTGCTCAGGATCCGAAGAGCGGCCGAGCACGTGGCGCTTGATGCCAACGATCGCCACGATCGGGATGACGAACGCGTACTGGAACTTGATCAGCAGGGCGACGACGGCACCCAGGGCGGCCAGCTCCGTGCGTCCTCGGGCCAGCAGGTACAGCGTGACTAGCACGGCCAGCGTTCCGACCGAATCGACCTGGCCCCACACCGCCGAGTTGAAGATCGTGCCGGGGTTGAGGAGGTAAATGGTGGCGGCAATAAGGCCGATCCGCTCTCCGCTCCAGGCCCCGAACTTGCCATCCAGGAAGCGGCGCGAGTAGAGGAAGAGCATGGCTGCCACGCCCGCATCCGCCAGGACGCCAGGAATCTTGACAAGGCCGCCCGTAATGTCGACCCCAAGCAATAGCGGCTGCAGAGCCCGACCGAGGGAGCCCAGCACCCACAGCACGTAGAGGTAGCCGGGTGGGTAGTCGCTGAAGTAGGTCGGATCGTAGAATGCGCCCGGTCCGGCATCTGTCAGCCGATGCGCCCAGGCGGTGAAGTCGCCGACGTCGATCCGGAAGCCGGACAGCGGCAGCAGGACGCCCGCAACCAGGACGCGCAGGAGCATCCCGCCGATGATGATGACGATGAGGGCCGTGACGGCGTCGCGCGGCAGGGGGAGGCCAAATGGCCCCGCGCCCCGCCGCCTCACGGAGTCGCGGGTCATCGCTTCCGGCGCTACCGTCACGGGCGCCGGATGGTCTTCCACGCCAAGGTGGCGGTGAGTATACATCGAGGTCCGGACGCCCCCGGTCGGCCCTCGGTTGCGTCGGCCGGCGGGCGCTCAGCCATTCCGTATGCCTCGCCTGAGCTGGCCTGGACTGCCGCCGCCGTGGCCCTGCTGGCGCTGGGCATCTACCTGCGCACCATGTTGCCTTCCACCGCCTTCTGGGATACCGGAGAGGCGCAGACCGTCCCATACACCCTGTCGATCTTCCACCCGACCGGCTTCCCGACCTACACGCTGGTCGGATGGCTGTGGAGCCATCTGCCCATCGGTGAGGTGGCGTGGCGCATGAACCTGCTCTCCGGCGTGTGCATCGCCGCGGCGGCCGGGCTGGTGGTCCTGATCATCGGGCAGCTGGCCGTGGAGCGGCACCGTTGGACGGTGGCGGGCGCGGCGGCGATCGGTGGCCTGGCCTTTGCCTTCGCCTCCGAGCCATGGCGCAACGCCCTGCGGGCCGATGTCCATGCGCTGCATATCCTGCTGGTGGCCCTGCTGGTGTGGCTGATGGTCAGCTGGCGATCGGCCGTGCGGGCGCGCTCACCACGGGCTGCCGCATGGCCGATGGTCGCCGCGCTGGCCTTCGGGCTGGGGCTGGGCAACCACCCGCTCATCGGGCTGATGGCATTTGGCATCGCCGCCTGGCTGCTGCTGGTGGACCGCGACATCTGGCGCCGCTGGCGTCTCCTGCTGGCATGCGTGGGACTGCTGCTGCTGGGTCTGAGCGTGTACGCCTACATCCCGATCCGGGCGCTGACGCCGTCGGAACCGCCGCTCTTCTACGCGCGACCAGATACGTTCGAGCGCTTCCGGTACCTGGTCTTTGCCGAGCAGTTCCGCCACCTCTTCGATTCGCTCGCCAACCCGCTCTACAACCTGGCCGGCAAGTGGGCCGATGCCGAGCGCATTCTCGAGCGCCAGTTCATCGGTCCGGGCTGGCTGATCGCCGCGGTGGGGGCATCGGTCCTGGCTGCGCGCGACCTCCGCGGGTTCGTGTTCCTGGCTCTGCTGGTGCTGATGAACGTCGCCTACTCCATGAACTTCCCCGATGGCGACATCGCCAGGTACTACATGCTCACCGTGCTGGTCGGCGCCGTGCTGATCGGCATTGCCCTCAGCGCCATCTCAGCAGCGGCGGCGCGAGCCCTGGCGGATGCCAGCCGGCGGATGCTCGCCGAACCCGGCCGGCGGCGGGCGGCGGTAGCGGCCGGCGCGGTGGTGCTCGCCTGTGGAGCGCTCCTTCCCGCCGGCGCCCTCGTGACCCTCTATCCCGAGCGCGCCGAACAGGGCGCGAACCGCGATGCCGACGCGTGGGTGGCATCGGTCCAGGCCGTGCTCCCGCCGAATGCGGTGGTGATCAGCTGGTGGAGCTACAGCACGCCGCTCTGGTACCACCGCTGGGTGCTGGGGGAGCGGCCAGACGTCAAGATCATCGACGAGCGGAACATCCTGGATGACGGGTACGGTACGATCGATCGCGCCATCGGCACGTTCTACCGCCTGCGGCCCGTGTACGTGGTGCCCCCCTACTGGGAGCTCGACCAGCTCGTCGCCACCTGGGAGACCGAGACGATCTCGACCTACTCCGGCTACACCGACCTGCTCCGCATCGTGGCTCACAGATGACCGAACCGATGGATCCGGGTACCGCGGAGCCGCGTCCGCGGCTGACCTTCTTCTTCCCGGCCTACAACGAGGAGGAGAACGTCGAGCGGACCGTGGAGCTGGCCCTGGCCGAGATTGGCCCGCTGGTGGACGGCTCGCTGGAGGTCCTCATCGTCGACGACGGCTCGTCTGACCGCACCCCGCAGCTGGCCGATGCCCGGGCCGCTGCCAATCCGCGGGTCCGCGTCCACCACCAGCCCAACCGCGGATACGGCGGCGCCTTGAAGGCGGGGTTTGCCAACGCCAGCGGCGAGCTGGTCTGCTTCAGCGACGGGGACCTGCAGTTCGACCTCAAGGAGATGGCACGCCTGCTCGAGCGGCTGGCCGATGCGGGCAAGCCTGCTGATGGAGTGATCGGCTATCGCATCAAGCGCCGCGACCCTTTCCACCGCATCTTCATCGCCAAGACGTACAACGCGATCGTATCGGTCGCCTTCGGGCTGCGGGTGCGCGACATCGATTGCGCCATGAAGCTCTTCAGGCGGGAGCTGTTCGACGGCCTGCGACTTGACGCGGACGGCCCGTTCCTGTCCGCCGAGATGCTGATCAAGCTGCGGGCGCGGGGCGCGCGCCTGGCGCAGGTCGGGGTTAACCACTACCCGCGGACGGCTGGGACCAACACCGGGGCGAGCTTCACCAAGATCCTGCGCACCTTTCGTGACCTGGCCATCCTGCGCTGGGCGCTGTGGACACGACGCGACGAGGTGCTCGGCTCCGGCGGACGGTCGCGGCCGAGAGGCTGAAATCGGCAGATTCAGACCAGGGCCGCACCGGGCCGCGATGCGGGCCGATGATTCGTCACATGCGGCTGCGACCCTGCAGCAAGGGTCATGAACCGCGCATCTGACGATCCGATGCCGCTGTGGCCTGAATTTGACAACATCGGACGTGCGAGAAGCCGAGCAAGATAGTGCTCGGCCGGCGTCGCTAGCTCTGCTCTTCGGGTGGCGGGCTCTCGCCGCTCTCCAGGTCCACGTCGAGCGAATTGACGAACTCTCGGAACACGGCCAGCTTCTCGTCCGACGGGCCACCTTCGTCCTGCTCCGGCTCGACCCCGGCCTCGTCGAGCACCCGCTCGTCGACATAAATGGTCGACCCGGTGCGCACGGCGATCGCGATCGCGTCCGAGGTGCGCGAGTCGATCTCGGCCTCGCTGCCGTCGGCCAGCTCCAGGTACAGGCGCGCGTGGAAGGTGCCGTCGGTGACGTGGGTGACCACCACCCGGCTGAGGCTGGAGTTCAACGCGCCCAGGACGCTGACCATCAGGTCGTGGGTCAGCGGGCGCTCCGCCGACAAGCCCTGCAGCCGCATTGCGATCGCATTGGCCTCGGCAGGACCGATCCAGATCGGCAGATATCGGTCCCGCTCCGACTCCTTGAGGATCACCACGTGCTGGCTGGAGAGCATGTGCACCCGCACGCTCTCAACCACCATCTCGATCAGCCGGACCCGGCCGAAAGGCTGGTCGCGCATGGATCCGATTCTAGCGGCCTACTCGAGGACGACCCGGACGATGCGATCCGGCGTGAGCAGCGTGGCCACCGGCGGGCCGTCGGCCACGGAGCCGACGCTCATGCCCACCACAGTGTCCAGCAACCCGGCCCACGCGCCCCGGTTCGGCGCCAGCCACTGGCGCACGAACGCGCCATCGGCACGCTGGAACGCGACGATCTGGGCATTGGCCGCGTCGTAGACATAGAACAGCTCCCGCTCACCGATGGTGGCGCCGTCCAGCAGCCGGTAGTCGAGCGGGTCGCGAATTTCGGCATCTGGCGGCGGGTCGAGCGAATAGTCCTCCTGCGGCAGCGGCACCCCGAAGTTCACCCGCGTGACGGTGTTCTGCTGCAGCAGCCACAGGTTGACGTCCACGAACAGGTCGCGGGCGTCCGCCGGCGAGAGGTCCGGCGCATCTGTCAGGAAGCGCTCCGGCCGCCGGGGATAGACGACGGGCACGACGTCGCCAGGCGTCCACTTGCGCACGTCGTCGCGAGCCGCGTCGACCACGTACAGGTTGAAGATCTCGAGCGGCGGCCGATGCTGCAATGCCGCCAGCAGCCGGCTGCGGCCACCGATATCGCCCAGGCCCGGCAGGGTCAGCGCCTGCGGCTCCCGCTCGCCCAGGTCGAAGCGCCATGCCTGGCGCTGGCGGTCGATCAGGACCACGTCGGTGGCCGCCGTGGCGATCATCCACGGCTCACCAGCCGTTCGCTCGCCGATCGCCTGGCCTGAGCGATAGACCACCGTCGTCTCGCCGCTGGCCGGGTCAACGCGCAGCACTCGCCCGCGACCCGTCTCGGCGACCCACAGTGAGCCGTCCGCGGCGGACACCATGTCGAACGGATCAAGGGGTTGGAAGGAAGCGGCCAGCTCGACGACCGTGGTTGTCTCATTCAGGCGCGCGACGGCGTAGATGCGGTCCAGCCCATGGTCGACCCGCTCGCGCAGGCGATCCAGCGCGCTGGGTGGCACGCCGGCGTCCGTGGCGCGATTCAGCGCCGCGTATGCATTGTTCAGCAGTTCGGTGGCTGTCTCGGGGGCGCGTTCGACCAGGTCCCTGCCATCCACTTCCTCGGTAACCTGGGCCATCAGGGCATGCGCCTCTTCGATCGCCTGGCGCACGATCAGGGCGTTCGGAATCGCCTCGGTCGGCGGCACGGCCGGCAGGCTGGCCACGCTCGTTCCGACCGCCAGGATGGCAGCCACGCCCGCCATGCCGACCAGTCCCAGCCGTCGGCGGCGTCCCTCCTCGACCGCGGCGGTGCGCAGGATCTGGCGCGGGTAATGCGGCCGACGGCGTGGGACGAAGGCCAGCACGAAGTTGAATCCGTACAGGACCGCGCGCCCCAGCAGCGCCTGCAGGCCATCGATGGCGTCGCCCATTCGATGCAGAAAGCGACCGATCGCATCGGCCATCGGCACCGGGCTCTCGTCAGGGAGGCCGGCCAGCGGCTCGGAGGGCCGCACCGGCTCGAGCTGCCGGGTTGTGTCGGTCACTGCCAGCTGCATGACCTCGATGGCCAGGATGCCGTCCGATCCCTTTCCGCCGCGGATCTGGAACAGGCGCTCGATGTGCTCGACGGCCGCCGCCGGACGCTGGCTGGCCAGCGCGTGCTTCAGCTCGTCGACACCCACCACGGTTGCGAGGTTGCGGCTGACAAGCGCCAGGCGGTCGCCGGCGGCCAGCTCGCCGTGCCAGGTGTACGGCGTGATCTCGAGGGCCTCCCCGAGCGTCGCCGCCACGCGGCGCTCGCGCACGCGAGGGTCCTCCTCGTGGACTGCGGGAGGGGGTGGGAGCTCATACATGCGGCCCTCGCGCAGGATCACGGCGGCCGCCGGGCCGAGCTTGGCGACATGCGCCTCTCGGCCGCGAATGGCCATGGCGATGATGCTCACCCCGCCGCGGCGAGGGATGCCCAGGCGGCCACGCTGATGGAAGAGGCGCCGGTTGGCGTTGGCCAGCGCCTTGCCCAAGGCGCCCAGCGCGCCCGCGGACAGGTCGTAGTAGTAGTCGTGCTCGATCTGCTCGAGCGCCTCACCCGCCGCACGCGCCAGCTGACCATCGCCCCCCGTCAGCTGGGCGAGGAGAAACAGGCTGCCCTTGGTGCGGACCAGCGAGCCGGTCGCCGGCTCGTGAAAACGCACCAGGTCAAGGGCGCCGGCGAGGCGATCCTCGGACGCCGGCAGCCCGAGCCGGGTGGCCAGACGGTGTGTCATCGGCTACCTGCCACGCTGGCGACGCCGGGTGGCGCCGCACTTCGCGCCGATTATAGGGAGCGCTCCTCCCGGCCGCGACCAACCGATATGGCCAGTCGCTGGAGCTCGATGGTCGCCCCCGGCCGCCCCTTGAGCCGCTCGTTGACGGCCCGTACCAGTGGCCCGGCACGCAGGGTCAGCTCCTGCGCCAGGATTGCCTCGGAGGCCTCCACGTGCCCCACGCCGTTGCTGTGCCGCACCAGGCGGCTGCTCAGCCCGCCGCGCGCCAGACCGGCATCAGCAACCGTCTCCTGCCACGCCAGGCGCAGCTGGGCGGTGGCCAGCTGCTCGGCGGCCGCCGGGCCCATGCAGGCCAGCAGGGCGCGCTGCACGGCCACCGCTGCCTCCTCGCCACCGCCGCCCATCGTCAGGCCACCCGCGGCGAGAGGCGCAGCTCGCCGTCCCCGACCTGCCAGACCGGTACGCTCCGCCGTCGGCCGGGTGGCAGGACAGCCAGATCCGCGGTGGTCACCAGCACCTGGCCGCGATCGAGCAGCAGCCCCAGCGTGCGCTCTGCCCGCTCACGGTCCAGCTCGCTGAAGACGTCGTCGAGCAGGACGATGGGCGCCGGGGCGTCATCGGCGCCAAGCAGGTCCCGCTCCGCCAGCTTCATGGCCACGATGATGGTCCGTTGCTGGCCGCGGCTGGCGTGGCTGGCCACGTCCCGGCCGCCCAGGTCGACACGCAGGTCGTCGCGCTGCGGGCCCACCAGGCTGACACCGTTCCACAGCTCCTTCTGGCGGGCGTCGCTGATGCGCCGCCGAAATGCCAACGTCAGGGCCTCGGCGTCGTCACCGGCCGGTCGATCAGGCCAGGCGTCCTTGAGGGTATCCAAATAGGTGAGCCGCACCCTGTCGTCGCGTTCTTCGCGCGGCGCCACCGCGTCGTGCAGGTCCGGCAGCCGCTCGTCCAGCTCCTTCACCAGCTGCAGGCGCGCGGCCATGACTCGGGCCCCGACCTGGGCCAGCTGCTCGTCCCAGAAGCCGAGCCCATCGGGCGTCGCCTCCTCGCGGCGGATGGCTCGCAGCAGGGCATTGCGCTGCGCCAGCACGCTCGTGAGCTCGGACAGGTCGCGGGCCACGCGACGGTCGCGCTGCGCCAGGATCGCGTCCAGGAATCGGCGCCGCTCTGACGGCGCTCCGATCAGCAGCAGCATCTCCTCCGGCCGGAACAGGACCGATCGCGCCGTCTCGCTGACGCTCGACGCCCGCCGCGCCACGCCATTCAGCATCAACCGCTTGCGGACCTCGGGCGATGCGAGCTCGCCGGGCAGCGACAGCTCCACGCTGGCTGTCGGTCCGTCACCGCCCTCGGCGGCCAGGTCCAAACGGATGCGGGCGAAGGGCCGGCCATGGCGCACCAGCTCGTGGTCGGCTGCGACCCTGTGCGATCGACCGGTGATGGCCAGGTGCACCGCCTCCAGCAGGTTCGTCTTGCCCGCCCCGTTCGGCCCGGCGACGATGGTGAGACCGGGGTCAGGGTGCAGCTCGGCGGCCGCGTAGCTCCGAAAGTCGGTCAGCGAGAGCCGGGTCAGGCGCATGGCGCCGGCATCGGTCCTTACGAGGCCGTGCGGACCGGCATGATGACGTGGACGTAGTCGTCCTTGCCGACGCCCTTGATCACGCCGGGTGCCAGTGGCCCGGACAGCTCCAGGGCTGCCTGCTCGGCCCGCAGGTTGGCCAGCACGTCGATCAGGTAGCGGGCATTGAAGGCGATGGTGGTGGCCTGCCCCTCGAGCGTGGCGTCCAGGGTGTCCGCATTTTCGCCGATGTCGGCGGCATGCGCCGTGATCGAGATCCCCTCGCCACCGTCGCCAGCGAGCTCGACCTTCACGATGTTGGCGCTGTCGCGCGCGAAGATGCTGGCCCGCCGCGCGCCGGCCAGGAACGACTCGCGGTCAATCACCGCCCGGCTCGAGTGGCCGGTGGGGATCACCGGCTCATAGTTCGGGAACTGGCCCTCGATCAGCCGCGACACCAGGTCGATGCCCTCAACGTGGAAGAGCACCTGGCTCTTGTTCGGCGTAACGGTGATGTCGATCGGGTCGTCGCTGTCGGGCAGGATACGGATCAGCTCGGCATACGAGCGAGCCGGCACGACGATGCTCATCTCCGGCGCCACCGCCCGGCTGGTTGCCAGGCTGCGCACCGCGATCCGGTAGTTGTCCGCGGCGGCCAGGGTCATCGCCTCGCCGGAGAACTTTGTCAGCACCCCGGTCAGTATCGGCCGGCTCTCGTCGCTGGCCGCGGCAAAGACCACCTCGCCCAACGCATCGCGCAGCTGGCGAGCTTCGACGCTCGTGGCCGGCGACTCGCCGATGGCAGCCACGACCGGAAACTCATCCGCGTCGATGCCCTTGATGCTGGCGCGGCTGGTGCCGCAGTTGACCTTGAGCGTTCGGTCCTTGGCGGACAGCTGCAGGTCGATGCGCTGGTTCGGCAGCGACATGACAAGGTCGGTCAGAAGCTTGGCCGGGACCGTGATCTCGCCCTCCGCTTCGACCTTACCCGGCACCCAGCAATTGATGCCGATCTCCAAGTTGGTGGCAGTCAGCTTCAGCCCATTGTTCTCGGTCTTGAGCAGGACGTTCGCCAGCACGGGCAGGCTGGCGCGGCTGCTGACCGCCCGGCTGACCACGCCGAGCCCACGTGCCAGGTTCTCCTGCATCACCGAGATGTTCATCGAGCCCTCATCCTCATCGGCCCACCAACCTGCCTGAGTGGACAGGTCATGAGAGCGTCGCGCAATCCCATTACGAAACCAATGAAAGAATACCTATTCGTCGTCGCCCCTCGTAGGGGTGTGGATGTTGTGGATCCGCCAGCCCGAGCGCGCTCGCCATCGGTGGTTCGGCGTGTTGGTATCTGGCCCGATGTGGTGGACGGCATCGGTGTAATTGGTGCGCCGATGGTGGGCAAGGATCTGATAACTGTGTCCCACCGTCGTCGGCGGGTCCGGGGGTGCTGTCCGGTTGTCCACATGGCGGCGCCGATATCCACCACGACGGGTCGCTTATCCACCCGGCGTGCCGCGCCCAGTGCGATCACTCGGAATAGATCATCTCCCGCACCGCGCTGATCTCACGACGCATCTCGTCGTTCTCGGCCAGCTCCCGCGCGATCTTGTCGCAGGCATGCAGCACGGTGGAGTGATCGCGCCCACCCAGTTCGGCGCCGATGCGCAGCAGCGAGATGTCGGTCTCCTCGCGAATCAGGTACATGGCGATCTGGCGCGGCACCACGATTGCGCGGTCCCGTTTCGAGCTCCGCAGCTGGTCGAGGTTGACCCCGTAGTAATCGGCCACCGCGCGCACGATGCGCTGCGGGGTGATCGATCGCTTCTTGGGGTTGTACATCACGTTCGAGAGCACCGCGCTGGCGAGCTCGTTGTTGATCGGCATGCCGGACATGCTGGCGTAGGCGATCACCCGGTTCAGCGCGCCCTCGAGCTCGCGGATGTTGCTGACCACCTTGCGCGCGATGAACTCGATCACCTCGGCCGGGATCAGGTTGAGCTGGTCCTCTGCCTTCGAGCGCAGGATGGCGATGCGGGTCTCGAGGTCCGGTGGTGTCAGGTCGGCGATGAGGCCCCACTCGAACCGAGAGCGCAGGCGCTCTTCCAGGGTGGTGATCGCCTTCGGAGGCCGATCGGACGAGAGCACGATCTGCTTGCCGGCCTCGTGGATGGCGTTGAAGGTGTGGAAGAACTCCTCCTGGGTTCGCTCGCGTTCGGCGATGAACTGGATGTCATCGATCAGCAGCACATCGATGCGGCGATATCGGTTCCGGAAGTCCTCCATCTTCTGCTCGCGAATGGAGTTGATGAAGTCGTTGGTGAACTTCTCGGACGTGGCGTACAGGATCCGCTTGCGCGGGAACTTGCCGGCCACCGCATTGCCGATGGCATGCATGAGGTGTGTCTTGCCCAGCCCCACGCCGCCGTACAGGAAGAGCGGGTTGTAGGCATGCCCGGGCCGCTCGGCAACGCTGAGGGCCGCGGCGTGGGCCAGGCGGTTGGCCGAGCCCACGATGAAGTTGGCGAAGGCGTAGCGGCCATTGAGGTTGACCGTATTGCCGCCGGCCGATGCTGGCGGAGGCGGCAGGCCATCCTCGTCGGCCTGGTCGGGCAGAGGTCCCGGGGCATCGGCGACCACGAACTCCACCTGGACCGATCCGCCCACCACCCGGGCCAGTGTCTGGCTCACCAGGGTGCGGTAGCGATTGTCCAGCCAGTCGCGGGCGAATCCATTCGGAACGGCGATGCGAAAGCGGCTCTCGTCGATCTCGGCGAGCGTGGTGTCCTTGAGCCAGGTCTCGAAATTGGCGGGCGAGAGGCTGACCTGCAGCTCACCCAGGACGGCGCGCCATACCTGCTTCGCATCCATCAATCGCCGTCTCCAATGGGTCAGCGGAGGGGGTCGTTGGGACCAAAAATCCTACTCCCTCCGGACGTCGCGGTACCGCGGTTTAGGTCATCCGGGCTCGGGGGGTCGGGGTAGTGTAGCAGCGCGCTTTCGGCGGGGGCAATGGATTCGCCGATACGGCCAAAGTGGCGCGCCCTCCGCCCTCCGCCCTCGAGACCACGCCAGGTCCATTGCTGATGCCAGGTTGCTTCATGACTGCCTTGTCCTAAGTCCGACGGGTTTTCGGGCCTTTCGATCCCTGTCATGACCGCCGAGTCATAGAAGCAGCGCGAATCGGCCGGAATTGGTCGTTGATAAGACCAGGGAGTCATGAGCGCCGAGGAAGGTCCAGACCCCGCAGAGGTTTGACCTGCTCTCGGCGCATCGGTATCATCGCCCGGCAGAGCGAGACGAGCCGGAGACGGCCATCGCGTGGGGCTGGCGACGAGCCAGCCGTTCGTGTGTTTCCGGGCAATCGCCTCGCCGCCGCTGAACTAAAGGACAAGCACGCTCCGATGAAGAGGACCTACCAGCCCAAGAAGCGCGCACGGAAGCGGGAACACGGCTTCCGCGCCCGCATGGCTTCGAAAGGCGGTCGGCGCGTGCTGGCCCGGCGACGCGCGAAGGGGCGCAAGCGACTTACCGTCTGACGCGCGAGGCGCATTGAAGTGCCTGCCCTGCCGATGCTTCGGCGCAAGGCGGACTTCGACGCTCTCGGGCGTCATGGAACGGCCCGCTCGACCCGGCTGCTGGTGCTGCGATCGCTGCGCACCGACGGACCGGACACAAGGGTCGGGTTGAGCACCCCTAGATCGCTCGGCGGGGCCGTTCAGCGCAATCGGGTGCGCCGCCGCCTGCGCGAGCTGATTCGCGAGCGGCGCGGCTCGATCGGGACCGGGTGGGACTTGCTCCTGATCGCGCGGCCAGAGGCGGCGACGGCGAGTCACGCGGAACTCCGCGTGGCGCTTGGGTCGCTCCTGGAGCGATCGGGGATCGGTGGATGAGGAAGATCGGCCTGGGCATGATCCGCGGCTACCAGCGACTCTTCGCCTGGCTGCCGCCGAGCTGTCGCTACACGCCGTCCTGCTCGGAGTACACCTATGCCGCGGTCGAGCGCTACGGGCTCGTGCGCGGAGCGTGGATGGGCGCCAGGCGCATAGGCCGATGTCACCCGCTCCATCCCGGCGGCTACGACCCGGTCCGTTGAGCACAGGAAGAGCAAGAATTTGCCACTCGTGACCGGCGCCGGCTTCCTGGGGATCGAGCATTTCACTCCTCCCTGGGACGTCTTCTTCCTGCCGCTTTTCAACCTGCTGATCGCCTTCTACCAGCTGCCGGTGCTGGATTTCGCGCTGGCGATCATCGTGTTCACGATCGTCATCCGCACTCTGCTGGCGCCCCTGTTCGTGCGCCAGATCCAGTCTCAGCGCGAGATGCAGCGGATGCAGCCCCTGGTCCGCGAGATCCAGCGCAAGCACAAGGGCAACCGGCAGAAAATCACCGAAGAAACGATGGCGCTCTACAAGGAGCACGGCGTCAACCAGTTCGGCGGCTGTCTGCCGGTGGTCCTCCAGCTCCCCCTCCTGTTTGCCCTCTACCAGGCGCTGATCCGCGCCTCGAACGTCGTGACGCTCACGGCCGATCAGGCGAAATCGGACACCTTCGCCCAGTTGCAGGCTTCGCTACCGGGAATCACCGGCATCCTCGGCGAGCCGAACAAGTTCAAGGCTCCGTTCGATGGTGCCTGCAACCTGCCTGCGTTCAACATCCCCGAGTACACCCACTTCCTGCCGCTCAACTGTCAGCTGATCGATCCGATCAAGCTGACGGAGCCCGTCAATACCGCGGTCACGTGGCTGTTCAACCTGGACCTGGCAAAGGTGGACCACGTCTTTGCCTTCGCTGTCGGTGGCTTCGCCCTGTCCGGGCTGGCAGTCATCGCCGCCGTCTTGCAGTTCGTCCAGGTCAAGATGACCAGCCCGAAGCCGAATCCAGATGACCCGACCGCCACCACCACCAGCACAATGGTCTACCTCTTCCCCCTACTGACCATCTTCTGGGGTGGCATCTTCCCCAGCGGCCTGATCCTGTATTGGATCGTGTACACCGGCTACCTGGTCGTGCAGCAATACACGATCATGGGCTGGGGCAACCTTTTCCCGATCTTCGGCTGGCAGCCGCGCTGGGCGCCGCCGAAGGAAGAAACCCGGCCGCGCGCCGCCAAGAGCCGCGAGCCCGAGCCGGTCAGCAATGGGCAACGCGATGCGCGGCAGCCCTCCCCCAACCGCCCAGGAAGCGCGCCCGGCGACAGCCGGAAGCGTCCGCGCTCCGGACCCAGACGACGACGAGGCCGAAAACGATGACCTTCAGGGAATTCACTGGCAAAAATGTCGAGGAAGCGATCCGGACCGCCATGCGCGAGTTCGCATCCGACCTCTCCGAGCTGGATATCGAGATTCTTTCGCAGGGCAGCCGGGGCATTCTCGGCGTCGGCGGCGAGGATGCCCGCATCCTGGCGGCTCCCAAGTCGGCGGTGGCAGCGGCCGAGACGGTCCGCGTCCCGGAGCCGACCTATGCAGACGAGGAGGCCGATGAGGCGGAGGCGCCCGCGCCCCTTGAGCCCGCCGCACCGGCCGGCATCGCGGCCAGCGAGGACGGTGGCGAGCAGATGGCCGAGCTGGCGCGCGCTGCCGGCACTGAGCAGGTACCCGGTCCGGAGAGGGCTCCCGGCGCGGAGCGGACACCCGGCGGTGGCCGCAGCCGGGGCGGCCGAGGCGGCCGTGATCGAGCGGACCGTCCAGACCGCGGCGGTCGTGACTTCCGTGGTGGCCGCGACCGGGGCGAACCACGTGCTCCACGTGAGCCTCGCGCGGACCGCCCGCCTCGTGAGCCGCGCGAGCCGGCGCCGTTCATCCCGGCCAAGCCGCTGGAGGAGCTGACCGAAGCCGAACGCGGCGCGATCGTGGGCGGCCAGGAGGTCCTGACCGAGCTGCTGCGCCTGATGGGGCTGGAGGGCACGGTCGAGATCACCATGGGCAGTGAGACGTCGAAGCTGAACGTCAAGGGCACCGACCTCGGCGTGCTGATCGGTCGCCGCGGGGAGAAGCTGGCCAGCCTGCAGCACCTGGTCAACCTGATCGTCGCGAAACGCGAAGGTCAATGGCATCGCATCGCGGTCGACGTCGAGAACTACCGCGGCCGTCGCGAGGAGCAGTTGCGTGACGTGGCCGAGCGCGCCGCCAAGCGGGTCGTGCAAAGCGGCAAGATCATCCAGCTGGAGCCGATGCCTGCGGTTGAGCGCCGCATCGTGCACATGGCCCTGGTCGAGAACCCAAAGGTGCGCACCCAGTCGGTCGGCGTGGAGCCGAACCGGCGCATCGTGGTGCTGCCGGCCACCAAGATCGAGTCCTAGGGCAGCGCTCGCAAGGGGCGCGGGGCGCGCCATGCAGGGCGCCTATGCCATCGGCCGGACCCACGAAGCCGGTCCGTGGCTTGGCTTCCAGCCGACCCATGCCGGCTATCGGTTCGTGGTCGCCACGGAAACGGACGTGCGAAGCCGGGAGGCCGATGCGGACCTGCTGCTGGTACTGGCGATCGCCTATTTTGAGGAGGCCCTAGCCGACCCTCCGCAGGAGGTCGCAGCCACGCACGCCGACCTGTCGGGCATGGTGCGCCACGTGGCGGCGCTGGAGCAGGATCCCGGCAGGCGACTGCTCCTGAATGAAGCGGTGGATGCCATCGACGACGGGCTGGGCGGCGATGCGGTGGCTGCTCGCCTCAATGCCGCCCGTGCGGGGAACGCAGACGAGCAGGCCGACCCAGTTGACCTGCTCGTGGAGCTCGCTGAGGAGCTGCTGCAGGATTAAGTCCGGTCGTCCTCGGTCCCGCCCATCGGCGGCGGTCCGGCGCTCGGGGGCGACGACATCGGCTCGTCGTTTCTCATCGGTTCAGCCGGAGGAGCCGCAGGGGTCGGAGGTGCCATCGGAGCGGTGGGTGTCGCCTCTGCGGGTGGGGCGGGAGAGGGTGCGGGCGCGCTGCCGGTCATGCCGACCGTGAACTTGCCACCCTCAGCCTGGAAGAACTGCCAGCCGGCCCATGCCAGTACCAACGCGGCAACCAGCGCGACCAGGAAGAGCAAGGTCTGGTAGTCACCCAGCGTATTGAAGAAGTACGACAGGTACCTGAGGATCTCAATGACGGCTCCGGCCGCCGCGATTCCCCCCAGCGCCACGAGCAAGCTCCCCTTGGATCCAGGGAGAGACGTGGTGGGCGACATCTGGGGCAGGAAGATGACGACCAATGCAGCGAGCCCGGCGAGGATCGAGAGCCACAGCAGGCCGCCCCAGTTGCTGATGATGCCTGCGATGACCAGGGCAACCGCGCTGTAGGTCGCAAGCTTCTCGTTGGCGCTTAGCTTGGAGAAGTCCATGAGTCCAGGTGCCTCCTATGCGCGGCCGGCGACGTGGATCGACTTGGACGGTGACCGCGTGGCCGGCACGTTAGC